>CAXMOD010000128.1:0-4970 GCA_964194905.1 uncultured Desulfobacterales bacterium | reverse complement strand
TACGTGCTCTTGAATGCCCGCCGCCATGCGGGGCGGCGGGCGAGGAAAGGGGGAGCGGTGGATCCGGCTTCCTCGGGACGCTGGTTCGAGGGGTGGAAGGGGAAGATCGGGTCCGCCGAGGATGCTCCCGCCGTGGCTCGGGCCCACACGTGGCTCGTCCTGAAGGGGTGGCGACGGCACGGACTGATCGGTCTGGACGAGATCCCAGCTCGCGCCTGAACGACCGAAACCTGCCGGTCCACGCGGGCCCGGCGCGAAGCGCCGGCGGACCACCGCGATGTCCGCGGCCGCCACCGCGCAACGCCGGGGCCGAGGTCCATGCACCCATCCCCACCCGACCCATCCTGCGAGTGGGTGCAGCAGTTCCTTCGCTACCGCCGACGAGGCCCCCTCCGTTCGGGCCTCTCTCATGGGTTCTCGATGCCGGATCAGACCTAGGGCACCCGCAGCGACACTTCGCGGCTCTCCTCCCAGCCGTAGCGCACCGCGCGCGCCGTGATGCGCGCGCCGGGCTCCGCGTGCAGCAGCCCCGCGTACAGGCTCCAGGGACCGCGCCCCTCGCGCACCTCCACGGATGCGCCCGGCGCCGCGCAGCGCACCGAGACGCTCCCGTCGGGCGCCACCAGGAGTTCCGGGTCCGGCGTGCGCGGCTGTACGCCGCCAGGCCAGAAGCGCTCGCGCAGCTCCTGCTCGGGAAGCAAGCCGAGGTCCGGTGAAACGGCGAGCCAGCGGTCCAGCTCGGCGCGCATTCGCTGCAGCGTTGCGGCGTGCGCCGGATCGGCGACCAGGTTCCGCACCTCGTGGGGATCGGCGTCGGTGTCGTAGAGCTCCTCGGGGTCGCGCGTCTGGCGGAACCACAGGGCTGCGTCACCTTCGAGCCGCCCCTCCTCCGCCAGCCGGTTCATCTCCTCCATCATCGGCATCTCGTCGCGGAACGCGCTCGGCATCACGTACGGCCGCTCGGGATGAAGGTTCCGGATGTACTTGAAGCGACGGTGGCGGACCGCACGCACCGCATCCTCGACGTCGTCCACGCGATCCCGCGCTGCGAACACGTAGCTCGGCTCGGGACCGGCATCGGGACCGATCAGGATGCGGCCATCCATCTGGCCCGGGACCGCGACTCCCGCCAGGGTCAGGAGCGTGGGCGCCAGGTCGATCGCGCTGACCAGGCTCTCGTCCACACTCCCGCCCTTCAGATGACCGGGCCAGCGCACGATCATCGGAATGTGCATGCCCGAGTCGTAGACCCACCGCTTGGCCCGCGGCAGCCCGTCGCCGTGATCGGAGATGAACACGACCACCGTGTCCTCGGCGAGTCCGTCCTCCTCGAGGCGCTCGAGGATCTCGCCGACCCGGCGGTCCATCAATGCGATGTTGTTGTAGTGGCGCGCCAGGTCGGCGCGCACTGTCGCCGTGTCGGGGTAGTAGGGCGGAAGTCGGATCGAGTTCGGATCGGTCTCGAGGAACCAGCTCCAGTGGGTTCCCAGTCGCAGCGCGGCCATGCCCAGCCCCAGCCAGGAGCCGATGCGCCAGGTGGGCCAGGCCTGGCTCTCGTGGGTCGAGAGGAAGGTCAGGTATGCGAAGAACGGCTTGCCGTCCGGCCGCTCCCGCCAGTCGGAAGCGGGAGTCTCGTCCCAGAGGCTGAATGGTCCGTCGAGCGCCCCTCCCCCGAAGCCGGTGCCCATCTGATAGTCGGTCTTCCTGGAGTTGAGCGTGTAATAACCCGCGGCGCGCAGCAGCTCGGGAAAGGCCTTCCAGTCGGGCGGCGGCACCGCCGTGTAGCCACCCGCGGCGGCGCGCATGTGTCCGGCTCCCCAGACGTTCTGGTGCACGCCCAGAATGATCGCGGCGCGGCTCGGCGCGCAGACTCCGGCGGTTGTGAAGGCACGCGTGTAGCGCACGCCCTCACTCGCCAGTCGATCCAGATTCGGCGTGTGGGCGACGCTGTCACCGTACGCGCCGAGCCGCGGCGACAGGTCCTCCGCCACCAGGAGGAGCAGATTGGGCCGCTCCGCTCCTGCCGCGGCGCCGGCGGTCCACAACCCGACGACCATCCCGAGGTAGAGCCCGACACGTTGCACGACCATGGACCGTAGCAGTGGGCGGGGGGGGGGCGTTCGCATCGTTCTTGTTACCCTTGCGCGCCCATGGGATCCCCCCTGCAACGGGCACTCACCAGCCTGCGGGAAGCTCGCGCGCGCGACGCCGCCACGTTCTGGGTGAAGGGCGTGTTGCTGACGCTGTGCGTGGCGTGCGCACTGCGCCTGGTGATCGGTGACGACCCGTGGACGGGTGGCGTGGCCGAGCGCGTGGCCGACGGCGCCCACGTGCGCTCCGTCGACTACGCGCGCACCTGGGGCTGGTGGTCCGCCGCCGGCACGCTGCTCGTCCTGCTCGCGTTGCTCGCGACGCTGCCGCGCTGGCTCGATCGCCGGGCGGCGCCCGTGGTGGACGCGCTGGCCCCGCAGCACGCGAGCCGCGGCGTCGTGGCGTGGGTCGCCGCCGCCGTCCTGGCGGGCGCGGTTCTCGGATTGCCGCGGCTCTCCCAGAGTCTCTTCGAGGACGAGGAGTACAACGTCCAGTGGTCCATCGATGGCTTCTGGTACACCGACCGCGAGGACAAACTCCGCTTCCACGAGCCGAGCTGGTCCGACACGCTCTGGCACTACAAGGAGCCGAACAACCACGTCCCGCACTCCATCCTGGCGCGCCTCAGCGTGGGCATCGGGCGGCTCGTGGCGCGGCCCGATGGGCGCATGGTCCCGGAAGCGGCGCTGCGCACCCCGGCGTTCCTGGCGGGCCTCGGCTCGATCGCCGTGGTGGCGCTCCTCGCGGTGGGCCTGGGTCACCCGGGCGCCGGTGTCGCGGCCGCGTGGCTGCTGGCCCTGCACCCCTGGCACCTGCGCTACCTGAGCGAGGCGCGCGGCTACACCCTCGCTCTGCTGTTGCTGTCGCTCTGCCCGTGGCTGCTGGTGCGCTGCCTGCACTGCGGAACCTGGGGCCGCTGGGCCGCCTACGGCGCGGCGCAATTCCTGCTCCTCTGGACGTACCCGTCCACGCTGTGGTTCGTGGCGCTCCTGAACCTGACGGCCGTCGCGTCCGTGCTGCTGTTGCACCGGAACGGACCGGCTCTGGGCAGCCAGCTCGTGCGCTGGGCCATCGTGGGGCTGGCGGGTGCGCTCGCCTGGGGGCGGCTGATGGCGCCGAACGTCGCCCAGTTCCTCGACTACTCCCGGCGCGACAGCATCGATCGGATGGACCGGATCTGGTTCCAGGACGTCGGCGCCTTCCTCGCGACTGGAATGCCCTGGGGACGTCCGGGCTCGAACCCGCGCCACGTGGAGCTCTCCGATCTGGCGCTGGCCCATCCGGCGCTCGTCGGGACCGCACTGGCCGCCATGCTCGCCCTGGTGCTGGTGGGCGTCGTACGCTGGTGCGCCGCCGGCGGCTTTCGGGCCCGACTCGCGTGGGTGCTGATGCTGCCCGCTCCGCTCGCGATCATGTTCGGCCTGCAGAGCGGCGCGCCCACGCATCCCCAGTACCTGATCCCGGTGCTGCCAGCGCTCGCCCTGCTCTGGGGTGTGGGCCTCGAGACGCTCGCACGTCCCCTGGGACGCCGTGGCGGCGCCGCCTTGATCGTCGTGGCGCTGGCGCTCTTCGCCGCGGGCACCCAGCCCATGCGCTCGTTGCTGCGCGAGCGCCCGATCCAGCCCTGGCGGGAATCCGTGGAAGCTACGCGTCCAACCCTCGACCCACTCGCCCCGGAGAACCAGCGGATCATCACCGTCTCCTTCTACTTCCCGCCCATCTACTACGACCCTCTCGTACACCGGATCAGGGAGCCGGAGCACCTCGACTACTGGATGAACGAGGCGCGGCGGTCGCAGAGCGAGCTCTTCATCAATATCGGGAGACCGCGCCTCGCCGAGCGCCGGCATCCCGAGCTCATGGCCCTGGCCCGAGAGCACTTCGAGGAGGTGGAAACTTTCGACGGGATCCTCTCGCGCGGCCAGCGCAGGGTCTTTCGCTACCGGCCCGAGAGCTAGGCGAGCTGCAGCTCGCCACCGGTCGAGAGCACCACCCGGTCGCGCTCGCCGACACTCTCCCATGCGAAATCCCGAAGCAGGCGGCGTGGGCTCGCCGGCGACGGGTCGGGCGCCAGACCGCAGGCGTGGGCGAGGAAGCCGCACAGCGCGTCCGGTGCGTAGCGGGCGCGCAGGACGTCGGCTCCCACGGCCCCGTGGAACTTCGCCAGCTTGCCGCCGCGCTCCTCGAGCAGAAGAAGGTGATGCCGATACGCCGGAGTCGGCAGGCCGAGCAGACCCTGCAGCGCGACCTGGGTTCCGGTGCTCGAGGCGAGGTCTCGACCGCGCACCACGCGGGTCACACCGGCCGCCGCGTCGTCCAGGATCCCCGCCAGGTGGTAGGCGATCGCCCCGTCGCGCCGTCGCACCACCGGATCGCCGAAGTCTCGCTCGGGATCCTGGGTCAGGTCTGCGCCGCTCTCGTCACGCACGCTGACAACCCCGGGCGTCAGCCGTGCGCGCAGCGGCTCCGACGACGAGCGCCAGCCGCCGGGGAGCAACGAGCGCTCGCGACACGTGCCGGGATACCGCACGCTGCCGTCGGGCGCGGGGTGACCGATCCTGTGCACGACGCTTCGGCTACACGCACAGGGGTAGAGGATGCGGGCGTCCGCGAGGCGATCCAGGCCCGCTTCGTGGCGCGTGCGCGACTCGCTCTGAAACTCCACTGCGTCCCAGTCGAGGCCCAGCCACGCGAGGTTGTCCTGCATGGCGGCGGCCAGCGCCGGCGTGCAGCGCTCCGGGTCCAGATCCTCCAGGCGCAGCACCACGCGGCCGCCGGCGGAGCGGGCATCGAGCCAGCACAGCAACGCGGCCAGCAGCGTCCCGGGATGCGCGGGGCCGGTGGTCGAGGGCGCGAAGCGCCCGACGAGACCGCGAGGC
>CAXMOD010000127.1:0-8286 GCA_964194905.1 uncultured Desulfobacterales bacterium | reverse complement strand
CGGCGATGCTCGTCACCTCGCCCGTGATCTCGCTTCCCACCGGGTACTTCTTGATGATTTCGTCCCACGGGTTGGCGACCAGCTGCTTGATCCCGAGGGAGAACTTCTCGTTCTCCTTGTCGATCTTGAGAACGACCGCCTCGACCGAGTCGCCCTTGTTGAACTTCTCGCTCGGGTGCTTGATCTGCTCCGTCCACGAGATGTCCGAAACGTGCACGAGCCCGTCGATGCCTTCCTCGAGGCCGATGAAGACTCCGAAGTTGGTGATGTTGCGAACCTGCCCCTTCACCTTGGTGCCCACCGGGTACTTGTCCTCGATCATCTGCCAGGGGTTCGGCTCGATCTGCTTCATGCCGAGGGAGATCTTGCGGTTGCCCTCGTCGACGTCCAGGACCACGGCCTCCACGTCGTCGCCCACGGTCACCACCTTGGACGGGTGCTTGATGCGCTTCGTCCAGGACATCTCCGAGACGTGGACGAGCCCCTCGATGCCCGCTTCCAGCTCCACGAAGGCGCCGTAGTCGGTGAGGGACACGCACTTGCCCTGGAGCCGGACGCCGATCGGGTAGCGCATGGCCGCGTCCACCCACGGATCGGGCTGGATCTGCTTGAGACCCAGCGAGACGCGCTCGCTCTCTATGTCGAACTTGAGCACCTTGACTTTGATCTCGTCGCCCACCTGGAACAGATCGCTCGGGTGGTTGACGCGACCCCACGACATGTCCGTGACGTGGAGCAGGCCGTCGATGCCGCCCAGGTCGATGAACGCGCCGTAGTCCGTGATGTTCTTGATCACGCCATCGACGATCTGGCCCTCTTCGAGGGTCTCGAGCGTCGTGGCCCGAAGCATCTTGCGCTCCGTCTCGAGCAACGCGCGCCGCGACAAAACGATGTTGCCGCGCCGTTTGTTGAACTTGATGATCTTGAAGTGATGGCGTGCCCCGACCATGCCGTCGAGGTTGCGCACGGGACGCAGGTCCACCTGGGAGCCGGGCAGGAACGCCTTCACGCCGATGTCGACGGAAAGGCCGCCCTTCACGCGCGAGACGATCACGCCTTCGACGGCCCGATCCTCTTCGTAGGCCGCGCTGATCTGGTCCCAGACCTTGAGCCGGTCGGCCTTCTCCTTGGAGAGTACGATGCGACCGTTCTGGTCCTCCGCCTCTTCGACCAGGACATCCACCTGGTCTCCGGGCTTGACCAGCATGGTCCCGTCCTCGTCCATGAACTCCCACGAGTCCACCATGCCTTCAGACTTGAAGCCCACGTCCACCTGGACGTAGTCCCCTTCGATCGAGAGCACACGGCCCTGGATCACCTGGCCTTCGCGCACGCGCGAGGCGCTCTGCTCGAAAAGCTCGGCGAAAGATCCGCCGGCGGGTTGATTTATTTCTTCACTCATGAGTTCGCTGACTCACTCCTTTGGGTCCCCGCTCGGGGCGGGATGATTTCCAGGTACGAAGCCCCCGGATCGGGCATTGGAATCGTCGTCGCTGGCCGGCGCGAAGCGCGCCAGGCTCTCTCGCGCGTCTGCCAGCGCGCGCTCGATGGTCTCCGCGTCGCCGGCCTCGATGGCGCGCGCCAACGCCGCCAGCTCTTCGGCCGCTCGCTGGAGGGGCCCACTCACCGCCTTGCGGTTGGCGCACAGGATCTCGCTCCAGAGCTCCGGATCGCTGTGGGCGATGCGGGTGAAGTCGCGGAAGCCGCTGCCGGTCACCTCGGCGGCACCCGCCGGCGCCGCGGCCAGCGCCCGCGCGAACGCGTAGGCCAGCACGTGGGGCAGATGACTCGCCCACGCCACCTCGGCGTCGTGGGCGTCGGGGCTCCGGCGCACCACATGAGCACCCAGGGCCCGCCAGAGCGCTTCGACCCGGTCCACCGCGGCCGCATCGGCCTCCGCGGTCGGGGTCACGATGCACGGAGCGCCTTCGAACAGGTCCGCGCGGGCGTGCTCGACGCCGCGCTGGTGGCTTCCGGCCATGGGATGGGAGCCCACGAAGTGGACACCCGTGGGCAGGCGCCCCGGCAGCGTCTCCACCACGGGTCCCTTCACGCTGCCGACATCGGTGACCACTGCGCCCGCGCTCAGGTGGGGCGCGGCGCGGCCGAGGAGCGACGCCATGGCGCCCACCGGGGTGGACAGCACGACCAGATCCGCACCCCGCACGGCCTCCTCTACCGGCGCGGTCTCGTCCACCACGCCGTCACGACAGGCGGCCGCCAGGGCTTCGGCACGGCGTCCGCTGCCCACCACCTCGTCCGCGAGCCCGCGTTCACGCACGGCCCGCGCGAGCGAGCCACCCAGCAGACCCAAGCCCACCACGGCGACACGTTGGAAATGCACGCTCACGCCGCGACCCCGCTCGACTCGCGAATGCACCGCAGCGCGTTGACGAAACGCTCGTTCTCCTCCGGCAGGCCCACGGTCACGCGGACGCAGTCGGCGAGCGGGCCGCCGAAGGCGCGCACGATCACACCCTCCCGCAGCAGCGGCTCGTACACGTCGGGCCCCGTGCGGGCCAGCACGAAGTTGGCGTCGCTCGGCCAGGTCTCCACGCCCAGGGCCGCGAGCTCGCGCTCCAGCCAGATCACTCCCTCGGCGTTGGTTCGACGCGAGCGCTCCACGTGGTCGTGGTCCTCGAGGGCCGCACACGCGGCCACGGCGGCCAGGGCGTTGACATTGAACGGCTGCCGCGCCCGCTCCAGGTAGCCGACGAGCTCCGCGCCGCCCACGCCGTAGCCGATGCGCAGGCCCGCCAGACCGTAGATCTTCGAGAACGTCCGCATCACGAGGGTGGCCGGGCGACGCGCCACCCAGGCGAGCGCATCCGGCCAGTCGGCGCGGCGCGCGTATTCCATGTACGCCTCATCCACCCCCAGCACCACGTCCTCGGGCAGGGTCGCGACGAAGCGGTCGAAGGCCTCCGCGCCGACGCTGGTGCCCGTCGGATTGTTCGGATTGCACACCACGACGACACGGGTCCGCGGCGTCACCGCTGCCGCCAGCGCATCCAGGTCGTGAGCGCGGCCCGCGTCCAGGGGCACCTCCACCGGCGTGGCGCCCATGCCCTGGGCCACGATCGGGTACATCGCGAACGAGGGCCAGGCGTAGACGACCTCGTCTCCCGCGCCCGCGAACGTCTTGGCCAGCAGCTCCAGCAGCTCGCTTGAGCCGCAGCCGATCACCAGCTGTTCCGGCGCAACCTCGAGGCGCTGCGAGAGCGCCCGCCGCAGCGCGAAGCAGCCGCCGTCGGGGTACCGGTGCACGTCCGCCAACGCACCGCGCAGCGCCTCCAGCGCGCGCGGCGACGGGCCCAGCGGATTCTCGTTGGCCGCCAGCTTGATCGAGCCCTCGATGCCCAGCTCGCGCTCGAGCTCCTTGATCGGCTTGCCCGGCTGGTACGGCTCCAGCGTGGCAACGTGGCGCTTGACGCGATCGGCGAGACTCATGCCCCGCCCTCCCGGCTCTGCCCCGTCGCCCGCGCGAACGAGCCCAGCACGCGGTACGAGAACGAACGCTCGGCCGCATCGGCCAGCGCGGCCTCGACGGCCGGGTCCTCGCAGTGGCCCTCCATGTCCACGAAAAAGAGGTACTCCCACGGCTTGCCCTTGATCGGGCGGCAGTGGATCGCGGTCAGGTTGACGCCGTGCAAAGCGAAGGGCTCGAGCAGCCGGTAGAGCGCACCGGACTCGTCCTTGCGCACCGTGAAGACGGCCGACGTGAGATCGCGCCCGGTGGCTTCGGGGATCTCGCGACCGATCACCAGGAAGCGGGTGGTGTTGTCGCGCCGGTCTTCGATGGCCGCCTCGAGGGTCTGCAGGTCGTAGGCCTCTCCCGCGAGGGAGCTGGCGATGGCGGCCACGCCCGCATCCTCACGAGCGAGCTGGGCGGCGGCCGCGGTGCTGGCGGTCTCCACGCGCTCCACTCCCGGCAGCTCGCGGTCCAACCACTCGCGGCACTGACCCAGCGGCTGCGGGTGCGACGCGACGCGACGCACGTCCTCGCGGCGCCCGCTCTGCGACAGCAGGTGATGGGAGATGCGCAGGACGATCTCGCCGCACGCACGCATCTCCCCGGATTCGGCCAGCGTGTCCAGGCTCTGGGTGACGACGCCCTCGGTGGTGTTCTCCACAGGTACGACGCCGTAGTCGCACTCACCGCGCGCGACCTGCGCGAAGATCGCTGCGATGGTCGGCGCCGGCGAGAAGTGCACGGACGCACCGAAACGGCGCCGGGACGCCTGGTGGCACCACGTCCCCTCCGGTCCCAGGTACGCCACGGCCAACGGCGATTCGAGCGAGCGCGTGGCCGAGATGATCTCTCGGAACACCGGACCCAGTCCCGCGTCGGGAAAGGGGCCCTCGTTGGCGACGCGCAGCGCCTCGACGATGTCGGACTCACGTGCAGCGTCGTAGACCCGGCTGCCCGAACCGGATTTCGCATCGCCGACCCGTTCGACCAGGCGCGCACGTTCGTTCAAGCGTTCCAGGATCGCGCGATCGACCGCATCGATCCGTTCACGCAGGCGCTCGAGTTCCGCGTCGCCGATGGCAACTGCGGAAGCGGAACCGGGCTTGGTGCGCTCGCTCATGGGAAATCGAGTCCCCTGCATTTCGGGCCAACCGAGGGGCGCGGGTGGAGGCAACTGCGAAAATCCCGCTAAACCCGCGAAAAGACAGGCGCAATATATCGGAGCGCCCAGCACCCCGCAAACGCAACTTTGGCGGATTCGGCCGCTCTGACAAGGGTTTATCCGATTCCAGCAGACACTGTGGTGTTTTACCCCGATCAGTTGAGCTGCGAAGACGTAACTGCCTGTTTTTACTCGTGAAAAAACCAAAAACCGGAATCAAGTCCAAGGCCCACCGATCCGAAACAGGCTTGGAGCCTCCGCTGCGCGCGGACGGCTCGGAGGATCCCCCTCGCATGTCCATGGGCGGCGGTCGACCCCGGCGGGCTTCCAGCCTGCCGGTCAAGGTGGCGCTCGTCGTCCTGCTCGCAATCGTGGGCCGGAGCGCACTGCTCGTCTGGACCAGTCAGGACCAGGCTCGCGCCTTCTTCCGCAGCCTGGTCGAGGACGGCTTCTCCCTGCGGCTCGAGCGCACCACCACCCGTCTCGAGGCGTCGCTCCGGACCGGCCGCCTGCTGGTCGCCGGGCTGGCCGACGATGCAAGGCTACGCGGGGCGCGCCCCAAGGCCGTCGCCGCGCTCGGCGAGCTCGTCGAGCCCGGCCTGTTCGATGCTGCGTGGTTGACGGATTCCCAGGGCCGCACCCTCGCCTCGGCCGGCGCGCCGCCGCCGCTGGACTCCCTGCCCAGGGCCTTGCGCCGGGCCGGCCTGCACGCGACGGCGCACCGGGGTGGGGCGCTGCCACTGGCGGTCGCAGCCGTGCCCGGCCGGGCCCAACGCTGGCTCGTCGCCTCCTTCTCGCCCCGGGCCCTCTCGCTTCTGCTGAGCGGCGACGTCCTGCCCGGCGTCGGCCGCGGCCACCTGCTCGATGCCGAGGGAAATGTGCTCCTCTCCGCGACCAGCGACCTCGAAGACGCGACCACCCTTCCCCTCGACCTCCTGCTGGGGGGAGGAGCGGATGCGAGCAAGTCGGTGGAGTTCGCGGGAGCCGACGGTGGGGCCCACATCGGAGTCGCCGCGCCACTCTCGCAGCTCGGCTGGCACGTGGCGATCACCGCCCGTCTGGATCAGGGCTTCGACCCGGTGGAGCCCCTGCTCTGGCGGCTCTTCCTCCTCGACCTGACGCTGGTGCTCTGCGTGGTGTGGGTGGCTTACCGGATCACCACTCGACTGGTGCGGCCTGTGGAAGTGCTCTGCCGGGGTGCTCGCAGCATCGCCGAGGGCGACCTCGACATCGAGGTGCCGGAGACGAGCACCGACGACGAAATCGGTCAGCTCACGCGCATCTTCAACGCCATGGCGCGGCGCCTGCGGGACGACCAGACCGAGATCGAGGCCGGGCACCGCAAGCTTCGCGAGCAGAACCAGGCCCTCCAGGCCGCCAACGAGGTGCTCGCGCAGCTCTCCATCACCGACGGCCTGACCAAGCTGCACAACCACCGCTTCTTCCAGGACCACCTCACGCGCGAGTTGAAGCGCGTGAACCGCAGCGGTGAGGATCTGTCACTGCTGCTGATCGACATCGACGACTTCAAGGCGCTGAATGACCACCACGGCCACGCGGTGGGGGACGAAGTGCTCGAGCGCCTCGCCCAGGTGATGAACGCAACCATCCGCGAGAGCGACCTCCTGGCCCGCTACGGCGGTGAGGAATTCGTGGTGCTGGCGGCGACGGACCTGGAGGGCGCCGTGCGCCTGGCCGAGAAGCTGCGCATGGCGATCCAGGAGGCCCCCATGGGCCACGACGAGGATTCCGAGCCCCTCCACGTGACGATCTCCGTCGGTGTGGGCCGCTTCAAGGGCGACCGCAAGGCCTTCTTCCGGGACGCCGACCGCGCCCTCTACGCGGCCAAGGCTGCAGGCAAGAACTGCGTGGTGGTGGACGCCGAGCCGGCCTGAGTATCCTCCGGGCCATGCCCGATCGCCGCCGCAACCGCACGTTGGTCCTCGGACTCACCGGAGGCATCGGATCCGGGAAGACCACGGTGGGGGCCATGCTCGAAGAGCTGGGCGCCGTGCTGGTCGACGCCGACGCCATCGTGCACGAGCTCCAGGCGCCGGGCTCCCCCATGCTGAAGGAGATCGCCGAGGCGTTCGGCCCCGAGGTCATCGGCCCCGACGGGGCGCTGGACCGCAAGGCGGTCGCCGACGTCGTCTTCGCCGACCCGGGGGCCCGTGTGCGCCTCGGCCGGATCGCCCACCCGCCGACCATCGCCGAGATGGCTCGCCGCATGGGGGCTGCCCAGGAGGCGGAGGTTCCCGTGGTGGTGTTGGACATCCCGCTGCTCCTCGAGGGGCGCGCGAGTGGGACCGGCAGCGGAGCCCTGCTGCCTTTCGAAGCGGTCGTGGTGGCGTGGGTCCCAGAGGCGACACAGATCGAGCGCGCCGCCGCCCGCGACGACGCGACCCGCGAAGAGATCGTGGCGCGGGTGCGCGCGCAGATGTCCCTGGACGAGAAGCGCGAAATGGCCGACTACGTGATCGACAACTCCGGGAGCGTCGACGAGACCCGTACCCAGGTGAAAGCGCTCTGGGCCAAGCTCACCGGGAGCGCAGAGGCGCCTTGAGTTCGGCCACGAAGTGCGCCACGGAGGCCACGGCCTCGTCGGCGTCGCGCGCGGCCTCGATCCGGTCCACGATGGCGCTGCCTACCACGATCCCGTCGGCGTAGCGCCCTACCGCCGCGGCTTGTTCCGGCGTGGAAATGCCGAACCCCACGCACACCGGCAGCGGGCAGAGTTTGCGTGCGCGACCCACCGCCTCCTCCACGCCGCTCTCCAGGGCAGCGCGCGCGCTCGTGACGCCCGTCAGTGACACGTAGTAGAGGAAGCCCCGCGTGCGCTTGCTCAGCATCGCCAGGCGCTCGGGCGTGGTGGTGGGCGCCGCCAGCAGCGCGCCGTCGATACCACCCGCTTCCTCGGCTGCGAAGAACGCCTCGCCCTCTTCGGGCGGCAGGTCCACGATGATGGTGCCGTCCACGCCGACGTCCCTGGCCGCCGCTACGAACGACTCGGCGCCCATGCTGAGAAACGGGTTGGCGTAGCCCATCAGGAGAAGCGGTGTTTCCGGCACCCGGTCGCGCACGCTCTTCACGAGCTGGAGTACACGCCGCAACGTGGCGCCACCGCGCAGACCGCGCTCACTGGCCCGCTGGATGGTCGGTCCGTCGGCGGTTGGATCCGAGAACGGGACGCCGATCTCGATCAGGTCCGCGCCGGCCTCCGCCAACGCCACGACCAGCGCCTCGGTCGTGGCGAGGTCAGGGTCCCCTGCCGTTACGAAGGGCATCAAGGCCTTCTCCCCGCGCTCGCGGAGCGCGGCGAAGCGGTCGGCGATACGGCCCATCAGTGACTCGGCGCCCCCGACAGAATCTCGCGAACCTGGGGCGTGTCCTTGTCGCCGCGGCCCGACAGGTTCATCAGCACGATCGCGTCCCGGGGCAGCGTCGGAGCGAGCCGCTGCACTGCCGCCACCGCGTGCGCGGACTCCAGGGCCGGGATGATGCCCTCCGTGCGCGACAGGAACTGGAACGCCGCCAGCGCCTCCGTGTCGGTGGCCGTGGTGTACTCGGCCCGTCCCACACTGTGAAGGAAGGCGTGCTCGGGGCCGACGCCGGGGTAGTCGAGCCCGGCCGATACCGAGTGTGCGGGGAAGAT
>CAXMOD010000126.1:0-25596 GCA_964194905.1 uncultured Desulfobacterales bacterium | reverse complement strand
CATCGACCAGGCCGAGCGCCAGTTCAGCACCCTCAACGCATCCAGCTTCGCGTACACGCGCGCCAGGTTCTGCTGCACCCACGACACGTCGAGCATGCGCCCCCCATCGGGTGCGGGCGTTCGCTCCGCCCAGCCCCAGACATCGTCGAGCAGGCGGTCGGCCGGGCCCGGCATGGCCAGCGTGATGCGCTCCAGGTTGAGCTGACCCGTGATCAAGCCCCAGCCGCCGTTCAGCGGCCCCACCAGGTTCTCCACCGGCACGCGCACGTTCTCGTAGTAGGTGGTGTTGGTCATCTCGCCGCCGATGGTGCGAATGGGCGTGCACGAGAATCCGGGCAGATCGGTCGGCACCAGGATGATGGAAATGCCGGCGTGCTTGGGCGCGTCCGGGTCGGTGCGCGCCGCGAGCCAGATGTACTCGGCGTCTTGGGCATGGGTGGTGAAGATCTTCTGGCCGTTGATCACCCACTCGTCGCCGTCGCGCACGGCCCGGGTCTGCAGGGCCGCCAGATCGGTGCCCGCTGAGGATTCCGTGTAGCCGATGCCGACGAGGAGCTCGCCGTCGCGGATCTTCGGCAGCAACTCGGCCCGCTGGGCGTCGCTGCCGTGCTGCATGAGCATCGGGCCTACGGTGTTTACGGTGATTACCGGCAGCGGAGCGCGCGCGCGGTAGGTCTCGTCCCAGAAGATGAACTGGTCCACGTGGCCCCGGCCCTGGCCGCCGTGCTCCTTGGGCCAGCCGAGGACCAGCCAGCCGTCCTTGCCCATGCGCCCCATGGCTTCGCGGAAGGCCGGGCCACCGAGCTCATCCCAGCTCTCGTCGAGGGCCTTGCGCAGCTCGGGCGTGAAGAGGCGCCCGTAGTACTCCCGCAGCTCCTGGCGGAGGGCCTGCTGCTCGGGGGTGAAGTCGATGTACATCCGTCCGCCGCTTTCCACCTGCTGGATCGAGGGGTTGCCGGGCCGGGTGGCCCCCGTGGGTGGCTTGGAGGGAGCCCGGAATGAAACACGTTCTACCGAGGCTCGCAAGGGCCCGAGGCGCCCGCGAAAGGATAGACTGCCCGGCCATGAACCGGCTCGACTTCGACGACACCCGGGACCGCCTGCTGGGAAGCTGCCTGCGCCGCCAGGCGGAGCGGATCCCCGACCAGGACTTCCTCGTTGCCGACGACAGGCACCTCTCCTATGGGCGCGTCAACGAGTTGGCGAACGCGTACGCACGCGGTTTCCGCGAGGCCGGCGTCGGGCGTGGCGACAGTGTGGCCTTCTTCGCCGAGAGCGCACCGGAAGTGGTCTTCAGCGCGCTTGCACTCAACAAGCTCGGCGCCGTCTGGGTGCCGGCCAACACCGACTACAAGGGCACCTGGCTGCGCGAGACGCTCGAGGACAGCCGGGCGCGGGTGTTGGTGGCCGACGCCGCCCTTCTGCCGCGGGTGCTGGAGGCGACCGAGGGCGCCCCGCCCTTCGAGCGCATCCTGCTGCGGGGCGAGCTGCCCGAGGCCTCCCTCACGATCCCGGTCGAGCCGCTCGAGGCCTTCGCGGAGCTACCCGCCGAGGAGCCCGACGACAGCGATCTCCACTACGGTGACACCGCGGCGATCCTGTGGACCTCGGGAACGACGGGCCGGTCCAAGGGCGTGATGCAGAGCCACAACGTCTGGATCAAGGCCGCCGTCAACGGAGCCGCGAGCGCCGGCTTGCGCGAGGGCGAGGTCCTCTACAACTGCCTGCCGATGTACAACTCGGGCGCCTGGGTGGCGAACGTCTTCCGGGCGCTGGTCAGCGGCGTTCCCTGCGCGATGGACCCGCGCTTCTCGGCGAGTGAGTTCTGGGAGCGTGTGCGCCACTACGGAGCCACCATGGGCTTCACCCTCGGCGCCATGCACATCTTCCTGTGGAACGCGCCCGAGCGGCCGGACGACGCCGACAACCCGCTCCGCGTGCTCTCCGCGATCCCGATGCCGCCCGAGGTGGAAGAGCCCTTCAAGAAGCGCTTCGGCCTGGAGGAGATCGTGCAGGGCTACGGCCAGAGCGAGGTCATGACGGTGCTCGGGCGCACGCGCGGACACACCTGGAAGCCCCGCTCGCTGGGCGAGCCCCAGGCCGGCATCGAAGTGACCGTGCTCGACGAGCACGACCAGCCGGTCGCGACCGGCGAGGTGGGCGAGCTGTGCGTACGCCCGAAGGAGCCCTTCTCGCTGTTCAACGGCTACTTCAACAATGAGGCCGCAACGGTGTGTTCCTGGAGAAATCTCTGGTACCACAGCGGCGATCTGGTCCGCTGCGACGAGGACGGCGAGTACTTCTTCGTGGACCGCAAGGCGGACTTCATCCGCTACAAGGGCCGCAACCTCTCCTCGTTCGCCGTGGAGGCCGCGGTGAGCGCCCACCCGGCCGTGGCCCTGGCCGCCGCTCACGGCGTGACCGCCGACGAGCTGGAGAGCGAGGCCGAGATGAAGGTCTGCGTCGTTCTCCAGCCCGGGCAGCAGCTCTCGGCCGACGAGCTCGCGCGCTTCGTCAACGAGAACGCGCCGTACTTCTTCGTGCCGCGCTACGTCGAGTTCCTGGACGCCCTGCCCCAGACGCCCACAGGCCGCGTGCAGAAGTACAAGCTGCGGGAGCGCGGCGTCACCCCCGAGACCTGGGACGCGCGCGCGGCCGGCTTCGAGGTGACGCGCTAGACGCCTTCTCCCGGTGAGAGAGGCGGCGTCGGCGAAGTCCCGCCAAAGCGCTGGGTGCGCAGCTTCTCTTCCGGCACCAGGTCCCCGTCGTCCTCGCTGTCGCCGCTCGCGAACTCGTAGAGCACCGGCAGCACGATCAGCGTGAGCGGCGTGCAGGTGATGATCCCGCCAATCACCACCACGGCGAGGGGGCGCTGCACCTCCGAGCCCGGCCCCGTGGCAAAAAGGAACGGAGCCAGCCCGAGCATGGTGGTGCTCGCCGTCATCAGCACCGGGCGCAGCCGGTCCATCGAGCCACGCACGATGGCCGAGACCCGCTGCCGCCCGCTCGCCTGGAGGTCGCGGATGAACGACACGAGCACCACTCCGTTGAGCACAGCGATGCCGCCGAGCGTGATGAAGCCCACGGACGCGGGCACCGAGAGGTACTCACCGGAGAGCACCAGGCCGACGATGCCTCCGATCGTCGCGAACGGGATCACCAGCATGATCACCACCGCGTAGCGGATCGAATCGAAGAACAGGAAGAGCAGGAAGAAGACGCCGGCGAAGGTCAGCGGAATGATGATCGCGAGGCGCGCCTGGGAGCGTTCCAGGCTCTCGAACTGTCCGCCCCATTCGAGGAACCAACTCTCGGGAAGCTCGACGTTCTCGCGCACGGCGCCCTGCACCTCGGCGACGAAGCCGCCCAGGTCGCGCCCGGCCACGTTGGCGGCGACCACGATGCGCCGTCGCCCGCCCTCGCGGCCCACCTGGACGGGCCCGTCCTTCACCGAGATCTCGGCGAGCTGCGAGAGGGGGACGACGGCACCGGTCGGTGAACGCAGCAGGATCCGCTCGATGGCTTCGGGGCTGTTGCGGAAGCGCTCCGGGAAGCGGACCACCGCGGGGAAGCGGCGCTCCCCCTCGTAGATCTCGGTGGTTTCCCGGCCGCCGACTGCGGTGCGGATGACGTCGTTCACGTCTGCCACATTGATCCCGTAACGGGCGATCGCGCGCCGATCCGTCGCGATGGTCAGGTACTGCTGCCCCGCGACCTGCTCCACCCGCACGTCCCGGCTGCCCTCGACCTGACGGACGACTCCGGCGATGGCCTGGGCGATCTCGAGGAGCTGGTCCAGGTCGTCGCCGAAGACCTTGATCGCCAGGTCCGCCCTGACGCCGGCCACCATCTCGTCGACACGATCCGAGATGGGCTGGGCCATGACCACGAGCGCCCCGGGCACCGTCGCCAGCCGTTCGCGCATGGCGTCGGCCACGTCGTCCTGACTCCAGCCGTCGGGCAGCTCGTCCCGAGGCAACAGCGTGGCGATGGGGCCCGAGTCCCACTCCGGCTGCACCTCGCTGGGATCGCCTCCGCGACCCAGGTTGGAGACCACCATGGCCACGCCCGGCGTCGCGGCCACCAGGCGCATGGCCTCCAGCTCGAGCTCCACCGATTCCTCCAGCGACATGTTGGGCGAGCGCGTGATCCCCGGGACCAGGGATCCCTCCCGCATCTCGGGCACGAAGGAGGTGCCGAGGAACGGGACCAGCGCCCAGCTCCCGAGCAGCAGCCCGCCGGCTATGAGCAGCGTCATCCAGCCGTGGCGCAGGGCCAGCGTGAGCAGCCGGAGATAGGGACCCTCCAGCACCTCGATGATCTTGGTGCCCTTGCCGCTGCCGGGGCGCAGCAGGTAGCTGCACAGCACCGGAGAGAGGGTCAGGGCCAATACCAGCGAGATGAACATCGCGATGGCGATGACGTACGCCAGCGGCGAGAACATCTTGCCCTCCATGCCCTGGAGGGTCATCAGGGGCACGAAGACCAGGCAGGTCACGCCCACGCCGAACAGGACGGGAGTTCCTACCTCCGCGGCCGCCCACTGCACCGTGGCGAGCCGGGAGAGCGGCTGGCCGCGGCTTCTCGAGAGGTGGCGGTAGGCGTTCTCCACCACCACCACGGACCCGTCCACCACCATGCCGATGGCGATCGCCATTCCCCCCAGCGACATGAGGTTCGCGCTGAGGCCCATGCGCGCCATCACCAGGAACGTGGCCAGCGGTGTGAGCACCAGCGTGGCCACCACGATGATCGCGCTGCGCAGGTTTCCCAGGAAGAGGAGGAGCATCACCACGACGAGGGCGATGCCCTCGAGCAGCACGACGGCCACCATCTCGAGCGACGCATCCACAAGCTCGGAACGGTCGTAGAACGGCACGATCTGGAGACCGCCGGGGATCCCCTTCTCCTGGTGGAGCCGCTCGATGCGCTCCTTCACCGCACGGACGGTGCTGCGCGCGTTGCCGCCGGCCTGCATCAGTACCATGCCCCCGACGGTCTCCGTCGTCCCGTTCTTGACCACGGCGCCGTAGCGGACCGCGCGGCCGACCTGCACTTCGGCCACGTCGCGGATGAAGATCGGAGTGCCCTCGATCTCGCGCAGCACGATGTCCCGGATGTCCTCCAGCGATTGGACCAGCCCCAGGCCGCGCACCAGATACTGCTGCTCGTGCTGCGGGAGAATGCCGCCGCCACTGTTGGCGTTGTTCTTGGCCAGGGCTTCGTAGACGTTGCGTGCGGTGAGGTCGAAATAGGCCAGTCGCTCCGGATCCACGAGCACCTGGTACTGGCGCTCGAAACCGCCGACGGAGGCCACGTCGGCCACCCCGGGCACCGCTCGCAGGAGCGGCCGCACCACCCACTCCTGGACGGTGCGGCGCTCCAGCAGCTCTTCGTCGCTCAGCACCCTGTCGCCGTCGTCCGAGCGCTCGAGCGTGTAGAGGTAGACCTCCGAAAGGCCCGTCGTCACGGGTCCCAGCACGGGGGTCACGCCCGGGGGCAGGCGGTTCTCCACGGATTCGAGGCGCTCCAGCACCATCATGCGCGCGGCGAAGACGTCCACCTCGTCCGTGAAGACCAGGGTGATCTGCGAGAGCGCGTTGCGGCTGACGGAGCGCACGGTCACGAGACCCGGCATGCCGGTCATGACGATTTCCAGCGGGATGGTCACCTGCCGCTCGACGTCCTCGGGCGCGTTGCCGGGCGCCTCGGTGGCGATCACCACCTGAACGTTCGTCACGTCCGGAAAGGCGTCTACCGACAGCCGGCCCCCGGCGAAGGCGCCACCGGCCAGCAACGCCACGGACAACGCCAGCACCAGGATGCGGTGCCGCAGGGCGTAACGGATGATGCGATCGACCAAGGGAAGCTTCTAGCGCCGCGCGCGCCGCTTGCGCTCGGAGTTGAGCCGGAAGGCGCCCTTCACCACCACGACGTCGCCTTCGTCCACGCCGCTCGCCACCGGGCGCAGACCGTCTACGGCGGGCGCAAGGGTCACCGGCGTGAAGCGGAAGCGGCCCTCGGCCTCGCGCACGAACACCCAGTCGTCGGACCCGTCGCGCACGACCGCGGTCTCGGGCACCGTGAGCTTCTGCTCCAGCGGCCCCACCACCACCAGGTTCGCGAGCATCTCCGGCTTGATGTTGCCCTTGGGGCTGTCGATCTCGGTGCGCACCGTGACGGTGCGCGTGGCCGGATTGATGGTGGCGCCGATGTACACGAGCCGACCCAGGATCGGCTTGCGCCCCAATGCGGGCAGCTCGATCTCGACGTGGTCGGCGAGTCCGAGGAAGTCCACCTCACGCTCGGGCGCCTGACCCTCGACGCGCAGCCGCGAGAGGTCCGCGATGGCGAAAAGCGAGTTGCCGGGCTGCACGACCTGGGAGCGGTTCACGTTGCGCTCGATCACCGTGCCGGCGGTGCGAGCCAGGATCACGATCTCCGAGTGGATCGTGCGCGTGCGCTCCACCTCCACCACCTCGTCGCTGGACATACCCATGAGTCGCAGCTGGTCGCGGTGGGATTGCACGGACAGGCGCGCCACGAAGAGCTGCTTCTGGCGACGCTCGAGCTCGGCCTGGGAGATCACCTCGGCGTCCACCAGGTCGCTGGCCCGCTGCACCGCACGCTGCTGGAGATCCACCTCCGCCAGCGCACCGAGCAGCGCCACCTGGGCTCGTGTCAGCTCGGGGCTCGTGATCTGCGCCAGCGGGTCTCCGGCCTCGACGAAGCCGCCGCCGAACGCGTAGACATCGACCACGCGTCCGTTCACCCCGGCATCCACGCGAGTGACACGCGTCTGGTCGAGCTCCACCGAGGCGGGCAGCCGCAGGCGCCGGCGCAACGGAGCCCGCGCAACGGACGCGGTCTGGAGGCGCGCATCGAGCGCACCGTCCACCTCGATGACCCGCTCGTCGGGCGGGGCGCCGTTGCCGTCGGCTGGCTGGCCCACGGCGGGTAGCGCCAGCAGCAGCAGCCCGGCCAGCGTGGGCCAGCCCGTGGAAGGTCGTCGCAAGCTCACCTCGTGGTGCCGGCCAGCCGTTCGATCTCGATCCCCGCTCGCTCCATCTCGCCCCGCGCACGGACCAGATCCAGTCGGATGTCTCGAAGCGTCCTCTGGGAGTCCAGATACTCGAGGATACCCCGCTCCCCGGAACGGTAGGCCACCTCGGCCCCGCGCAGGGCGCGGCCGGCCTCCTCGAGCAGGCCCTGTTCGATGATCTCCACCTGCTCACGGGCGATCCCGTAGCGGTTGTAGAGGGCGTCCAGCTCGCGGCCGAGGGCCAGCTCGCGGCCGGCCAGCAGCGCCTGGGCCCGCTTCACCTCGGCGCTGGCCTCGCCGATCTGGCCGCGGCGCAGGCTCCACACCGGCATGGGCACCCGTACGCCCACGGCGAAGGTGTCGTTGTCCGGCTCGCGCTCCCAGCCGGCCTCGAGGCCGAAGCCGTCGAAGCGTTTGTGGCGCTCCAGATCGAGGCGTCCGCGCGCGCGCTCCACTTCGCGGCGGGCTTCGGCGAGGCGCGGGTTGCGC
The DNA here is from genome assembly GCA_964194905.1 of uncultured Desulfobacterales bacterium. GTDB lineage: Bacteria > Myxococcota_A > UBA9160 > UBA9160 > JAFDET01 > JAFDET01. Next base: position 18,065 of record CAXMOD010000126.1, on the reverse strand, counting down.
TCGATCAGCGCGGCTCGCAGCTCCTCGCGCGCTGGCAGCGAGAAGGCGGGCAGCCCACCCTCGGCGGCGAGCGCTGCGCCCCCGGGCTCACCAACCGCGGTGGCCAACTCGAGACGCGCCTCGGTCACCGCGACGCGCGTCTGCGCCACGTCGCGCCGTGCGTTCAGGACCTCGGTCTCGGCGCGCGCGAGGTCGAGACCTGGGCCTTCGCCCACCGAGACCTTGCGTTCGATCGCCGTGCGCACCCGCGAGAGCAGGTCCAGTTGCTCGGTCGCCAGGCTCTGCAGGTCCTGCGCCACCAGCACGCCGGAGAAAGTGCGCTTCACCCGCGCAACGACCTCGGCGTCGGTGGCGTCCGCTCCCGCCTGCGCCGAGGCGAGCGCCGCACCCGCTTCGCGGCTCCGGGCGCTCCGCATCCAGGGCGACTCCAAGGGCTGATGCAGGGCGAGTCCCAGGACCCCGCCCTCGTTCACGTCGGCCCGCCGTGCGTCGAGGCGCCCGCCGAACCCGATCATGCTTGGATTCGCGTACTGGCGCGCGGTGAGCGTCGCCGCCTGGGCGCGCTCCTCATCCGCGCGCGCGAGCGCCAGCGCCGGCGCCTTCTCACGGGCCACACGGATCGCTTCCTCCACGGTGATGGCGCGTTCGGCGGCGGCGGGCGCCGCTCCCGCAATGAGGCCGCACAGCGCGGCGGCCCGGACGGCTGAAGAGAGGGTCGAAGACACGTTTGGCATTCCTCCTGCTGCAGCGCAGGAGTAAGCCGGGCGGCCCGTGGGGTCAACCGGGGAGTTCGGAGGGGTCCGCCGCCTAGGCTCGACGGGGGTGGGACAGCTGCTTGTCGAGGGCTTCGAGGTCCTTGCGGATCGCCCTTCGGCTGGCCGCTTCCATCGCGTGAAAGCCGCGGATCAACTCCTCGCCCCAAGCAGTGACGGTTGCACCGCCCCCTTCGCGGCCGCCTGCGGAGGCCTCCACGACGGGCTCCGCGAAGCAGGCGTTCAGCTCGTCCACGAGCTCCCAGGCGTGGCGGTAGGCCATCTCCATCGCGCGCGCGGCCGCGGAGATCGAGCCCTCGTCGCGGATCGCCTCGAGGAGGTGGATCTTCCCGGGGCCGAGCTTGTGTCGATCTTCGCCGAGATAGAGCGTGAGCCGGGCTCGTGTCACGGGGACCTCCGGGTGGAAGGCGGCCTTCCGTCAGTCCCGGGGTGCGTACCAGATGGGCGACGTGTAGGCGCGCTCCTGGGTCGAAACCGGTGCTCCCTCGGGAATCGGAATGCCGAAGCGGAACGCGTCGTAGGTGGACCAGCGCGGCGTCGGGATCTCGATGACTCGGGCGTAATAGAAGGCCTTCTGCAACGGGTCGAAGTCCGGGTCGGCCCACACCGTCCGGAGTTCCGGGGCGCCGATCGTATTGGTGTAGGTGGCCCAGGCCGCGTCCACGGTGTTTCCGACGGGCGGAAGCTCCCCAGCCGGGCCGGGCGTCCGCTCGTCCGACCACGCGACGTCGTAGACCTTCTCGTGGGTGGCCCCCTTGGCGTCCAGCCAGCCCTTCACGATCTGGATGCGGTCGAGATTGCCGCCGATCGAGTCGCGCACGGCGTAGACCATGAACGTGGGCGGGCCAGTGCCGGCGCGGGGCGTCAGGTCGGCGCCCATGGGCACGCCCTTCATATAGCCGGCCAGAGCGGGCGTGCGGCTCGCCAGGTCCTCGGGAGTGAAGTCCCAGCCCCCGAAGAAGCGGACACCCATGCGGCTGCCGGTGGTGGCGTAGACCTCCTTGCGCTCCATGGCGTCGAAGATCGCCGCGCGGCTGTTGTCGACGGCCCAGACCGCCGCCAGCCCCGCCGCGACCTGCTGCCATCCCATGATGATCCCCTTCTCCGTCTCCATGAACGGGTGGGCCATCCGGTCGGGCGCGGGCTCGGCGCCGGTGTGCTTGCCGAAGAAGTTGTCCTCCTGGGCCGTCGCCAAGCCCGTGTGACTGTCGGTCGAGCCGATCTGACCGAACTTGTACGGGTTCGTGCCGAGCCGGGCCTCGATCTGAAGACCGCGCTTCAACGCTTCGCGCGCGTATTCCCCTGCGAGCATCGCGTCCGTCTTGGCTTCGGAGACGTCCAGGTTCCCGATCGCCCAGGTTTCGTAGTCGGCGAACTCGTCATCTGGCGAGAGCAAGGGGTGCGCCTCGCCATCGCCCTTGATCTGGGTCGTCTCGTAGAGCGGCTCCCAGCGCTCGCGCTGGGTCAGGTAGGTCTCGTCGAGCGCGGTGCCGTCCCACTGCGCCTCGAGCGGGAACATGATGCCGTTGGAGAGGTTGCCATTGTGCGCGATGGCGAGGACGTGCCCTCCGGTCTTCTGCTCGTAGGTGGTCAGCCACTTCCAGAGGTCACGCGGATTCGCACTGCCGAGGGGCGGCGTCGTCGTGTAGGCGACCATCTGCGAGGCCTTGGCGGCGCCGTCCCGGTATACGACGACCCGATGCATGTTGTTGCCCTGAACCAGCGACGTCCACTCGAAGCCGATGAATGCCGTGAAGCGCCCGGGCTCGTTGTACTTCTCGGCGGCCGCGATGGTCTCGTCCCAGGCCGCCTTGTAGGGCACTGAGTCCGGCGTATAGGTCAGGCCCTCGGGAAACTTGCCCTGAGAGAAGAGTCCGATCAGCTCGAGAGCCACGGCGACCCCGTCCCCGGCCTGGATCCGCTCGTACCACTCCTTGCCTTTCGGGTCCGCCAGGACGTTCGGCTTGCCTGCGAAGAGATCGGGGAACATGCCCATGTTGTCGGAGTGGTCGGCCACCACCAGGAAGTCGAGGGGGCGCGACAGCCGCACCGGCATGCCGCTCGAGGCCACTACCCGTTCGCCGCGTGCGAAGCGGTAGGCCTCTTCGAGCCCGAGCCGGTTCCCGAAGGCGCCCGCGTCCATCGAGAGCCCGGTGTGGAGGTGCGTGTCCCCCCACAGGAGACGGCCGCGTCCTTCGCCGGGGACCTCGCGGCCTACGTAGGGTGAGTAGCTGGTGCCCTCGTAGTCGTCCGAGAGCACCGCTTGCGCGTCGGGCGGCATCGGCAACTGGGCCGCAGCCTGGGTTCCCGAGAGCACCAACCCAGCGACGAGCACCGCTGCCAACTGTACGCCACCAAGCCTTCGCATCGCGTCACCTCCAGGGTCGGGGAGCAGAGCCTAGCCGCCCTTCCGCAGCATGACGACGATGCGGTCACGAGGCGCCGAGGGAGGCGTAGACCGCATCGACGAGCGCCGTGGTGCGCGGGGTCTGCCAACGATCGCCGGGTCGCGAGCTCAGAAACGCGAAGGCCGCGCCCGCGACAGGGTCGGCGAAGCCGAGCAGCCCGCCGTACCCGTAGTGTCCAAAAGCTTCCGCGTTGGGGCCGAGCTTGCGATCGGGGCTCGCGAGCTGGAAGCCAAGGCCGAAGCGCGAGGGCCGCGCGAGCACACGATCCTCGCCGTCCGAGTGGATCCGCGTGGCTTCCTTCAGGAGTCCGGGTCCGACGAACGGCGTCCCGTCGGGTGAGCCGTGCAGCAGCGCGTCGTAGAGGCGCGCGACGCCTCGGGCCGTCGCCTGACCGTTCGTGGAAGGCACTTGCGCGCGCAGCCACGCCGGGGTCCCCATCACCCCGAGCCCCGACAAGCCCGGCGGGTTGAAATAGCAGTGCCAGATCATCGTGTCGTGTTCGTCGTCGCCGGTGGGCGGCATGGCCTTTGCCCACTGCTCCGGCTCGGTGAGCACGACGTTCGGGACGTCCACCTCCGCGACCCGCGGGTCGTGCCTCTCCGGGAGGCCCCAGAAGAAGTCCGCGTCGAGCGGATCGCAGAAGATCTCGCGAAGCGCTTCACCGGGGGAAAGCCCCGTCGCCCGGCGCACCAGTTCGCCGACGAGGAAGCCGTACGTGTTCACGTGGTAGCCGTGCGCGAGGTCCGGCTCCCACCAGGGCTCCTGGGCCGCCAACGCAGCGCACATGGCGTTCCAGTCGCGCCACGTGCCCTCGGCCAGGCGGGGGCGGACCGATGGCAGCCCTGCGCGGTGACTCATCAGGGTACGCAGCGTGATGTCGCCCTTGCCGGCCGCGGCGAACTCCGGCCAGCGCAGGCACACCGGCTCATCCAGCGAGAGGAGGCCGCGCTCGACCAGGGTGAGGGTGAGCATGGCGAGCACGCCCTTCCCCACCGACCACGCGTTGACGAGGGTGTCGCGCTGCCAGGGCTGCTGGCGGGCGAGGTCGCGATGTCCGCCCCACAGGTCGACCACGACCCGGCCGCCGACGCGCACGCACACGGAAGCTCCGAGCTCGCCGTGCTCCTCGAAGTTGTGGGCGAAGGCGAGCCGCACGGCCGCAAAGGCCACGTCGCAGTGGCCGTCGATGGGGGGCATCAGCGCAACGCTAGCGCCACAGCGTTCGCCCCCCATCGGCCGGACGTCGAGCGCGATGGGGTAGGCTTCTAAAGAGCGGCACGGCCACGCCGCAATTCGAGAGGATCCGAATGACGACCAACCCCTCTGCTCCCGCCGGTTCCGGCGCACCTCCGCCGCGCTGGGTGCTCCCGACCATGACCCGCACCCACGTCTTCCTGCACCGCCTGAGCGGCGGCCGCCTGTTCAACAAGCTGGCGGGGGACGATGTCTGCTTCGTCACGATGACGGGCGCCAAGAGCGGGCGCACGCTGACGATCCCGCTGATGTACGTGCCCCACAACGAGGGCGTACTCCTGGTGGCTTCCCAGGGCGGCGCTCCGAAGAACCCCGTCTGGTACGGCAACCTCGTCAAGCACCCGGACATCGAGGTGAACCACCGCGGCCGGCGCATGAAGCTCAGGGCGCGCCTCGCCGCTCCCGAGGAGAAGCCCCAGCTCTGGCCGGTCTGCGACCGGTACTACGCCCCGTACGCCGAATACCGGACGCGGACGACACGGGACATTCCGATCTTCGTGTGCGAGCCCCGGGCCTGACGTCTGGAGAGGTTCCCGGCGAACTGGCGAGGCCGCTACGGGCTCCCGCTGCTAACCGCGGCCAGCGCGGGCCGCTCGGCGGCGTGCCGCACTTCGGCCAACGCCCGCGCGACGCCCGAGCGCAGGAAGCGACGGGCGAGCCAGGATTCGAGCCCGCCGCCCGTGTCGTACCGCACCGCGTAGCTGAGGTGCGTGTGTGCCGGGCCCTCGGGACGCGCCTGCCAGAAGCCGTCGTCGACCGAGATCGCGACGCGGCCTGCGCCCAGCCGCTCCTGTCTGCGTGAACGCCTGAAGTCGACCCGGATCCCTGCGCTCGCAAGCTCCCGGACGTGCATGTCGAGAGTGACCTGGCGGTCCGCGATCCCGAAGCCCGGCGAGTGGACCTGGAGCACGCGACCATCCGGCAGGACGGTGCTCTCGTCCAGCGAGCTCAGGACCGTGTCGATCTCGCCCTGATTGCGGACGATCGCCTCGACGCGCGGGTAGGGAACGGCCCAGTAGCAGTCTGCCGTGACCCGCGTGATGCCGCGCGCGTCCGGCTCAGCCAGCTCGGTGACGCAGCCGGTCCGTGCGGCCTCGCCCCGACCCTCGTCGCCTGCCGACGCAGGCGCGGGGATCGATGCGGGAGCGGCGAGCAGCGCGGCGACGAGCAGGCTGCGGCCCGGTCGCCTGCCAGGCGTCGCGCGACCTCTCTGGGGGGCGACGAGCCTGCCTCGCACCACGGCACTCCCTCCCCGACCGTCGGCGGGGGGAAGCCCGGTCTGCGGCCCACCTGGGCCGCTCGTCTCCTCCTTCGTCGCGTGGTCGCGGCGGCTTGAGCCGGCGATCGGCAGGCGCGAGGCATTCCCCCGAAGGCCCTCCGCAACCGCGTTCAGGCGGCCGCCGGGCCGGCCGATAAGACCGCCGTTCGCGAACGGAGGGAGTGAGATGCGCGAGGCAAAGCCCGGCGAACGCAAGCCCCTCGAGCTCCCCCTGCCGCCGTCCCTGGCGGAACCCGAGGCGTCGGAGACCCGCGAGACCGCGGAGCTCGGCTACTGCCTGGTCACGGGTGCTGCCGGCTTTCTGGGGCGCCACCTCGTCTTCGAGCTGATCCGCCGAGGCCGGCACGTCCGAGCCTTCGACCGGCAGCTCATCGACTACACCCACGAGCGGCTCGACTTCGTGCAGGGCGACGTCGCGGAGTTCGAGGACGTGCGCAAGGCGTGCGAGGGGATCGACAGCGTCTTTCACACCGCCGCGGTGCTCGAGTTTGCCGGCTTCGCGACGCGCGAGCAGCGGGCGCGCAGCTTCGCGGTGAACGTACGCGGGGTCGAAAACATGGTGCGAGCGGCGCTCGAGGCCGGCGTAACGCGTCTCGTCCACACGAGCTCCAACAACGTCACCCTCGACGCGCCGGTGATCGACGGCGACGAGTCGCTGCCCTACGCGGCGCGCACGCGCGATCTCTACACGGAGACGAAGATCCTCGGCGAGAAGGTGGCGCTCGCGGCCAACGGGAGCGGGGATCTCCTCGTCTGCGCGATTCGCCCGGGCGGCATCTACGGGCCCGGCGACAAGCTGATGCTGCCGCGCATCGTCGAGGAGTGCGCCAGTGGGAAGTATGTCGCGACCATCGGCGACGGCAGCGCGCTCTCGGACAACACATTCATCGACAACCTCGTCGACGGCGAGATCGAGGCGGCCCGGCATCTCATGCCCGGCTCAGCGCTGGGCGGACAGGCCTACTACATCACCGACGGCGCCCCGATCAACTACTTCGAGTTCTTTCGTCCGCTCATCACGGGCATGGGCTACCGGCATCCGCAGTGGAAGATCCCGGCGTGGCTGATGCTCGGGGTCGCGAGCGTCTGGGAGTTCCTCCACTGGGCCATCCGGATCCCGCCGCCGATGCTCACACCGCTCGAGGTGCGCAAGATCACGGTCAGCCACTACAACCGCATCGACAAGGCGCGGCGCGACTTCGGCTGGGTCCCCAAGGTGGGCGTAGAGGAGGCCATGGAACGCTGCCTGAAGTATTGCCGCAGCCTCCTGGCGGAGCGCCAGCAAGTCGACCGACCGCACTGGGGCTGGTGGGTCTCGATCGGGAGCGGCATGACGCTCCTCGGCACGCTCGCCATCAGCTCGGACGCCCACGCCCTCTGGAGCCAGGGCGTGACCACCTGGACCCCGCGTTGGCTGCTGGGAGCGGTCTTCGTATGGGCCGTGCTCTTCCACGTCTACAAGGGCATGAAGGCCGTGCGCATGGCCGAGCGAGCCGGGCTCGAGGAGACGTCTCTGGGCTGGGGCTGGCAGACCTTCGCGCTGGGATTCGCATCGCTGCGCCTGTTGGAGCGGCGCATCGAGAAGATGCACGCCGACGCACGAGACCGCGCAGACGAGCGCTAGAGGGCCGCGACGGCGAGATCCGAGCTCGCGACCTCCTCAACATCGCGCGGCGCCCGCCGATGCAGAGCCATGCTGTCCCGGGCACTCTTCCTCGGCCTCGTGCTGCTGGCCGCAGCGCCGGCGGCGGCCCACGAGATCGGCACCGAGCCTTGGATCGAGATGCGCAAGATGTTCCGGCAGGAAGGCGCGGCGCCGAGCATCGCGGAGGACGTGGCCGCGCTGGCCGGCCCCGATGCGCGCCGAGCCGGGCCGCGGCTGATCGACCGTGGGCCCGAGGTGCTCCCCGCCGTGCACGCCGCTCTCCTGGCTCCGGAGGTGGAGGTTCGCCACGCGCTGCGCCTGCTCCAGGTGATGGGCCCCCTCGGCGAGGAGAGTTCCGTGCCCGTGGTGCTCGAGTTCCTGCGGCGCGACCCGAAGAGCCCGTTGCGCCGCGACGCGCTGCTGATCCTGGCGAACCTCCCGGCCACGGACGCAGCGGCCGAGTTCATCGGCCGGCTTGCGGCCGACGAAGATGAGCCCTGGCGCACGCGCCGCATGGCCCTCACCTGGTACGGACTGCACCGCGACCCGCGTGGGCTCCCCTCCGCGGAGGCGCTGCGAGCCTCACCGGACCTGGAGCGCCGCATCGCGGGCCTCTTCGTGCTGGCGCGCCTGGGCGACGAGACCGCCCTCGAACCCATCGCCGAGATCCTGGCCGCCGGCGCCCCCGCCAACGCACGCGACACCCTGATGCTGGCGCTGGCCGAGCTGGCCAGCCCCCAGGAGTTCGAGCGCCGCGCGCCCGCGGCGCTGGCCTGGAGCGATGGCTACAAGGATTCGCTGCGCTACGCGCGCTACCGCGCGGCGACGCCCGAGGAACGGCCGCCCCTTTGCCTCACGATGGTGCACGCGCAGATGCCCGGCCACCGGGAGATCGCCGTGCGCTGCTTGCTCGACTCGGGCCACGCAGACGACCTGCGACCCGCCGCAGCGCTGGACCTGGAGGCACCGGGCCGAGCCGCGCTGGTGCGCAACGACATCCGCCGGGCCGGCTGGCGCGTGGTCGACACCGACACCGAGTTCCGCATCGTCCCGGGACCCTAGGGGCCTACGTGCCGGGTTCGCGGAACGGGTGGTCGGCGCCCACCTTGCGCAGCTCCCGCGCGAAGGGAATGTCGACCAGCCTGTAGAACTGGAAGCGCTCCGGCTGATAGGCCGCCTCGTAGAGCGGTACGCGCTCGTACTCTGCGCCCTTCCGGGCGGTGCGCTCGACGAAACGCCCGTCCTGGACCCCGACCAGCCACGCCTTGCCGTCCGAGTCGAGCTCGAATTGTCCGGCGTAGAGCCAATCGTAGTAGTCGAGCCGCTCGTCTCGTACGCGCAACCGCTTCGGCTTCTTGTTCGAGAGCGCATACGCGATGAAGTACTCGACCCCCATCACCTCCGGCTGGAGGTCGCCGTCGATGTCGAACACGTCGAGGTCGTACGACCGATTGTAGAAGGTGTCGATCGCGTAGAGCTTCTCCGTATCCGACGGCAACACCTGTCGCAGCTCGCTGATGTGCCCCGTCGTCAGGTGCGTGCAGCCGCTCGACATCGGCCCCCGGGAGAGCAGCCACAGGTAGGGCTTGCCCTCGGCGGCCTCCTTCCACGTCTGTGGCAAGAAGGGCGTCTCGTCCACCCGCATGCGCCACCACAGGGTGTGGAAGCTGTTGTGCATCTTGGTTCCCACGTGCATGTACGGGATCCACGGCGAGTAGCTGTAGGCCGCCACGGTCGGAATGTGGTCGACGGTCTTCGTGCGCTGGTGCGTCGTCAGCGCCCGCCTTCCGGGCGTGGGATAGAGCGGGATCTTGCGCCCTTTGTACTCCGTGTAGTCGTTGAACGTCCCGATCGGGTGGATCGCGGTAAACTCGACGAAGACCACCTTCCCTTCCTTCCGCGGGTAGAGTCCGGGGCGCAGCCGCTCCAGCAGCGCGAAGTAGTCCTGGCGCAGGTCGTCGCCATCGAGCGCCTTCACGACCAGCTCTTTCAGCGCGCGCCGCGTCCCGGCGTCCGTCTGCGTGATCCATACCCGCGTCGGCAGCAGTGCGTTCAGCAGCTCGAGCCGCCGGTCGCGGTCCGGCTCCGCACCCTCCCGGTCCTCGGGCCGCAACCGGGCCTTCCACTGGTCGAGCAGTGCCCGCTCCGGGATCTCGATCTCGAAGAGCCGCCCGGGGTTGAGCCGTTTCATCAGGCTCAGGTTGCGCGCGCGCAGCGCCGTCAGCGACAGGCCCGGGGCGTTCTCGCGCTCGACCAGGCTGTCGACCCGCAGCTCTTCGAGCACCGCCTCGAACTCCGCGAGCGCCTCGTTCTGGGTGAGCACGATCCGCCCCGAGTCGACCAGGCTCCGGTAGCTGTCCCGCCGCACCTTGAGGTCGCGTGCGTAGCTCTCCTGGACGGCCTCCGACAGCACCAGGGTGATTCGCAGCTGGTTCCCCCGGCCCACGTGCAGATGCACCCGCGCTGGGTCGTCGGCGCGCGGCGCGAATCCACTGTAGAACGTGGGCTCCCAACGGTCGTAGTAGCTGCCGAGGAGCGGCGGCTCCGCCAGCTGTCGCGTCTTCGGCCGCGTTTTCGGCAGCGGCTTCACCTCTGCTTCCGGCGGGCCGTCCGCCCGCACCGCGATCGGAGACAGGCAGCCGACCGCGACGACCACGGCCAGCACCTGCGCGAGCCGGGTCCTCATCGCACCGTCTCGTCCAGCGACACCCGCTCGGCGCCGCCGGCCTGCGGCGCTTCGTACGCGGCGAGCGCCGGTACGTTGGCCAGCGAGTCGTTCCCGATGAAGGGCCGGGCCTGGAAGAGCCAGAGCTTGCCGTCGGCGAAGCCGAACTCCACGTCCCACGGTCGCGCGCGTCCGTCGGTGTCCCGCGAGGGCTCGAGCCGGTCACGGATCCGGGCAGCCGTCTTCACCAGTTCGCTCAGCTCCGCCTTGGACAAGACCTGCTCGCCCCCCGTCGAGGCCACGATCTCGCTGCCACCGGGCTTGAGCAGCCGTCGGTACGGGGACTTGAACATCGTCACCAACTCCACGCCCGAGGGCGACCACACCACGGTCTCCGCCGGGGTGCCGTCGACGGCGCCGCCGACCCCCTCCGAGGTGGCGACGAGCATCTTCGTCTGGTCCCGCCCGTCGAGGTCGGCCGTAATCAGGACCCCCGACTTCTCTGTCGGCACGCTGGCGAGGATCACCACCGAAGGCAGCACCCACAGCGGCTCGTCGATCAGCGTCTGCCGCCATGAGAACGAGCGGTAGGTGAAGGGCGATGCCCATACTTTCTTGAGCCCTGCGTAGACGTCCTTCAGGGATCTGCGGTTGAAGAGCGTGAGATTCAGCCCCGCGCCATTGAAGTTCTCGAGGTCTTCGACGTTGGTGTCGCTGCGCACGAAGAGCCCGACCGTCTGCTGCGGGTCCCGGGGCTCCAGGAGACCCTGCCGCCGGAGCTCCGCTCGGAGGCCCTCGCGCAGCTTCGGCGACAGCGGATGGCGCTCCAGGGAGTACCGCATGATCTCGAGTCTCGGCTGGATCCAGGCCGCCAGCGCGCGTTCGTCGGCGCCGCCGCCGGCCACCAGCCTGCCGAAGAACTCGTCATAGGTCGCCTCGACGAATTCCGGCAGCGGTGTGCCCGCCCGGGCCAGGCCCTTGCGCGCCAGCGCTTTCGGGAGCGCCACGGGCGCCGAACGATAGTGCGCGTAGTAGGCGCCAAACGGCACGACCACGCCCCGCGCCACTTTGTCTGGGAACATGTGCTTGAGCTCCCCGAGAAAAGCGGCCTTCGGCCCGCAACGGATCCCCGAGTCCTTGCGCCGCACGGCGGCCAGGTCGATCACGTCCGCGGACACGACGTCCAGCCGCTCGACGTCGATGTCGAGCTTCGCGCCCCCGCCGCCCAGAGCGCCGTCGCCGCTACGCTCCTGGTTGCGCGTGTACTCAGCCAACACCTCGCGGTCGCGCGCGGTCAGGCTCGTCTCGGTCTTCACCAGCACCCGGCCGCCGGGCGTGGAGATGTAGAAGACCCGCTCCCCGTCGTGAGGCACGAACGCTGCATAGGGCTGGGGGCCGAGCACCGCGTTCGGGATGCCCAGGGCCCGGGCCAACAGCTGGACGTGGGAGACGACGTTTCCCTCGCCGCGGGTCAGGATGCCCGCGGCCGGCTCGAGGTCGGCCGGCGTTTCCGGTAGCGCCAACACCTCGTTCCGCGCGTAGTCGCCGCTCTCTGGCGCCACTCGCAGCCGGCCCACCGCGAGCCCCGGGTTCAGGGCGCGCACGTCCCGCTCCACCGTCTCGCCGAAGAGCTCGTGGCGAACCGGCTTCCCACCCGCGGCGAAGTCCTCGAGCCGCTCCAGCGCCGTCGCGTAGACCATCAACGGAGACCCGCGCAAGACATCGTCGGGGATGTGTCCGCTCGCCGGCACGAGGTGCGTCCATGGGAGCCGCACCTCCTCGAACGCGTAGAGCGTCGTCAGTTGCGCCCACTCCACCACCCGGGCCGCCCGGGCCAGGTGTTGCTTCAGCGCATCTCGCGTGAGCTTCCGGTTCTCGAGCAGCCGCTTCAGATCTCCCACCGCGGCTGCCCGCTCCCGCTCCATCAGCAGCCCGCCGCCGTATGCCGCGTTCGCAAGGGCGATCAGCAGCTCCGCATGCCGTCGGGCCGTCAGCGAGTCGCCAGCGTCGAGCCACGTCGCCCCGCGCTGCTGGATGACCGCCGCGGCCGTGATCGCCAGATCGACCAGCCGCCGTCGGTCCGCCGCAGAGCCCTTCTTGGCCTCCACCGTTTGCCGCGCCGTCCCCATCAGCGCGGCGAGGCCCGCGATCGATTCGAGCGGTCCGGTTCCCGCGGGAGGAACGTGTGCCTCCAGCGCGCCGCGGAGCCGCGCATCTTTGATCGCCGGCAGCTGCGCGCGCAGGGCGCTCTCGTCGAGCGATGTGAGCTTCCGGATCTCGGCGACCAGCTCGTCGCACATGTCGCGGGTCTTGCCGGGCTTCAACCGGTCCCGGTACGCCTGGACCTTCGCGATCTGGGGTTCCGAGATCTGGTTGTGCACCTGGTCCCGGAGCGGCTTGAAGTCCGCCCGCTGCTGCTGGATCGCACTCGCCAGGTTGCGCGCCTTGCCGATGGCCCCTTGATCGTCGCGCACGAAGAAGCGCCGCTGGAGCTCGTACGCCAGCAGGTAGTGGCGCGGCTCGCTGAAGCTCTCGAGATCCAGGTACTTCTCGAAGAACTTCGGCGCGGCGGCGGCCTCGTATTCCGCCCCGGCAAGTCCACCGTACGCCCGCATCTGCGCCAGCTTGTGGTCCGGATGGGTCTCGACGAAGAACTTCTCGAGCACGTAGCCGCGCACCAGGTCGTGGTGGTCCTCGTACTGGTCCCACTCGAAGAGGTCGCGCGCGAAGAGATTCCCCACGTACATGCCGTGATTCGCGATGGCCTCTGCCCACGGCTCGCGCCAGGCGGAGCAGAACTTCATGGCGCCACCGCACGGGGTCTGGATCCGCCCGTCGGGCAGCATCACCGGCTGCCGCTCGCCGTTGCGGCACACGCAGTAGTTCTGCGTATACGGCCCCTTGCGCTTCCTGACGACGAGCTGCCAGTTCCGGTCCAGCTCCTGCTTCTGCGCGCCGGTCAGCTCGGGCCCGCGCGCGATCGCGGGGGGAGCCGGCCCGATGCCGCTCAACACAGCTACCAGCACCACCGCCGCCCGAACCCATCGCATGCCCGAGCTCGCCCTCCTCAGGTGCTTCATGTTGACACGCACGGGGAGTCCTGACACGGCTATCCTCGTTTGGTGCAACGTTTTTCGCCGGTCGCCGTCTTCGTCTCGCTGCTCGTGTCCGGGTTGCCCGCGCTCGGGGACGGTCCGCCGCTCGACGACGGCCCGCCGCCCGAGCCCGCTGCCCGGGAGTTTCTCGCCTCGATCGAACCTTCGCCGGAGCTCCAGACAGCCGTCGACGGGATCGTGGAGGACCTCCTCAGCGGGGACGCTCGCCTTCGCCAGCAGACGATCCGGGTCTCGCTGATCGACTTGCCCCCCGGCCCCCAGGTCGGGGGCGGACCTCCCAGCCTCGCCCACTGGAACGGTGATTCCCCGGTGTACCCCGCCAGCGTTCCGAAGTTCGTCTACCTGATGGCGGCCTATGCATGGCGCGACGAGGGCCGCCTCGAGATCGACCCCGCCTTCGAGCGCCAGCTCCACGCCATGATCTACCGCAGCAGCAACGGCGCCACTCAGCGCGTGGTGAGCCGGCTCACCTTCACGGAGCCCGGCGCACGGCTCGGCCCGGAGGAGTACGCGGAGTTCGCCTATCGGCGCCACGCGGTAAAGCGCTGGCTCGAGAGGCTCGGCATCGAAGACCTCCACACGGTGCACCCCACCTACAACGGCGGCGGCGATCTCCACGGACGCGACCTCCAGTTCCTGAAGGACAAGAACGTCGAAGGCTGCCTGCCTGATCAGAAGGGCCCCTACTTCAACCGCCAGGCGATGACGGCCAACGGCAGCGCCCGGCTGCTGGCCCTGCTCGCCGAGGATCTGGCGCTCGCGCCCGAGAGCTCCCGCGAGGTCCGCGAGCACATGCGCCGCGACACGCGCAAGCAACCCTATTTGCGCTACCGCGTCGCCGGCGGTGTCGAGGCCGAGAACGCGAGCTTCGAGGTGTTCTCGAAGACCGGGACCTGGGGACCCATCTTCGCCGACGCCGGCATCGTCCGCCGCAAGGCCGACGGTCACCAGATCGTGGTGGCGGCCTTCATCGAGGCCAAGGCCGGCCAGGCAGCCTACCGCGGCGCCTTCATCGCGAAGTTCACGCACGCCGCCGTGCGCCGGCTCTTCACTGGAGCCGAAGTACCGCCCGATCCACCTCGTACCCGTGCCCCACACGGCGCAGCTCCCGGTTGAAGTCCATCCCCGGGTGCGACAGCCGCTCGACGCCCTTGATCCTGTAGAACTGGAGGGTCTCCGGCTGGTACGGCGCTTCGTACAGAGTCAACCCTTGCCAGTGCTTTCCCTCGCGCGTCTTGCGCCCGACGAACTTGCCTTCACATACGTCGTCGAAGGTGACCTGGCCGAGCGGCCCGTAGTTCATCTCATCGCCGTACATCCACGCGTAGAAGTCCTTGCGGTTGTTCTGCGCCCAGATCTGCTTGGCAACGCGCTCGTTCGTGTGCCGGAACGCGATGTAGTACTGCACGCCCATGATCTCGACGTTCCCGTCTCCCTTGCGGTCGAAGACGTCGTAGCAGTGCGAGATGTTCCGGTAGTTGACGATCCCCTCCATGGCCTCGGAGGTCGAGGGAAACAGCTCGCGCAGCTCCGCCAGATGTCCCGAGCCGAGCCGCGTACAGCCGTGTGAGACCGGCCCGCGGCTCGTCAACGCTACCCGGTTGTACGGCTTCCCATTGCGACTCCCCTCGGTGTATTTCGTCCACTCCTTCGGCAAGAGCCTGTGTCCGGCGATCCAGTTGCTGATCCCCGTATTGTGGATCGAGTTGTAGGCGCTGCCTCCGCCGTACTCGTACGGGAACATCGGGATCAGCCCGTAGTACCCGGCCCCCGAGATGTAGTCGACCATGCCGACCATCCCGTTCCCGTGCATGCGCGGCATGAAGTACCAGATACCCGGCGTCGTGATCATGGGAATGCGCTTGCCGCCGTGCTTGGTGGTGGTGTCGTAGGTCCCTGCCGGGTAGATCGCGGTGTACTCCCAGTAGTCGAGCTTCCCGTTGCGCAGGTTCGCCGCATAGATCCCATCGGTGACGTCGTGGAAGAACGCTTCCGTCTTCGTCCGGAACGTCCGCGCATCGTCCGCCTTCGCCGTCGCCACCAGCTCCAGGAACGCCGCCTCCTGCTCGTCGCTCAGCTGGTAGACGAACAGCCGGTGCCCGAAGAGCTCGTTGATCAGGTCGAGCTCGTCCGCCAGCTCCGGCTTGTCCCCCAGATCGCCGGCCGCCAACAGCTCCCGCCAGCGGTCGGTCATGGCGCCGAAATCCTTCTGGATGCGATAGAGCCGCTCCGGATTGAGCCGAGCGATCGCTTCGAGGTTCAGCTGCTGGCGCTTCGCCCCCGTGCCGGCGGCCGACTGCTTCGCCTTCTGGTGCAGGCCCTCGTCGACGACCCTCTGGTGATAGTCCTCCCAGGCGGTGTTCGCGGTCAGCTCGATCACCCCCTTGTCGATCACCTCCTGGTAGAGATCGTGCTTCGCAATCTGGTCCTCCAGGTAGTGGTCGATCGTCTCGTCGGGCAGCACCATGCGGATCCGCAGCTGGTTGCCGCGCGCCAGGTGGATCTTGATGCGGTTGCGATCCTGGACCCGCGGCACGAAGCCGGTGTGGAAGTTCGGGTCGTAGTCGTTGAAGAAGACACCCGCTGGTTGTGCGTCGGTCCAGCGCGCCACCGTCTGTGCGGAGGTCGTGCCCGCCGCAACACACGCCGCCCACAGCACGATCGCCACCCCGCCGCTGATCCGCCTCGCTCTCCGGCCCATGGTTCCGCCCTCCGGTCGGCCCGGTCCAGCCGTGGGAGGCATTCTACCCGACGCCGACGATCGGGGTTGGCTACCGGCGAGTTCGATGGGTCGGTCCGCACGCCACGGCTATAGTGCGCCGACGATGTCCACAACCGTCGGCAAGGAGTTCTACGAGCGCAGGCCCCTACGGCTCGCCTTCGACATCGCCCGCTCCTGGGCGGCCATCCTTGCCATCATCGCGGCCTGCCTCGTCAGCCGGCATCCAGCGCTGTGGGTCCTGGCGATCTTGATCGTGGGCTCGCAACAGTACGCGCTACAGATCCTGCATCACGACGGCATGCACCGCATCCTGACCAGGGACCGCCGGCGCAACGACCTGATCACCCGGGTGGTCATGTCCTACCCCCTCTTCGAAGCCCTGACCCCGTTCCGCCGGAAGCACCTCGACCACCATCGCCATCTCGGCGACCCCGCAGACCCCGACCGCTACTACCACGTCAGCGCAGACAAGGCGACGCGCCCGCGCTTCGTCCTCTTCCTGGCCGGCCTCTCCAGCTTCCTGGCCACGCTACGGGGCGCAACCAAGGAAGGCGCGAGCGCCGGAGGCTCGGCCCGCCGGAACAAGAAGGACGAGAGCGCCCGGGAGATCCACATCGACTGGATCCTGATCCTGCTCGTCCAGGCCGCCATCGCCGCGCCGCTGACCTTCTTCGGCGGCTGGTACGCCTACCCGCTCTTGTGGGTGGCGCCGTTTGGATTTGGCGTGTTCTGGCTCCAGAGCCTGCGCTCGTTCGCCGAGCACGCCCAGCCCGAGTTCGACGATCAGGGCGACATGCATCGCCTGGTGACCTACACGAGCAACCGCCTGGAGCGGATGTTCCTCGCGCCGAACAACATGAACTACCACGCCGAGCACCACCTCTACCCGCAGGTGCCCTACTACCACCTCCCAGCGCTGCGGGAGCACCTGCGCCAGACCGGAGAGCTGGACCCCGTCGAGGTCCGCGGCAGCTACCTGGCGTTCCTCTGGCGCTTCTGGTCGGCGCTCCCGTTGGGCGCAGAGCGCGAACCTGTCTCGGCGACTCCCGACGGCGCCCGCTCGTGAGCGATCCGGAGACTGCGCTGGTCGACGTCCACCCAGTGATGGCGCGCGAGGCGGTGACCTGCTGCGTGTGCGGAGGGGACGGGGGTGAGCGACTCGCCCGAGGCTGGGACTTCGAATACCGCACCAGCCAGGAGGAGTTCGACTTCATCACCTGCGCATCGTGCGCCCACGTCTACCTGAACCCGCGCCCCGCCGAGGAGGAGCTGGGGCGGATCTATCCCGCGACGTACTACGCGTACGACATGAAGAGGTCGCTCAATCCCATCGCGCTGTTGGCCAAGAACGTCCTCGACAAGCGCAAGGTCAAGAAGCTCCTCCGCCACTGCACGGCCCGGACCCCCCGCTGCATGGACGTCGGCTGCGGCGACGGGCGCATCCTCGACATGCTCGCCGCCAGCGGCGTCCCGCCGCAGAACCTGCACGGTGTCGAACTCAATGCGGAGGTCCTGGAGCGGTTGCGCGAGAAGGGCTACCACGGTCACCACGGACGGGCCGAGGAACTCGACCTGCCCGAACGATCGTTCGACTTCATCACCATGCTGCAGGTGATCGAGCACGTGGCCGACCCGGCTGCCATGCTCGACAGCGTGTCCCGGCTCCTGGCGCCGGGCGGCGTGCTCGTCGTCGAGACTCCCAACGTGCGCAGCCTCGACGCGCGTCTGTTCCGCAAGCGCTACTGGGGCGGCTACCACTTCCCTCGCCACTGGAACCTCTTCCACGCCGAGTCCCTGGCCCGCCTGGGCGAGAACGCCGGGCTCACCCCGGCCCGCGTGGAGACCTTCGTGTGCGCCGTGTTCTGGATCTACCCGTTTCACCACGCGCTGCGCGAGCACGGCTGGCCGCGCCCCCTCTACCGGTTCTTCTGGCCCATGTCGAACCCGCTCCTGCTGGCCGGGGCGACGTTGCTGGACATGGTCCTGGCGCCTCTAGGTTACTCGAGCAACCTGCGGGGGGTCTTCAGGAAGCGCCTGTACCGCTATCCCCACTCCTACGTCGTTCCCGGCGCCCCCTACGACCGCTGGGAGCTGGTCCCGGTGCCGGATGCCGCACCCGGCGAGGTTGCCGGCACAGAGCCTGACCCCTCGGTGGATCGGGTCCAGGTGGCGAACCAGCGCCTGGTGATCGACCTGCTGGCAG
>CAXMOD010000125.1:0-8563 GCA_964194905.1 uncultured Desulfobacterales bacterium | reverse complement strand
CGAACATCGAGCCGGCAGCGCCGGGGTTGCGGGCGATGCCCGCGGTCGTGTTGCCCGCCGTCAGGCCCTGACCGATTCCGCAGCCGAGGCCCGCGAGGCCCACGGCCAGACCGGCGCCCAGGCCGTAGCCCCAGTACGACGAACCGCCGGCCTCGGCATCGGCGGCGAGAGCCACATCCGGCAGGAGACACAGGGCCAGAGCCCACAACAAGAACGTGCCGAGTTTCCGCATTTCTGTCTTTCCTTTCTTAAGGCCCCGAGACGCGTCTAGTGCGCCTCTTGCAGGGCCATTCCGATGTAGATCATCGTGAGAAGCGAGAACACGAAGGCCTGGAGGAACCCGACGAGCAGGCCCAGACCCATGAAGATGGCGGGGATGCCGATCGGCACCATCCCCAGGAACACTGCGACGACGAGGTGGTCGGCGTTCATGTTGGCGAGGAGCCGCACGGCCAGCGTCAGCATGCGCGCCAGCTGGAGCAGGAACTCGAGCGGAAAGTAGAAGGGCATCAGCGGCCGGATGTGCCACGTCTTGCCGCCGACCTTGATGTCGAAGAACGACGGGCCCATCAGCTGGTGGCTGTACTTCCAGAGCCCCCACTTCTGGATTCCGACCACGTTGTAGACGACGTAGGAGATGATGGCCCACGCCCACGTAACGTTGGGGTCGGTGGTTCCGCCGCCGACACCGGGGATGAGGCCCATCCAGTTGGAGAGCAGGATGAACGCGAACATCGTGCCGACGATCGGCATGTACTTGCGATAGTCGTCGCCGATGGTCTGCTTGCCCAGGCTCGCCAGCATCTCGGCGATGATCTCGCCGATGTTGCGCAGCGTGAGGCCCTCGTCGGGAATGAGGCCGCCGTTTGCCGCCGCGAGCTGTCGCCGGATGACGACGCCGCTCAGCATCAGCAGCGCGCCCGCGAGGATGGAAGCCTGGATGAACCACGGAATGCAGAGGAGATGTTCGAGGGGTGGGGAGATGGTCACCGCTCGTCCTCGTCCACGGGCTCTTCTTCACGGGCGAACCACGGGTTCCACACGTCCCACTCCGGATCGTCGGCGGCTAGCGCCGGAGCGTCGGGGTCGACCGCGGGACGCATCAGCCACGCGCCCGCCACCGCGGACGGCACGATGAGCGAGAGCCCGATCACCAGCGCGGCAGGATGGGCCCCGGCGTTGAGCGCCAGGCTGATCGCCACCGCCAGCAGCACGAAGCGCATGCCGAACAGCGCCACCCACGGTCCGCTTCCCGCGAGCTCGCCGCTGAAGAGCTTCTCGCTGGCGGTGTGCAGCGCGCGGAAGTTGAGCGCGCCGAAGGCGGCGCCCAGCGCCAGGCTCGACGCGAACGCCGGCCCGGCCAGGGCCAGGGAGCCCGCCACGCCGCCGGCGGCGAGCGCCAGATTGAACCGCTCGATGGGATCGATCTTCATTCTTCCTCAGGCGGGCCATCCACCAGCGCCCGCATCCGCCAGATTCGCAACACCATGGCCGCGAATCCCAACACCACCCCCGTCATCAAGAGCCAGGGGTCGGTGTCGTATCTCTCGTCCAGCCAGTAGCCGATGCCCATCGCGATGAGCAGCGCGAGGACGGCCTCCACGGAGCCCTGGTAGACGCCCGAGATGTGCTTGGCGCCCGGGTCCGTGCCCGTGCCGTTCGACCGCATGGCGGCCGGAAGCTAGCGGAGCGCCCCGAGGGCCTCAACGCGCGCGGGCCACCCTGCGCAGGGCGGCCCGCGCGGCGTCGAGGGTCTGGTCCAGGTCCCCGCGAGCGTGCGCGAGGGAGACGAAGCAGGCCTCGAACGGGGACGGCGGGAGGTAGACACCCCGCTCCAGCATGGCGGCGAAGAAGCGCCGGAAGCTCTCGACCTGGGCCTTGCGGGCGTCCTCGAACGAGCGCACGGGCCCCGGATGGAAGAAGAAGCCGAACATGCCGCCGGCGGACGCGGTGGAGAACTCCACCCCGGCTTCCTCGGCCAGCGCCCCGAGCCCCGCCGCCAGGGTTTCGCTGGTCTTCGTGAGCTTCTCGTAGCTGCCCGGCTTCTCGAGGCGCCGCAGGGTCTCGAGCCCGGCCGCCACCGCCAGCGGGTTTCCGGAGAGCGTGCCGGCCTGGTAGACGGGGCCACCCGGTGCCATCTGCTCCATCAGCTCGGCGCGGCCGCCGTAGGCCGCGGCCGGGAGGCCGCCCCCCACCACCTTGCCGAGGCATGTGAGGTCCGGCCGCACGCCGAAGCGCTCCTGGGCCCCGCCTCGCGCCACCCGGAAGCCGGTCATCACCTCGTCGAAGATCAGAACCGCGCCGTGCTCGCTGCACAGCTCGCGCAGGCCTTCGAGGAATCCCTCCACCGGCGGGATGCAGCCCATGTTGCCGGCCACCGGCTCGACGATGACGCAGGCGAGCTCTTCGCCCCAGCGCGCGAACGCGTCGGACACGGCGGCGAGGTCGTTGAAGGGCGCCTGCACCGTGAGCCGCGTGAAGTCCTCGGGCACCCCCGGCGAGCCCGGAATGCCGAGTGTGGCGACGCCGCTGCCGGCGCCGACCAGCAGCGCGTCCGCATGGCCGTGGTAGCAGCCGTCGAACTTGAGGCTGCGCGGCCGCCCCGTGGCGCCGCGTGCCAGGCGGATGGCACTCATCGTGGCCTCGGTGCCCGAGGACACCATGCGCACGCGCTCTACGGAGGGGACCGCCCGCGTGATCGCCTCGGCCAGCTCCACCTCGAGCTCGGTGGGCGCGCCGAAGCTCGTGCCGCGGGACATGACCGCGCGCACCGCGCGCAGCACGCCAGGGTCCGCGTGGCCCAGGATGAGCGGGCCCCATGAGCCCACGTAGTCGACGTACTCATTGCCGTCGACGTCGGTGATGCGGCAGCCCTTGCCGCTCGCGATGAAGCGGGGCGTCCCGCCCACCGAACCGAAGGCGCGCACCGGGCTGTTCACGCCCCCGGGAATCGAGCGCTTCGCCCGCGTGAAGAGCCTGCGACTGCGGGACGTGGCCATGTCGCGACTCTAGCGCTTCGGCTAGGCGCCCAGGTCCGCGGCGTCGTCGGACTCGGCCATGCGCGCCATCGACGCGAGCTTCTCGTCGCCGGAGAGGTCCATGACCTTCACGCCCTGGGTGGCGCGGCCCATCGTCGAGATGCCCTTGACCTTGCAGCGCAGGACGCGCCCCGTATCGGTGATGAGCATGACCTCGTCGTCGTCCACCACCTGGGCGATGCCGAGGACAGGACCGTTCCGCGTGCTCACCTTGATCGTGATGATACCGGTGCCGCCGCGCTTCTGGAGGCGGTAGTCACCGAGCGGCGTCCGCTTTCCGTAGCCGTTCTCGGTGATGGTGAGGATGGTCGCACCGGGGGTGAGGATCTCCATCCCCACCACCTCGTCACCGGAGCCGAGGCCCATCCCGCGCACACCGCCGGCGGTACGACCCATGCTGCGGGCATCGCTTTCCTGGAAGCGGATCGACTTGCCCAGGCGCGATGCGATCAGCACCTCGCTGGCCATGCGCGTGCGTCCCGCCGCGATGACCTCGTCGCCCTGGGCCAGGTTGATGGCGATGATGCCGCCGCGGCGCGGGTTCGAGTAGGCGTCCAGCGGGGTCTTCTTGATCTGCCCCTTGCGTGTGCAGAGCAGCACGCAGTCATCGTCCGATGCTTCGGCGAAGCTGCGCACGGGGAGCGTCGCCTGCACCTTCTCGCCTTCGGTGAGCCGGAGCACGTTCACCAACGCCTTGCCGCGTGCGGCCCGCCCGAGCTGGGGCAGCTCCCAGACCTTGAGCCAGTGCACCCGGCCCTTGTTGGTGAAGAACATGATGTAGGCGTGGGTGGAGGCTACGAAGAGGCTCTCCACGAAGTCCTGGTCGCGGGTGCCCATGCCGGCCACGCCCTTGCCGCCGCGGCGCTGCGCCCGGTACTGGGTGACCGGCGTGCGCTTCACGTAGCCCGCGTGGGACACGGTGACGACCATGTCCTCCTCGACGATCAGGTCCTCGGTCTCGATGCCCTCGACCGCACCGGTGATCTCGGTGCGCCGCTCGTCGCCGTACTCCTCGCGAATCTCCTCGAGCTCCTGGATCACGATCTCGAGGATGCGCTCGTCGCTGTCGAGCAGATCGTTCAGGTCGGCGATGCGCTCGCGCAGCTCGGCCAGCTCGTTCAGCACCCGCTGGCGTTCGAGACCGGTGAGGGCGCGCAGGCGCATGTCGAGGATCGCCTGCGCCTGACGCTCCGAGAGCTGGAAGCGCTCCATGAGCTGGGTGCGCGCGGTGGCGCCGTCCTCGGCGGCACGGATCAGCGCGATCACCTCGTCCAGGTGGTCGAGGGCGATCTCGAAGCCCACCAGGATGTGGGCGCGCGCTTCGGCCTGCGCCAGGTCGTAGACAGCGCGGCGGGTCACCACTTCGCGGCGGAAGTCGAGGAAGTGGCGCAGCGCCTGCTTCAGCGCGAGGAGTTCCGGGCGCCCGTTCACGAGCGCCAGCATGTTGACGCCGAAGGTGCTCTGGAGCGGCGTCATCTTGTAGAGCTGGTTGAGGATCACCTCCTCGGGCGCGTCCACCCTCAGCTCCACCACCACGCGGATGCCCTCGCGGTTCGACTCGTCGCGCAGGTCCGTGACACCGTCCACCTTGCCCTCGCGCACCAACCCGGCGATGCGCTCCAGCAGTGTGGACTTGTTCACCTGGAAGGGGATCTCGGTGAACACGATCCGCGTGTTGCGCTTGCCCTCCTCGAAGTGGGAGCGTGCGCGCATCGTCACAGAACCGCGCCCGGTGGCGTAGGCGCTGCGGATCCCTTCGGTGCCGCAGATGAGCGCAGCGGTGGGAAAGTCCGGACCCGGAATCTTGGCCATCAGGTCATCCAGCGTGCAGGCCGGGTCGCGCGCCTCCACGACCAGCGCGTCCACCAGCTCGCGCAGGTTGTGGGGCGGGACGTTGGTGGCCATGCCCACGGCGATACCCGAGGAGCCGTTGGCGAGGAGATTCGGGAAGCGCGCAGGCAGCACGATCGGCTCTTCGACACTGCCGTCGAAGTTCGGCTGGAACTCGACCGTCTCCCGGTCGATGTCACGCAGCATCTCCTCGGCCACGCGTGCGAGCCGCGCTTCGGTGTAGCGGTAGGCCGCGGGCGGATCGCCGTCGACCGACCCGAAGTTGCCCTGACCGTCGACCAACGGGTAGCGGAGAGAGAAGTCCTGGGCCATGCGCACCATGGCGTCGTAGACGGACTGGTCGCCGTGCGGGTGGTAGTGCTTCAGCACTTCACCCACGACGCCGGCGCTCTTCGAGTAGGGGCGCGACGGGAGGAGGCCCTCCTCGTTCATCGCGTAGAGGATGCGCCGGTGCACCGGCTTCAGGCCGTCACGCACGTCGGGCAGCGCGCGGCTGATGATGACCGACATCGCGTAGTCGAGGAACGACTTGCGGACCTCGTCCTCGATGTTCACGCCGGGCGCGGGGGGAAGTGCGCCGCCGCCTCCGTCGGCTCCCGGCGTACCGCCGCCTCCGTCGGCTCCAGCGGTCTCGGGTATCTCTTCGCTCGCGGGTGTGTCTTCGGCCATCGCCGGCTAGATGTCGAGGTTCTGGACGTCGAGGGCGTTGCGCTCGATGAACTCGCGGCGCGGTTCGACCTCGTCGCCCATGAGGCGGCTGAAGGCCTCGTCCGCCTCGTACTCGTCCTCGATGGTGACCCGCAGCAGGGTACGGCTCTCGGGGTTCATGGTGGTCACGGCGAGCTGCTCCGGGTTCATCTCGCCGAGGCCCTTGTAGCGTTGGATCGAGAGGCCCTTCTGGGCGATCTCGAGCACGCGCGCCAGCAGCGCGGGACCGCCGGCGATCTCCTCGGGCTCCTGACCGTCGCGCGCCACGCGAAACGGCGGCATGGCCAGCGCGTCCATGCGCTGGGCCGCTCCCGAGAGGTGCTGGAACTCGGGCGCGCGCACGAAGTCCACGTCGAAGGCAGTGCGCAGCAAAACCCCCTGGCGGCGGCGCACGCCGATCAGCCGATGGGCGCCGTGTTCGGGGTCGGCCTCCACGGTCCAGTCGACGCTGGCATTGCCGCCCACCGCCTGGCGCAGGGCCACCTCGATGGCGGGCGCCACCTCGTTCTCCAGCACGGCGGCGTCCGACAGGTCCGCCTCCGAAAGACCGGGGCCGGCCGCAGCCGCCGCGATGAGGTCCGTGTCCAGGCGGCGCAGGCCCATGCGCAGCATGACACCCTCCCAGTCGCGCGCGTGGGAGAGCAGCTCGCGCAGGACGTCTTCGGCGAGGGGCGTGGGGTCTTCGCTCGCGAACACCTGGATGCTGGCGAGCGCCAGGCCCAGCAGGTAGTCGTGCAGCGCCGCTTCGTCCTTGATGTAGCGCTCGGTCTTGCCGCGCTTGACCTTGAATAGCGGTGGCTGCGCGATGTAGAGGTAGCCACGGTCGATGAGCGGGCGCATCTGGCGGAAGAAGAAGGTCAGCAGCAGCGTGCGGATGTGGCTGCCGTCGACATCCGCGTCGGTCATGATGATGATCTTGTGGTAGCGGGCCTTCGCCGCGTCGAAGTCCGGCCCGATGCCGCAGCCGATGGCCGCGATGAGCGCCTGGATCTCCAGGTTGGAGAGCGTCTTGTCGAGGCGCGCCCGCTCGACGTTCAGGATCTTCCCGCGGATCGGCAGGATCGCCTGGGTCTCGCGCAGTCGCGCCTGCTTGGCGGTGCCGCCGGCCGAGACGCCTTCGACGATGAATACCTCGCTGAGAGTGGGATCCCGCTCCTGGCAGTCGGCCAGCTTTCCCGGAAGGCTGTGATCCGAGAGGGCGCCCTTGCGCCGCGCCAGGTCGCGGGCCTTGCGCGCCGCCGCCCGCGCGCGAGAAGCGTCCACCACCTTCTGGATCACCACCTTGGCCGCAGCCGGGTTCTCCTCCAGGTGATCGCCGAGCTGCTCGTAGACCAGGGCCTCCACCACGCCGCGCACCTCGCTGCTGCCGAGCTTGGTCTTCGTCTGCCCCTCGAACTCCGGCTGCGGGAGCTTGACGGAGATGACCGCCGTCAGCCCCTCGCGGAGGTCCTCGCCGGAGACCGTGTCCGGCGTGCTCTTGCCATTCTTCAGGTGCGTCGCGATGTAGCGATTCACCGCGCGGGTCAGTGCGCCGCGGAAGCCCACCAGGTGGGTTCCGCCCTCGATGGTGTTGATGTTGTTGGCGAAAGAGTAGACCGCCTCGTTGTAGGTCTCGTTCCACTGGATGGCGATCTCGATGTCGACGGGCGTCCTGGCAGCGTCCGGACCGAACTCGCGCTTGCCTGCCAGGTGGATGGGAGGCTCATGGAGGGGTGTCTTGGTGCGATTCAGGTGCTCCACGAAGGAGACAATGCCGCCGTCGTAGCAGAAGTCGTGATGCTTGTTGTTGCGTTCGTCGTGCACCGAGATGCGCAGGCCCGCGTTCAGGAACGAGAGCTCCCGGAGGCGCTGGGAGAGGACGTCGAAGGAGAACTCGATCGACGGGAAGATCTGGCCGTCGGGGAGGAAGGTGACCTTCGTCCCGGTTCGGTCGGTCGTCCCGGTCTCGGTCAGCGGAGCTTCAGGAACGCCGCGTACGTACGTCTGGCGCCAGACCTTTCCGTCGCGCCGGATCTCCAGCACTAGATGCTCCGACAGCGCGTTCACCACCGAGACGCCCACTCCGTGCAGGCCACCCGAGATCTTGTAGGTCTTCTCGCTGAACTTTCCGCCGGCGTGCAGAGTGGTCATGACCACCTCCGCGGCCGGGCGACCCTCCTGCTCGTGCAGGTCCACGGGAATCCCGCGGCCGTCGTCTTCCACGGTGACGCTGTTGTTTTCGTGGATGACGACGCTGATCGACTCGCAGAACTCCGCCAGCGCTTCGTCGACAGAGTTGTCCACCACCTCGTAGACGAGGTGATGGAGGCCGTCGGAAGCGGTCGTCCCGATGTACATCGCCGGGCGCTTCCGGACCGGATCGAGACCCTCGAGGACCTCGATGGAACTCGCGTCGTAGCTCACAGAATGCTCTTCCCGCCGGGGGGGATGCGCGGCGCTTCGCCGGGCGCATGGCACCCGGTCACCGGGCGCCCCAGGAAGCCTACAGAATCTCTAAGTCCGCGTAAAGATTCCGGGTTCGCTTTCCGGAGCCGCTGCCGAAAGCGGCTCCTTAGAGCCGCATCGGCATGATCACGGAGAGTGCATCCTCGTCGTCCGTGGGCCGCAGCCGGATCGGCGACATCTCATCCTGGACGTCCAACTCGATCTCCTTCGAGTGCGTCGCCGCCAGGACGTCGAGCAGGTAGCGGGCATTGAATCCGATGGTGATTTCTTCGCCCGCGTAGTCCACATCGAGCTCCTCCTGGGCCTCTCCCAGGTCCGGGTTGCTCGACGAGATCGTCATCTGGCCCCCTGCCAGCTGGAGACGCACCGCCCGGCTGCGTTCGGCCGAGAGCAAGACCACGCGGCGTAGCGCGTGAGAGAGCGGCTCAGTAGCCAGGACGAGCCGCCGCCCCGTGCTCGAGGGGACGACCTGTCGATAGTTCGGAAATTCGCCCTCGATGAGGCGCATGACGAGGGTCACG
>CAXMOD010000124.1:0-27420 GCA_964194905.1 uncultured Desulfobacterales bacterium | reverse complement strand
GAGAGCTAGGATGCGGCCGTGACCGCCTTCCGTTTCAACGAGATCGCCCGTTCCGGCGCTGCACGTTCGGGGCTCTTCACGACGCCCCACGGCGACGTGGAAACGCCGTCCTTCATGCCGGTGGGCACCCAGGCGGCCGTGCGCGCAGTGACGCCGGAACAGGTGCGCCGCACCGGCGCGCGCGTGGTGCTCGCCAACACCTACCACCTGACGCTGCGTCCGGGCGAGGGTCTCGTCCAGAAGCTGGGCGGGCTGCACTCCTTCATGCGCTGGGACGGCCCCATCCTCACCGACAGCGGCGGTTTCCAGGTCTTCTCCCTTCCCAACAAGGAGATTCGCGACGCCGGCGTGCGCTTCAAGAACGAGCTCGACGGCTCGCAGATGGATCTCTCGCCGGAGCGCTCCATCGAGATCCAGAACGCGCTCGGCGCCGACATGATCATGGCCTTCGACGAGTGCACGCCGTACCCGGCCGACGAACGGCTCGCCCGTGACGGCGTGCGACGCACGCTGCACTGGATGGAGCGCTGTCTGAAAGCCCACGCGCGCCCCCACGATCAGGCTCTCTTCGGCATCGTTCAGGGAAGCGTCTATCCGAAGCTGCGCGAGGAGTGCGCCCGTGAGCTGG
The DNA here is from genome assembly GCA_964194905.1 of uncultured Desulfobacterales bacterium. Classification (GTDB taxonomy): domain Bacteria; phylum Myxococcota_A; class UBA9160; order UBA9160; family JAFDET01; genus JAFDET01. Next base: position 26,792 of record CAXMOD010000124.1, on the reverse strand, counting down.
TGGCTCTCGACCTGCCCGGCTACGCCATTGGCGGCGTATCCGTAGGTGAGGGGCACGAGCTGCTCTGTCGCGTCACCGAGCACGCCGCGCCGCTCCTGCCGGACGACCGTCCCCGTTACCTGATGGGTGTGGGGTTGCCCGAGGACCTTCTGGCCGCCGTGGGCTACGGCATGGATCTGTTCGACTGCGTCATCCCCACGCGCTACGCCCGCTCGGCCAGCGTGTTCACGGTGCGCGGGCGGATCCGCCTCACCCAACGTCGCTACCGGCGCGACGCCTATCCGATCGACCCATCGTGCGACTGCGATACATGCAGCGCGGGCTTCTCTCGCGCGTACCTGCACCACCTCTTCCAGGCCAACGAAGTGCTCTCGGCGGTGCTGGCCACGGTGCACAACCTGCGCTTCTACCAGCGCCTGATGGAGCGTGCCCGCGAGGCCATCAGCGCGGGCCGCTACCTGGAGTTTCGCCGCACCTTCCTGGAGGAGTACAGGTCCCAGGACTAGCGGGGGGCTGATCGCGACCTCGCGCTCTGCGGAGCCGCCGCTACGATACCGGCCCAATGGCCCTTCGCTGCGGAATCGTCGGCCTGCCCACCGTGGGCAAGAGAACGCTCTTCAACGCCCTCACGCGGCCGACGCTGACGTGATGCACTTCCGGGTGAGCGCGTGAGCCGCGCCAGACGCGGGGACCTGCTCACCCCGGCCCAGGTGCTGAAGCGGCACCGCGGTGGTCCCACCAGCGGCGTCTTCAGCGACGGCTCCTGCGAGGGCAACCCGGGTCCCGGGGGCTGGGGCTTCGTCTGGGTGCAAGACGACCGCATCGTGGCGGAGCAGCACGGCTTCGACCCCCAGACCACCAACAACCGCATGGAGCTCACCGCGCTGATCGAGGCGTACCGCGCCCTGCCGGAGGACGCCTCGCTGGTCGTGTTCAGCGACAGCCAGCTGTGCGTCAACACGGTCAACGAGTGGGCCGCCGGCTGGGAGGCGCGCGGCTGGCGTCGCAAGGGCGGTCCCATCAAGAACCTGGAGCTGGTCCAGGAACTCTACGCGTTGGCCGGCCGCCACGCGGACGTGGAATTGCGCTGGATCCGGTCGCACGACGGCTCACGTTGGAACGAGTACGTCGATGCGCTGGCCACCACCTACTTGCGCGAGGGTGTCTCCGGGTAGCGCTCCCAGAAGAGGCACTCGTCCACCGAGCGACGCGGCGGGCGGCCGTAGCGACCGACGGGCCAGCCGATGGGGAGCAGCGCGCACGACGGCGTGTCGGGCGAGAGTCCGAGGAACTCGTCGATCTCCGGCCCATAGGCGAGGTGCACGCCGGTGAGCGAGGCGCCCAGGCCGACGGCTCGACAGGCGAGCAGTACGTTCTGCACGGCCGGGAAGAGGCCTTCGGCCTGGGGCTTGCCGCGACGCGTCCAGCCCGCCACGAAGAGGTGCACCGGCACTTCTTGAAGGTGCTCGGCCAGGTACAGGGCCGCCCGGATGTTGCGGCGCCTGGCCTCGGGAAAGTCCGGCGCTTCGGCCGCCTCGAGCGCCGGTCCGATGTAGGCGCGGAAGGCCTTCCGGTAGCGCTCCGCCACGAAGGCGCGGCGCTCGGGCTCCGTCACCGCCACGAAGATCCACGGTTGGCGGTTGCCGCCGCTCGGGCCGAAGGTGCCCGCCTCGCACACCTTGCGAATCAGCTCCGGCGGAACGGGGTCGGGCCGCAGGCGCCGAATCGCGCGCGTGGTGCGCAGGCCCTCCAGCAGCGGCACGTCCTCGCCGATGGTGGCGATGTCGATCGCCACCGGGACGTCGGGGACCCCGTTGCTCAGAGGAGTTCCCTCAGCTGGGCGCGCCGCCAGCGCACGCTGCGCGCACGCCACTTCCCGTCTTCTTCGCGGGCCAGCACCAGGTCGAAACGAAAGAGATCCGCGTTGAGCGTCTCGAGTTCGCCCACGTCTGCGATGGGTGCACCCGCGAGCGCAGCCGTCACGCCCACGTGCGCCGAGTCCGGCGGGTCCGCGAGCTCGAGCTCGCGAACGCTCGTCCGCGCGTAGATGGCCTCGTTGCGGAGGAAGTACTGGAGCACGACGCCCTTCAACGCAGTCTTGTCGCGACCCGCCGCGTCGCTGTACTCCTCCGAGATGAGCTCCAGCGCCGCGCCCACGTCGCGAGCGGCGGCCGCCTCTTCGAAGCGCTCCAGGAAGGCGGCGATCTCCTGCTCCGGCGTGAGCGGTCCATCGCCGGAGCAGCCCACCAGCCACAGCACCGCCGCCAACAGGAGCCCGCTCATGCCGCGTCTCCGCCGTCGGTCGTCGCGCGCGGCGGCCGGATGAGCCCCTCCTGCGCAACGGAGACACACAGGCGCCCGTCCTGGGTGTAGAACCGGCCCGTCGCGAAGCCGCGCGCGCCCGAGGCCGACGGGCTCTCCATCGTGTAGAGAAGCCACTCGTCTGCGCGGAAGTCGCGGTGGAACCACATGGCGTGGTCCAGGCTGGCGAGCATGCCGCCGTGGTCCGCCACCGAGGCCGCGTGCGGTCGGATGGCGGTGTCGAGCAGCAGCATGTCCGATGCGTAGGCGACCATCACGTCGTGGGACATGGGGTCATCGGAGAGTTTGCCGTCGGCGCGGATCCACACCATGCGTCGGGGATCGAGGGGGCGGCGGTCCGTCCAGTCCGGCTCCCCGACGAAGCGCATGTCGAAGGGCCGCTCGCGCAGCACCCACTTGCGCAGGCCCTCGGGCGCGTTCTTGAGCAGCGGTGCCATGCTCTCGTTCCACGTCGCCAGGCTCTCCGGGTCGGGCGCGTCGGGCATGGGGAGCTGGTGTTCGTAGCCGCGCTCGCGCCGGTGGAAGGACGCCGAGAGGGTGAAGATCACCTTGCCGTGCTGGATGGCCGCCACGCGGCGCGTGGCGAAGCTGCGCCCGTCGCGCGTGCGGTCCACCTCGTAGATGATGGGCACCCTCACGTCGCCGGGCCGAAGGAAGTACGCGTGAAGCGAGTGTACGTCGCGCTCTTCGTCCTCGATGGTGCGTACGGCGGCCACCAGGGCCTGGGCCGCCACCTGCCCGCCGAAGGCGCGCTGGCGGTCCTCCTTTGGGCTTCGACCGCGAAAGAGGTTCACCTCGATGCGTTCGAGGTCGAGGATGTCGAGCAGCTCGTCGAGCGGTCGCGCCACGCTCAGATCCTCTTGGGCAGCGAGGTGCCGCCCAGCTTCAGGATGCGGTCGAACGCCGTCTTCTCGACCGGCATCACCGAGAGCCGCGACTGCCTCACCAGGAGCATTTCGCGCAGCGTTTCGTCCCGCTTGATGTCCTGGAGGGTGACCGGCGTCTTCAGCGCGCGCACCGGCTTCAGGTCCACCACCCACCAGCGTTCGTCGTCGCTGGTGGGGTCCGGGTACGACTCGCGGCTGACCTTGGCCACTCCGACCACATCCTTGCCCTCGTTGGAGTGGTAGTAGAGCACGAGGTCGCCCTTGCCCATGTCGCGCAGGAAGTTGCGCGCCTGGGTGTTGCGGACACCGTCCCAGTAGGTGGATCCGTCGCGCACGAACTGGTCCCAGCTGTACTTGAGCGGCTCGGACTTCACGAGCCAGTGACGACGCGGCATGGCGGGCAAGTTACCGGGTGTGGCGCAGCACCGCCGCCCGGTCGAACTCGACGATGTCGCCGACGTGGAGCCCGACTTCGGCCATGCGCCCGCCCGCAGTCTCGATGGCGAACTGCGTCGGGGCCCCGCTCCTGTAGACAGGCAGTCGCTGCTCGTACGCGAAGGGTGTCTCCTCGGGCCCGCGCGGAGGTTCGACGGCCATGCTGTGCAGGGCCACCACGCGACCCGATGCGTCGAGGAAGGCGATGTCCAGCGGGATCAGGCAGTCACGCATCAAGAACATGCGCGGGGTCTCGCGCAGGAACGCGAAGAGCATTCCCGACGACGGATCGGCGTGCCGGCGCCCGCCCATGCCGCGCATGCGCGTCGCCCGATCGGCCGCCAGCTCCAGGTCGAAACGCGTGCCCGCGATGCGCGCCGGCACCGAGAGCGGCCCCGCCGCAACGGGAACGGACGGCTCGGAGGACGTGACGCTGCGAGGCGCGTCGGCCTCGCACGCCGTCGCCAGCGCGATCAGGAGTGCGCAGGCGAGGGTGCGCGTCGTCCGTAGCGCCACAAAAGCACCGCGATGGCCGCGAAGATCGCGAAGGCCACGAGCCCGAGGGGGCCGGCACCGCGCTCGTCGCGCAGGTTCCAGACGAGCATGCCGAGCGCGATCTGCCCCACGTAGAGCGCGGACGCGAGCCACACCCACGGGCGCCCCTTCCAAAGACCCCACGCGAGCCCCCCGTAGATGAGCCAGTGAAGCGGCTCGCTCAGCTTGGCAGCCCAGCCGGACAGCAGGACTCCGAACCAGACCTCCTGCGCCTGGGACACATCCTGCCACAGCGGCTTCAGCAGGAAGTCGAAGGGCATGTATACGAACGTCATGTAGAGGCAAAAGCCGAAGAAGGCACCGATCCACCAAGGGTGGTGGCCGAACCATGCCCGCAACGCGGCCACGCTGTTCGGGGGACGTGTGGCGGAGGGAAAGTTGCTCACGTCAGTCGAGCATACCGCGCCTCACCTCGCGTGGGGGGCGTCGTCGCCCGCGTAGCGGGCACGCGGCCGCAGCAGGTGGCCGGTCTCGATCTGCTCGAGGCCGTGGGCCACCCAGCCCGCCGTACGGCCCACGGCGAAGAGGCCCGCCGCCGCGCCGTGCGAGAGACCCAGCGGCGCCGTCACCGCTACGAGTCCCACGTCGAGGTTCGGGGCCGGGCGGCGCGACGCTTCCGCGGCGCGCACGAGGGCCAGCAGCGCACGCGCCGGGCGCGCGCGTGAAGTTTCCAGCCCGGCCGCAGCCAGCAGCATCTGCGCACGCGGGTCGCCGTCACGGTAATAGGGGTGGCCGAAGCCCGGCACGTGCTCGCCGCGCCGCAGGCGCTCGTGCATCACGCGCTCGGCTCGTTCGGGCTCGCCGATCTCCTCCAGCAGCGCCTCCACCTGCTCGGTCACGGCTCCGTGCAGGGGGCCCGAGAGCGCGCACAGCGCTGCGCCGATCACCGCGTAGAGATCGGCGCGAGTCGATGCTGCGACGCGCGCCGTGAAGGTGGACGCGTTGAGCTCGTGGTCGGCGCACACCACGAGCGCCGTTTCGATGGCGCGCCGCGCGGCGGGGCCACGGGCCCCGAGCGCCGCGGCGGTGGCCTGTGCGAGCGTGGTTGCAGCGAGCGACGCATCGATGCGCTCGCGCACCGCGCCGGGCGATCCGGTGGTGAGGGCCAGTCCGGCGGCGAGGCGCCGCAGCAGCCGGCGCGCTCGTGGCAGCACCGTCTCGCGTCGCCAGTCGAAGCGTCCCGGGTCGCGCAGCGCCAGGACGGGCACCAGGAGCTGGAGCGCGGCGAGCGGTGTGGTGCCGTCGGGGATGAGCTGCGCCAGCACCTCGGTGTCCACGCCGAGGTCGTCGGGAAACCAGGCCGGATCGACGCCGTCGGCGTCGATCCGGCTCACGCCGGTCCAGAGCAGCTCGGCCACGCCTTCGAAGGCGACGCCCTGGCGCACCAGGTCCGCCAGCGGCACTCCCCGGTAGACCGGGCCTTCCGCCGTCATGCGCGTGATGCCGGACTCGAGCACCGGGTCTCCCCACGAGAGCGGCGACGCCGGGCGCCGCGCCCGCGCGCTGCGCGCGCGCAGGCGCTCCACGTCGTCGCGGCGGTAGCGCCGTGCGCGGCCCTTCGGACCCGGAACGCTGCGCACCAGGCCACGGCTCACGTACGCGTAGAGGGTCGGGAGCTTCACTCCCAGCAGCTCGGCCGCCTGCCGGGCGGTGAGATCGGCAGTCAGCTGGGCGTCGCTGCTGCTGGTCCTGGCGGATCGTGCAGGCATGACATTGATTATGAATCAACGTTGATCATTTATCAAGTATAAAGTAAGTTTCCGCCACACCAGATTCATGGACCGACGTCCACGGAGCGACGGACCGACGTCCACGGAGCAGACGGGAGGGGAAATCGATGGCGACCCACGCGGAAGGCGGACTCGAAGGCGTGGTGGTGGCCGATACGCGCCTCTCGCGGGTGGACGGGGAGGCCGGGCGCCTGGTGGTGTGCGGCTACGACGTGGAGGACCTGGCGGGGGAGGTGCCCTTCGAGGGGGTCTGCAGCCTCCTCTGGGAGGGCTCCCGGAGCGGCGGGCCCGCCTTGCGCGAGGCCCTGGGTCGGGCGCGGCTGCAAGCCTTCGCGCGCCTGCCGGAACTGGGCGACGCGCTGGAGGCCGGCAGCGGCATGGAGGCCCTGCGCGCGGCGGCGGGCCACCTGCGCGAGCCCGAGGCGGAGGACCCGGTCGCCATCACCGCGGCCATCGGAGTATTCGCAGCGGCGTGGGTGCGCCGCGCTGCGGGCCAGGCGCCCGTGGCGCCCGACCCCAGGCGCGGCCACGCCGAAGACGTGCTGCGCATGCTGTGCGGCGCCGAGCCGCACCCGGCGCGCAGCGCCGCGTTGGATGCGTACCTCGCCACCGTGGCCGAGCACGGCATGAACGCATCCACCTTCACCGCGCGAGTCGTCACGTCCACGGGATCGGACGCGGCCAGCGCGGTGGTGGCGGCGCTCGGCGCGCTGAAGGGGCCGCTGCACGGGGGCGCACCCGGACCGGTCCTCGACATGCTCGACGCCATCGGCTCCCCGGAGCGTGCCGGCCCCTGGCTTGCGGCGGAGCTCGACGCCGGACGGCGAGTGATGGGCATGGGCCACCGCATCTACCGGGTGCGCGACCCCCGCGCCGCCGTCCTGGAGCACCGGGTGGAGGTGCTGCGCGAAGCAGGCGTGGCGGCCGAGCGTCTTGACCTGGCCCGCGCCGTGGAACGCGCAGCACGGGATCTCCTGCGCGAGCGGTACCCGCAGCGGCGTCTCGCCGCCAACGTGGAGTTCTACACCGCTGTCCTCCTCGACGCGGTGGGTCTCCCGCGCGGCGCCTTCACCCCGGCATTCGCGGTCGCCCGCGTGGCGGGCTGGCTCGCGCACGTGGCCGAGCAGCGCGAGAGCGGCCGCATCATTCGCCCAGCCTGCCGATACGTCGGCCCTGAGCCGCAGGCGGCGGCGTAGGCTGTGGGCATGCCCGTACCCGATCTCCTCGTCCTCGCCCTGGCGGCGTTCGCAACGTCTGCGCTCACCGCCACCGTGGGTGTGGGCGGTGGAGCGATCCTGATCGCCGTGATGGTCGTGTACTGGGAGCCGCTGCTGGCCATCCCGCTCCACGGCGCCGTGCAGTGGGTGTCGAACGGATCGCGCGCGTTGATCCAGCGCGAGCACGTGCGCTGGAGCGTGCTGCTTCCCTACGCCCTGCTCCTGGTGCCGGCGGGCGCCTTGGGACTGTGGGTGGCCACCAGCGTTCCGGCCGACGCGATTCGGGCGGCCATCGGCGTCTTCGTGCTGCTGGCGCTCTGGGCGCCGCGCGCGCTGCTGCTGGGCGTGGACCCGAGCGGCCTGCCCGAGAACCGGCGTTTCTTCTTGCTCGGCGGCCTCGCGGGCTTCCTCAACACCACCGTCGGGGCGAGCGGGCCCATGCAGGGACCCTTCTTCCGCGACATCGGCCTCACCCGGCACGGCATCGTCGGAACATTCGCCGCCTGCCAGGTGCTTGGGCATTCGGTGAAGATCGCGCTCTTCGTCGCCGCGGGCCTTTCCTTCGCCGAGCACCTGCCGGCCCTGCTGCTGCTCGGCGCGTGCGTGCTGGCGGGCACCCTCGCCGGGAGCCGGCTTCTCGACCGGGTGTCGGAGCCCGTGTTCCTCGGGCTCTACAAGGTTTCCCTCACGCTGCTGGCCCTACGCCTCGCGGTGTGGGAGCCCTTCGTGCAGCCGCTGCTGGACTAGTTCAGGCCGGCGCGGCGACGGGCGGTGCACCGCTCGAGCGCTGCTGCTCGTAGTCCGGGGCCGGCTCCACGCGCAGTTGAGCGCGGACCTGCGACAGCGGCAGCTCGAGTAGCGCCTCCCAGTCCTGGGCGGGCAGGAACTCCGCATTCTTCCCGCGCCGGTAGCCGCCGCGCACCAGATCCACCGCGTCCTTCGCTCCGCCGCGCCACAGCCGCCAGAGGGCGTAGCCGACGATCGCGCCGATGCCGCGGTTGCGCGTCTGGGCGTAGGTGAAGGCGAGGAGCGACGCCTCGCCGAGCAGGTCGCGCCCGTAGCCGGACACCACGTGCCAGAGGTCGTGCATGTCGCGCAGCCGCTCGCCCAGGATCTCGCCGTCGGGGCCGAGGCGTGAGGCGGCCTCGGGTACCTGCTCGGTGCTCGCCTGGGCGAGGCCGTCGGCGCTGATCTGCTCCTGCTCCATGAACTCGGCGTAGGTGTGCCCGAGGGTGCCTTCGGGGAGCGCCAGGAGACGGGAACGGTCGGACAGCACCGGGAGCAGGTGGCGCTCCTCGGCGAGGATGCGCGCGCCGGTCGGGTGGATCCGCGTGCGCTCGAGCAAGCGCTCGAAGCTGCGCCCCGAGAGCGCGCGGATCACGCGAAAGACCTGTGCCGTGTCGTCGGGGTTCGAGATCAGCGCGCGCAGGGCGCGCCAGCCCTCGATGGGGTGGATTCGGTCGGCGTCGCTCGCTGCAGACACCCCCGGAGATTTGCACAGTTGACAGGCCCTCGCTTGGTGCTTCCCTCGATGGCGTGCGGTTCGTGCTCCTTCGCCTCATCGTCCTGCTCCCGGCGCTCTCCTGCGCGCCGCCCGCCTGGGTGGAGCCGCCGCCTCCGGGTTCCGACGACGTGTCCCTTCTCTACGCCCCACATCGCCACGCGGACGGCACGTTCTTCACCCCATGGCGGCCGTTCGACAAGGGCTTCTGGGACGGCGCGCGCTGGTGGCTCTCGCGCAACGCCTACGACAAGAGCCGTGTTCCCGAGCGGCCGCGGCTGGTGGCAAACGACGGCGCGTACCTCGCAGGCGTAGCCGGAAGCGCCAGCGTAACCTGGGTGGGACACGCCACCTTCGCGGTGCACGACGACGACGACGTCTTTCTCACCGACCCCCACTTCGGCAAGCGCGCGCTGGTGCCGGCCCGCAAGCAGCCGCCGGGGGTGCCCATCGAGTCCATTCCGCCGGACGCGTTCGCCGTCATCTCCCACAGCCACTACGACCACCTCGACGAGTGGAGCGTCGAGAACCTTCCCGAGTCCATGACCTGGTTCGTTCCGCTCGGCTTCGGCGAGTGGTTCCGCGAGCGCGGTCGCAACGCGCTGGAGCTCGACTGGTGGCAGAGCGCGCGGCACGGCCGCTGGACGATCACCTGCCTCCCGTCCCAGCACTGGACGCGCCGCTTCGGGCACGGCATCAACGAGTGGCTGTGGTGCGCCTGGCTCGTCGACTCCGGCGAGCGCCGCTACTTCTTCGCCGGAGACACGGGCTACTTTCACGGCTTCGCCGAGTTCGGTCGGCGCTTCGGGCCCATCGACGTCGCCATGCTCCCGATCGGCGCCTACGAGCCGCGTTGGTTCATGTACGAGCAGCACCTGGATCCGGCTGAGGCGTGGCGCGCCTTCGGAGACCTGGGGGCGCGCTGGATGCTGCCCATGCACTGGGGCACGTTCGACCTCACCGACGAGCCGATCGACCTGCCGCCCCAGGTGCTGACGCGCGTGGTGGAGGAGGCTGGGGGCGACCTGTCGCGGGTGCGCATTCTCGATGTGGGCGAGCGCTTCCTTCTACCGGAACCAGAGCACTCCCACCAACGCGAACCCGGCGCCGGCGGTGAGCAGTAGCGCCGCGGCGGCTGCGCGCGGGGCTTCGAACGAGGCGCGGCGCAGTCGCGCGACCATCTCACCGCCGAAGGCGCCCGCCAGGAACACGAGCAGCGTATAGCCCAGGGCGAAGCCCAGCATCGAGACGACACCCAGGCCGGGAATGCCCTGCGCGCCGGCGGCGGCGAGCACGGCAGCGAGGAGCGGGCTCGCGCACGGCGTCGTCACCAGGGAGAACGCGGCGCCCGCGGCGACGGGGCCGAGGCGCCGCTCGCCGCCCATGGCGCGTCCCGCGAAGGGGATGGGCGCCACCTCCAACGCGGCGAGTCCGAAGTACACGAGCGCGAGTCCCACGGCGATCAGTACCGGCCCGCGTTGCTCCACGAGCAGGAGGCCCGTCAGGTCGCCCACCATGCCGAGCACCGACAGCGCCAGTGCGGCACCGAGCACGAATCGGGCCGAGAGCGAGACTGCACGCCCACCGCTGGCGTCGGCCGCCCCGATGTAGGCCACGTTGAGGGGGACCAGCGGCAGCACGCAGGGCGACAGGCTAGCGAGCAACCCTGCCCCCAGGCCGACGATCGGCAGCAGGAACCAGGCTGCGCCGGCGATGGCGCCCCGCGGCAGGAGGTCCGCCACCGCGAACTCCACTCGGAAGAGGGCCTGGGAGAGCGGTCCCCACCACAGCGGGGCGAGCAGCGCCGCCGCGCCCGCCGCCGCGAGCGTCCAGCGGAATGCGGCGTGGCGCCAGAGCGGGGCGGGTCCGCCCGCGGCTTCCGCCGCGCTGCTCACGACGCGTTCGGAGCCAGCGCCTTGGCGATCGCCTGGTCGTAGGCGGCGAGGTCCATTTCGCCCTTCATCACCGCCACGAGAACCCGGTCGGAGCCCAGCACGCCGATCGTGCCGGTGCTTCCCTTGTACTTGTTGAAGAACGAGGTGAGCCCGAGCACCTCCGCGGCGGCGCGCGATTCGGCGATGCTCTTCTTGTCGCTGACGTCGAACACCACGAGGCGTGTCTGGGAGCCGAACTCGGCCTCGATGCGCTTCCACGTCGGCTCCAGCGCGGCGCAGGTGCCGCACCAGCTCGCATGAATCTTCACCACGAACGGGCGCGGATCATCGGCGGCGGTGATCTGCGCGCCGGCAGGAGCGGTCGCGAAGGCCAGGCAAAGGGCGAGGACGCCGAAGCCCAGCGGGAGGGCTCGGGAGCCGATATTGCGGGTTGCCGATTGCATGCACATTCCTCCTGGTTGCAGGCAAGCATACGCGCTCTCGGCGCGAATGGTTACGGGAGCAGCAGGCCGGCGACGCAGCCGGTCATCAGGGTGGCGAGGGTGCCCGCCAGGATGGAGCGCAGGCCCAGCTGGGCGAGGTCTGCGCGCCGCGACGGCGCGATGGCGCCGACGCCCCCCAGCAGGATGGCCAGCGAGCCGAAGTTCGCGAAGCCGCACGCCGCGTAGGACAGGATCACCACCGAGCGCGGCTCGACCGAGCCGGTGTTCATCAAGACGCGCAGCTCCTGGAAGGCGAGGAACTCGTTCAGCACCGTCTTGATGCCCATCACCCCGCCGAGCTGCATCGCGTCGGTCCAGGGCACGCCCATGAGCCAGACCAGCGGAACGAAGGGCAGTCCGAGCAGCATCTGGAGGGTCAGGTCCGACCGCCCGAGCCAGCCACCCAGGCCCGCCACGGCATCATTCAGCATCGCGACGATCGCGACGAACACGATCAGCAGCGCCCCGACGGTGGCTGCGAGGCGCATGCCATCGACCGCGCCGCGCGCCGCCGCGTCGATCACGTTGGCCGCCGGGCGTTCCACCTGGGCGTGCCCCGTCGCCAGCGTGGCCGGCGTCTCCGTTTCGGGAATCATCACCTTGGCGAGCAGGATCGCCGCGGGGGCGGAGAGCAGGCTCGCGGTCACCAGGTGCCCGGCGAAGTCGCCGCCGCCGAGGATCTGCACGTAGGCCAGCAGTACGGAGCCGGCGACGGTGGCCATCCCGGTGGTCATCAGCGTGAAGAGTTCGGAGCGGGTCATGCGCTCGACGAAGGGCTTCACCACCAGGGCGGCCTCGGTCATGCCGACGAAGATGTTGCCGACGGCCGCCAGACTCTCGGCGCCCGAGCAACCCAGGGTGCGCGCCAGGCCGAAGGCCAGCGCGTCCACCACGCGTTGCATGATCCCCAGGTGGTAGAGCACCGCGAATACGCTTCCCATGAAGAGAATGATGGGAAGCACGTGGACCACGAACGAGAAGCCGGTCTCGGCCAGCGCGCCGAACACGAACACCACGCCGGCCTCCGTGTAGCCGAGGAACGCGGAGACGCCGGCGTTCAGCGCGACGAAGAAGCTCGCGCCGAGCGGGCTGCGCAGCAACAGCAGGCCCAACGCAAGCTGAAGACCGACACCCCACAGCACGGTGCGCGCGGGGAAGAGGCGCCGTTCCGAAGAGAAGAGCCAGGCGATGCCGATCATCGTGACGAGGCCGATGAGCGCGACGACGCGTTCGGTCATGCGCCGGTCGACTCCGCCAGGGCTTCGACAAGGGCGCGCGTGGCCGCTTCCGGGTCGTTCGCCGCCGCGACGGCCGAGATCACCGCCACGCCCCGTGCCCCGGCGCGCAGCGCCCGGCCGGCGCCCGCGGCGTCGATGCCGCCGATGGCCACCAGGGGTCGCGGCGCCACGGCGCGCGCGGCTTCGCCAAGCGCGTCGAGCCCGCGCGCCTCGTACCCCGACTCCTTCGAGCCCGTGCCGAAGAGCGGACCGAACGCGACGTAGTCCACCGGCTCGCCGCAGGCTTCTTTCGCCTGGGTGAGGGTGTGGGTCGAGCGGCCGACGCCGAGGGTGTCGCGCGCCTCGGCGGGAACCCGTGCTGGGGCGACATCCTCCTGACCCAGGTGGACGGCATCCGCGCCCGCCAGCAGCGCCAGGTCGAAGCGGTCGTTGATCACGAAGAGAACGCCCGCGTCGCGCGTCGCCGTGCGGATCTCCCGGGCCCAGTCGAGGGTCGCGCGGTCCGTCGCGTGCTTGACACGCAGCTGCACCACCGCGGCGCCGCCGCGGCAGGCCGCGCGCGCCTGCGCTACGGGGTCGTGGGGCCAGCGGGGATCGTCGTCGGCGAGCACGTGGAGGCCGCAATAGCGCTCCGCTGCCGACGTCACGTGCGCCTCGGCAGGCGGATTCCCAGCTCGGCAATCTTCTTGCGCAGCGTGTTGCGGTTGATGCCCAGGCGCGCGGCCGCGCGGATCTGGTTGCCCTCGGTCTCGCGCAGAACCGTCTCCAGCAGGGGGCGCTCGACCCGCGCGATGAGGCGTCCGTAGAGGTCGTCCGCATCGGCGTCCGCGAGCAGTGCGTCGGCCTCCGCCGCGACAGCGCTCTCGAGAGATGCCGCACCACCCGTCGCCCCGGCCTCGCCCAGGAAGTCGAAGTCGCTCGGCTCGAGCACGTCGCCCGACGCCAGTACCAGCGCGCGCTTGATCGCGTTCTCCAGCTCGCGCACGTTGCCGGGCCAGTCGTGCGGGCCGAGCTTGTCCAACGTCGCCTGGGCCAGGAAGCGCAGGCCCGCGGAGAGATCGGCCGCATGACGCTCCACGAAGTGCTGCGCGAGGATCGGGATGTCCTCGCGGCGCTCGCGCAGCGGCGGCATGTGGATGGGCACCACGCGCAGGCGGTAGAGCAGGTCCTCTCGCATGCGCCCCTCGCTCACCGCCTCTTCGGGGTTGCGGTTGGTGGCCGCCAGGATGCGTACGTCTACCCGCTGCGGGTCGCGCGCGCCCACCGCGGTGACCTCACCGCTCTGGAGCACGCGCAGCAGCTTGGCCTGCAGGTCGATCGGCATGTCACCGATCTCGTCGAGGAAGAGCGTTCCGCTGGATGCGTCGCGGAAGCGCCCGGAGCGCGCCTGCACGGCGCCTGTGAAGGCGCCGCGCTCGTGGCCGAAGAGTTCGCTCTCCAGGAGCTCGCGCGGAATGGCCGCCGTGTTGATCGCGATGAAGGGTCGCTCGGCGCGCGCGCTCGCATTGTGGATTGCACGCGCCACGAGCTCCTTGCCGGTGCCGCTTTCGCCCGTGATGAGCACGGGCACGTCGCTCGCCGCGACGCGCCCTACGGTCTTGTAGATCTCCAGCAGCGCCGGGCTGCGGCCGACCATGCGCTCGCCGACGCTGGAACGATCCGCCACCTCGCGGCGCAGCTCGCGCACCTCGCGCTGCAGAGCGCGGGTGCGGCGCGACTTCTCGACAAGCGCCAGCACCTCGGCCATGCCGAAGGGTTTCACCAGGTAATCGAGGGCGCCCCGCTTCATCGCCTCCACGGCGTTCTCGAAAGTGTTCTGCGCGGTAATGATCACCACCGGGGTTTCACAGCCCGAGCCCCGGAGCTGCTCGAGGATCTCGAGCCCGGACGGCCCCGGCATGCGGATGTCCAGGAAGGCCAGCGAGAAGCTCTGGGAGGTGAGCGCTTCGAGCGCCGCGTCGCCGTCGGAGATCTCCACGATCTCGTGGCCCGCTTCTTCGAGGGTCTCGCGCAGGACGAAGCGGATCGACTCCTCGTCGTCCGCCACCAGCACGCGGGCGCGGTCCGCGGCCATCAGTCGAGCCTCCGCAGCGGCATGTACACGGTGACGCAGGCGCCTTCGCCCGGCGGGCTCTCCACCCGAAGGCGTCCGCCGTGGCGCGTCACCCAGTGGTCCGCCAGGGGCATGCCCAGGCCCGTGCCCTTCTTGCGCGTGGTGAAGAACGGAGTCACCACCTTGTCCATCGCCTCGTGAGGAATGCCCGGCCCGGTGTCGCTGAAGCCGACAGCCACGGTCGGAGCCGGGGAGCCGTCCTGGCCAGTGAGCCGGTGGGCGAGGGCCATGCGCGTGCTCACGGTCAGCGTTCCGCCGTCCGGGTGCATGGCCTCGAGGGCGTTGCGCGCGAGGTTGTGGAAGACCTGAGCCAGGCGTTGGGCATCGCCGGGAAGCTCCGGAATGGAGGGATCGTACTGGCGAACTACCTGGCAGGCCGTCGCCACGGCGTCGTGGCCCACCAGGTCGAGCACGCCGTCCAACACCTGGTGCAGGTTCACATCCGCCACGCGGATCTCTTCGTCGCGGGCGAGCACCATGAAGTCGTTCACGAGGTTGGCGATGCGGTCCACCTCGCGCACGATGAGCTGCGCCGTCTCGCGGGTCTTGTCGTCGCCCGCGCGCTGCGCGAGCAGTTCGCCCGCGCCACGGATTCCGCCGAGCGGGTTCTTTACCTCGTGGGCAATGCCGAGGGCGATGCGACCGGACCAGTCGAGGCGATCGCGCTCGGCCGCGTCGGCTTCGATCTCGCGGCGCACGGTGCGGTCGCCCAGCATCACCAGCGCCCCATCCACGTTGCCGAGGTCGTCGAAGATCGGCGACGCCGACACGTCCACCACGATGTCGCCCTCGACTTTCCGCTCCACGCGCTGGTCGCTTTCCACCGCGCCCCGGGCCGTCTCGATGGCCGTGCGCGCCAGGCGCGCGATCGCGTGGTCCGCGCCGTGCAGCTCCTCGATCGGCCGCCCTATCACCGCCTCGCAGGACGTCTCGAGAATGCGACAGCTGGCGTCGTTGAACTGGCGGACGATGCTCCACTCGTCCACGACGACGACGCCGTCCATCAGCGCGTCGAGCAGGTTGCGGTGCTTGGGCGCCACGGTCAGGCGGCCTCGGCGTGCGGAGAGAAGAAGCGGTCCGTCAGGTTCAGGATGGTGTCCAGATCGTCGGCGTCGAGCACGCGGCGGCGGAAGGTGGCGCACGCCGGCAGGCCCTTGGCGTAGGCCGTCACGTACTTCTTCAGGTTGTTGGCCAGTAGCGTCGGGTCGTCGAAGCATCCGCGCATGAGGTCGACGTGGCGCTGTACGGTCGTCCAGCGCTCCTCCGCCGACGGGCGCTTCAGATCTTCGCCGCGGGCCAGCGCGCGGGCCTGGGCGAAGATCCACGGATTGCCCATCGCGCCGCGGCCGATCATCACGCCGGCGGCGTCCGTCTCGCGCAGCATGTCGAAGACGTCGCCCGGAAGCGTCACGTCGCCGTTGGCGAGGACGGGCACTCCGGGCACCGCCTCCACCACGCGCCGGATCACGGCGCGGTCGGCGGCTCCCGTGTACTGCTGCGTGCGCGTGCGGCCGTGCACCGAGATGAGGTCCACTCCTTCGTCGGCGAGGACGCGCGCGATCTCGGGTGCGTTGACGGAGTGGGCGTCCCAGCCGGTGCGGATCTTCACCGACAAGACTCCGCCCACCGCGACACGCATGGCGCGCACGATGTCGCGCACGCGCTCGGGCTCGCGCAGCAGCGCCGAGCCCGCGCCGTTGCGGATGAACTTCTTCACCGGGCAGCCGAGGTTGAGATCGATCCACTCGGCTCCGTGCTCCTGGCACAGGATCCGGCACGCCTCGGCCAGCACCCCGGGGTCGGCGCCGAAGAGTTGGAAGGCGACCGGCGCCTCGCGCGGGCTCGAAGCCAGCAGCCGCCGCGTCTTGGCGCCGCCCATGACCAGGCCCTTGGCGCTCACCGTCTCGGTGAAGGCCACCGCCGCGCCGGCCTCCCGCGCGATCAGGCGGAAGGGCAGGTTGGAGACGCCGGCCATCGGAGCCAGGACCAGGTTGGTGGGCAACGGGCGGCCGGCCACGCTGAGCGGGCGCACGAGTTCGGGCTCGACCTGGGCCGACTGCGGCCCCGGTCGCGCAAACTCCCCGGATCCAAAGACCTTCTTACCCATGCGCGCGCCCGACTTGCCTAATTTTTGGGCAATCTAGCTGTTGCGCGGCGGCGCGTCGAGGTGGCGGGACGAACGCGGTACTGTCGGCCCATGCGCGAGGATCTGAGCGTCGCCGAAGCCCTGGAGGCGGTTCTGGAGGAGGTTCGGCCGCTCGGGGCCGAGACCGCGGCCGCCGGCGAGGTGTTCGGCCGAGTCCTGGCCGAGCCGGTAGCCGCGCCGCGCGACATTCCGCCCGCCGACAACTCCGCCATGGACGGCTACGCGCTGCGCGCCGGCGACGCGGCTACGCTGCCCGCCGTCCTGTCGGTGACGGGGGAGGTGGCGGCCGGTGACGTCGCCCGCCGTCCGCTCGGGCCCGGCGAAGCCGCGCGCATCTTCACCGGCGCGCCGATTCCCAGCGGGGCCGACTGCGTGGTGCGCCAGGAGGACACCGAGCGCGAGGGGGACCGGGTACGGATCCTTCGAGCGGCGCAGCCCGGCGAGCACGTGCGCCGGGCGGGCGAGGACGTGACCGCCGGCGAAGTGGTGCTCGAGCCGGGTGACGTGCTGGCGGCCGCCCACCTCGGCATGCTCGCGTCGCTCGGTCGCACGGTCGTGTCGGTGCGGCGACGCCCGCGGGTGGCCATCCTCTCGGGCGGCGACGAGCTGGTCGAGCCCGACGGCGACCTTTCGGGCGGGCGCATCGTGGCGTCCAACTCGTACTCGATCGCCGCTCAGTGCCGCGAGGCCGGCGCCGAGTCCTTCTACCTCGGTATCGCGCGCGACGACCCGGCCGACCTGGAGCGGCGCCTCCAGTCCGCCCTCAGCGCCGACGTCCTGGTGAGCTCCGCGGGCGTCTCGGTGGGCGACCGCGATCACGTGCGCCCGGTTCTGGAGAAGCTCGGCTGCGCCATGCGCTTCTGGGGCGTGCGCATGAAGCCGGGCTTCCCGCTCGTGTTCGGGCGCTTCGATCCGGGTCCCCTCGTCTTCGGCCTGCCGGGCAATCCCGTCTCGGCGATGGTCACCTTCGAGCAGTTCGTGCGCCCGGCGCTCCTCGCCATGCAGGGCCACACCCGCTGCTTCCGCCCGCGGGTGAGTGCGCGCCTCGCCGAGCCCCTGCGCAAGCCGGCTGGACGCCTGCACTTCGTGCGCGTGGAGCTGGAGCGTCGCGGCGACGAGATCTGGGCGCGCGCCACGGGCAACCAAAGCTCCGGGGTGCTGCGCTCCATGACGCGCGCTCACGGCCTCCTGGTGTTTCCCGCCGACGCCACCGAGCTGGCCGAGGGAGACGTGGCGAGCGTGCAGGTGCTGGACGGCGCTTTCCTCGCCGAGGTGGATCCGGCCTGAGCGCGACGCACTCGGGAAGCGCTTCGGCCGGCTCCGGGCGGCTGGCCGATGTGGCCGGCGCCGTGCTCGTGGGCGGTGAGTCCCGGCGCATGGGCCGCGACAAGGCCCACGTGGCGGTCGGGGGCGTGTCCCTGGCGCTTCGTGTCAGCGCGGTGCTGGCGCCGCTGGTGGGCGACCTCGTACTCGTGGGCGGCGACCCGCCCGCGGAGGCGCTCGGGCGCCGGGTCGCCGACCCGGCGGGACCGCGTTGCGCGCTGCGCGGTCTGGTCGGGGCGCTCGAGGCGACCGTCGCGCCGCGGGTAGTAGTGGTAGCGACCGATCTTCCCTACCTGACGCCCGACCTGGTTCTGGGACTGCTCGCCCTCCCGCCCGCCGAGGCCGTGCTGCCGCGGGATGCGAGCGGAGCCCAGCCCCTGTGCGCCGTGTACCAGCGCGAACCCGTCTTGGCGCTCGCGCGCGCACAGCTCGCAGACGGTCAGCTCGCGCTGGGTGCTCTCCTCGACCGCATCGACGCCCGCTTCGTGGAGGGAACCGCCCTGCGCGACCTCGACCCCACCGCCCGCGCCCTCCACAACGCAAACACGCCCGCTGACCTCAGTTGACCGACGGGGAATTTGGGACGTTCGAAGAGCGTCCCCTCATTCCACTCAGCGGGACTCGGCGCTGCGGACGGCGGCGGCGCCGATGCCGAGCATGCGCAGGTCGCCCACCGGCGTTCCCGCCACGTAGTTGGTGGTCATCGCGACCGAGAGGTTGCGTTCCGGGTCGGCCCAGGCGCCGGAGCCCCCGTAGCCGAAGTGGCCGAACCCGCGAGGCAGGATCCCGCGGGTGGTCGCCGCCAGGTGATAGCCGAGCCGCCAGCGCATCGGGAACGGAATCACGAGGTCGACCCGGTCATTCTGGATGCGCGTGGCGCGGTCGACGGTCTTGGGTGAGAGGACGCGCACGCCGTCGATCGCGCCGCCTCCGGCCAGCGCTGCGTACACCCGAGCTAGCGAGCGGGCCGTGAAGGTTCCGTTCAGCGCGGGCATCGGCGCATCGTGCACATTCGGTGAGAAGAGGAGGTCGTAGATCCCCTTCGGGGCCAGCGCCTCGGTAATCTGCTCCGGGTCGATGGGCAGCGGCAGCACGCGCGAGAGCGTAGTCGCGAGTCGTGCCAGCGGGCGCGGTGCGTCGGGCGGCCGGCGCACCGGCGGGATCAGTTCGGCAACGCGATGGCGCTCTTCGAGCGGGGCGCCGATGTAGGCACTGTCGAGTTCCAGCGGCTCGATCAGCGTCTTCGCAAGCACCTCGTCCAGCGGCTGTCCGGCGATGCGTTGGATGAGCTCGCCCACCAGCCAGCCGAAGGTGAGCGCGTGATAGCCGTTGCGGGAGCCCGGCC
Source organism: uncultured Desulfobacterales bacterium (assembly GCA_964194905.1). Classification (GTDB taxonomy): domain Bacteria; phylum Myxococcota_A; class UBA9160; order UBA9160; family JAFDET01; genus JAFDET01. Next base: position 7,603 of record CAXMOD010000124.1, on the reverse strand, counting down.
GGTAGGCCGGCATCAGTTCCTCCATCACCTCGCGCATGTAGTTCCAGTCGAGCATGCGCCGCGCGTCGTCGATGGAGCTGCGGATCCCGTGGAGGCCCGCCTCATGGCAGAGGAGGTGGCGGATCGTGATCGCTTCCTTGCCCGCCTCCCCGAACGCGGGCCAGTACTCGGCCACCCGGTCGTCGTAGTCCGCGAGGCCCTGATCCACCAGCGCGTGCAGCGCGGTGGACACCACGCCCTTGGTGGTGGAGAAGGACATGGCGATCGTGTCCTCGAGCCAGGGCTTGCCCTCGCGGTCGCGCTTGCCGGCCCAGACGTCCACCACCTTCTCCCCGCGGTGGTAGACGCAGACGGCGGCCCCTCCGGGGCGGCGTCTGCGCAGCTGGCGCCCGAGCACGCCTGCCACCTCCTCGAAGTCGGGGTGCAGGTAGCCGTGGATCACTACATCACGTTCGTGGACGAGAGCCCACTCCGCAAGGTCGGGCCCGGATGGCGTGCGGCCGGCTCAGACGAGCGCGGCCACCACCCGGTTTGCGACGAAGGCCGCGCCGTAGGCCAGGGTCAGCAGGTACCCGAAGGCGAAGGCCGGCCAGCCCCAGGAATTGGTCTCGCGGCGCATGATCGCCAGCGTGGACATGCACTGGAGGGCGAACACGAAGAACACCAGCAGCGCGGCCACCGTGGGCGGGGCGAAGGCGGGGTCGCGGCGCACGGCGTCGCGCAGCGAGGTGTCGTCCTCGGACACCGCGTAGATCTGGGCCAGGGTCGAGACGATCACTTCGCGGGCCGCGAGGCTCGCCACCAGCCCCACGCCGATCTTCCAGTCGAAGCCGAGCGGGGCGATGGCGGGCTCGATCGCGTGGCCCAGGCGCCCGGCGGCGCTGTGCTCCAGCGCGTGGCCGGCTGCCTCCTGCGGACCCAAGCCCGCGGGCGTCTCCGCCTGGGGGAAGGTCATCAGGAACCAGAGCACGATGGAGACGCCGAGGATGATGGTGCCGGCGCGCTTCAGGAACGCGCTGGCGGCGCCCCAGACCTGGGCGACCACGAGCCGCAGCGGGGGCCGCCGGTAGGGCGGCAGCTCCAGCGTGAAGGGGACATCCTCCCCGCGCAGCAGGGTGCGCTTGAGCAGGGCCGCCACGACCAGCGCGAAGGTGGCCCCTGCCAGGTAGAGCCCCAGCAGGACCAGACCCTGGAGGCCCAGCGGACCCCACACCGATCGTGCCGGGACGAACGCCGCGATGAGCAGCGCGTAGACCGGGAGCCGCGCAGAGCAGGTCATCAGCGGCGCCACCAGGATGGTGATCAGCCGGCTCTTCGGCGAGGGAATGGTGCGGGTGGCCATGATCCCCGGCACCGCGCACGCGTACGAGGACAACAGCGCTACGAAGGCGCGGCCCTCGAGGCCGACCTTGCCCATGACGCGGTCCACCACGAAGGCGGCCCGTGCCATGTAGCCCACGTCTTCGAGCAGGTAGAGGAGCGTGAAGAGCAGCACGATCTGCGGGAGGAAGACGAGGACCGCTCCCACCCCGGCCACGACACCGTCGGCGAGCAGGTCCGTCGCCAAGCCGGCCGGGAGCGCGCTGCGCAGGGCCCCGGACGCGACGTTGAAGCCGGCGTCGATGGCGTCCATGGCGGGAACCGCCCAGGCGAAGATGAGCTGGAAGAAGACGACCATGACCACTGCGAACAGCGCGCTGCCGGCGACGGGGTGCAGTACCACGCGGTCGATGCGTTCCGTGTGGACGCTGCGCCCGGGCCGCGTGTGCAGCACGGCCGAGAGCACCGAAGCCGCCCATCCGGCGCGCTCCTGGGGGCTCTCGGGCGGCAGGATGGCAGGCCGGCTCCACGCCCCCGGGTCGCCGAGCAGCGCGCGCAGGCGATCGACGCCCAGGCCGCGGTGCCCGACGAGCCCCACCACGGGGATACCGAGGGAGTTGCTCAGGCGCTCCACGTCGAGCTCGCCGCCGCGGGCTCGCAGCTCGTCCACCATCGTGAGGGCCAGGCAGCAGGGAAGCCCAACGCGCAGCGCCTGGGCCACTAGCATGAGCGAGCGCTCCATGCTGCACGCGTCGGCGGTGATCACGAGGCCGTCGGGGGGGGCAGCCCCGGGCAGCTCGCCTGCGATCAGCTGGGAGACCACGGCCTCGTCCGGTGAGAGGGGCGTGAGGCTGTAGGCGCCGGGCAGGTCGATGACCACGATGCGCCGGCCGTCCACGTGGGTCTCGCCTTCACGGCGCTCCACGGTCACGCCGGGGTAGTTCCCCACGCGGGCGCGCAGGCCGGTCAGCGCGTTGAAGAGCGTCGTCTTTCCCGAGTTGGGGCTCCCGAGGAGCCCCAGTCGAAGGGCGGTGGCGGTCACGGGCTCAGGGGCTCGAGGGCGGCGATCCGCCCGAGGCCGCCACCCCGCTGGGCCGGCCGCCCAGGGGGCCCCGCCGGACCCGGATGCTGCGGGCCTCGCTGCGGCGGATGCAGAGCTGGGTGCCTCGCAGCTCGTAAACGGCCGGGTCGCCGAGGGGGGCGCGCCGGATCAGGGTCACCTGGGTCCCCGGCAGGAAGCCCAGGTCCGCGAGGCGTTGCCCGAGCGGGCCCGCCACCGCAACCTCTTGAATCTCCGCGGTCTCCCCGCGCTCCAGCTCTGCGAGGGCGGTTGACAGGGGGTCGGAGGGGGCGTTACCGTGCCTGTTGGAATTGAAAAGCATTTTCAATTTCAACAAGGATAACGCTCCCGGCGGCTCGCCGCCCCCCAACGCCAGCGCACGAAGCAACCACCGCGATGTCGATCCCCGCGCCCCCTCTCCAGCCCGACGCCGCCGACTGCCGCTGCCACTGCGGCAGCCTGCTCGCGCGCGTGGTGGACACGGGCGTGCAGCTCAAGTGCCGCCGCTGCAAGCGGACCCACGTCATTCCGTGGGAAGACGTACGAACCCAGCGACCAGAGGCCCCGAGCCCCGAGTCCCAGCGCCGCGCCGTCGCGCGGCCCGAGAGGACACGATGGCTCGAGGTCCTGGACGATGGATCGTGATGCTGGCGTTGCTCGCCGCGGCGCCCGCCCTGTGGAGTGGGGACGCGGGCGCTCAGGCCGCCGACGAGATCCGCAAGCGCGATGACCGCATCGACAGCCTGGAGCGCAAGGTCGACGTGCTGGTGGACGAGCTCTCGCGCCTGCGCACCCAGGTGGCGGTACCCGAGGTGGCGGAGCTGAAGAGCCAGTACGGCCTCGGTCCTGCGGCTTCGAAGATCTACGGCGTCGAGCGTGGGCTCTCGATGGGTGGCTACGGCGAAACCTTCTACACCAATCAGCTCTCCGGAGGCGGCACCGACCGCGCCGACACGCTCCGCTTCGTCCAGTACATCGGGTACAAGTTCAGCGAGAACATCGTGCTCAATACCGAGATCGAGATCGAGCACGCCAACGAGATTTCCGTCGAGCTGATGACGCTCGACTTCTTCTGGAAGGAGCAGGCCAACGCACGCGCGGGTCTCCTGTTGATCCCGATGGGCTTCATGAACGAGATCCACGAGCCCCCGACCTTCTTCGGCGTGCAGCGCCCCGAGACCGAGCGGCGCATCATCCCCAGCACCTGGCGCGAGCTGGGCGCGGGCCTGTTCGGGAAGCTCCGCGACGATCTCGAGTACCGCGCCTACGTGGTGAACGGCTTCGATGCCACTGGATTCTCTTCGTCGGGCATCCGCAGCGGCCGCCAGAATGGCAGCAAGGCGCGTGCGGAGGATCTCGCCTTCGTCGCCCGCCTGGACTGGACGCCCTTCGACGAATGGCTGCTGGGCGGTTCGTTCTACATCGGAAACAGCGGTCAGGACCAGGCGGGCGTGCCGGACGCCCAGCTCAGCATGTTCGAGCTGCATGCGCAGTACACGAACGGGCCGTGGCGGGCGCGGGGTCTGGTCGCGATGAATTTCCTGGACGAGGCGGGCGACCTCAGCAACTCGCTCGGGCTGTCCTCGAGCGAGCCGGTCGGTGAGCGCATGCTCGGCGGCTACGGCGAGGTGGCGTACGACGTCTGGCCCCTGATCACCGGCCGCGAGGACAAGTACCTGGCTCCCTTCGTGCGGGTGGAGTACGTGGACCCGCAGAATCAGGTGCCCTCGGGCTTTGCGCGCGATGCGACCAAGCGCTTCTGGCTGGCGACGACGGGCCTGAGCTTCAAGCCGCACCCGAACGTCGTGTTGAAGGCCGAGTATCGGAACTTCTCCGCCCAGGATGGCGACATCCCGGACGAGATCTCCGTGGGGATGGGGTTTGCGTTCTAGCCTGAGAATCGTGTCGATCGCGCTGGCCCTGGTCGCCGTTTCGGCGCCGGCCGGGGCCGTGGTGTTCCTGTCGCGCAGCGAGGCCGTGGCCACGGCCTTTCCCGACGCCGAGCGCGTGGACGAGCGCAGCTACGTGCTCGACGACGGGCAGGCGAAGCAGGTAGAGGGGCGTGCCGGGGCGCGCCTGGATTCGCGTCTCGTGACGCTCTACACCGGCTTTCGCAACGATCGCATCGTCGGCTACGCGCTGATCGACATCCACACCGTGCGCACCCAGCCCGAGGCGTTCATGGTGGTGATCTCGCCCGAAGGCGAGGTCCGCGACGTGCGCATGCTCGCCTTCTACGAGCCCCGGGAATATCTCCCGTCGTCCCGCTGGCTGGAGCAGTTCCGCGACGAGCGCCTCTCGCCCGACCTCTCGCTGCGGCGTAAGGTGCACGCCATCGCGGGCTCGACCCTCTCGTCGCGCGCGGTGACCGGCGGCGTGCGCCGCGCCCTCGCTCTCTACGAGGTCCTGGTGCGCGACGGCGCGCAGGCCTCCGCGCCTTCCCCTCCCGCCTCCGGCGGAGGCCTCGGGCGCTAGCCCGCCCCGTGCGCTTCGTCGTCACCGGAGAGTGGAGCCGCAACCGGCTTCTCCAGACCATCGTGGTGCTCTACGTGCTCTACGTCGCCGGTCTCTGGGTGACCAACGCGCTGCTCTACTTCAACAAGATGAGCCTCAGCTACAGCTCGGTGATCGGGTACTACCTGGGCGACCCGGAACGCTTCCTCCAGCCGCGCACCTACCAGGGCATGCTCGAGGTCAGCCATTTCCACTTCTTCGCGATGGGGTTGCTCCTGCTGGTGCTGACCCACCTGATGCTCTTCGTGCCGGTCCGCAACGGGGTGAAGGCGTGGCTGATCGCGCTTCCCTTCCTGGCCGCCGCCCTCGACGAAGGCGCGGGCTGGTTGGTGCGCTTCGCCCACCCGGGCTTCGCGTACCTGAAGATCGGCGGATTCTTGCTGCTCCAGGGGAGCCTGTTCGCCCTGATGGCGACCGCGCTGTGGGCCGTCTTCCGCGGGAGCGGGGATAGCTACGAGAGCGGCGAGGCGTGAAGCGCCGCGCGCTCCTGCTGCTCTGCACGGCTTGCGCCGTCGGGGTCGCGGCCTGCACGCCCGGACCCGCTCCGCCGCCGGGGCACATCTCCGGCTACGAGGTGCCGTCGGACGAGCCGGAACCTCCGATCGGCGAGAAGGTGGCGATCACCCGCATCACGGTGAGGACCGGCCGGCCGTCCATGGGGACATTGCTCGAGCTCACCCTGGTGATGGAGGACGAGGCCCGCGGACGCCGCGCGGCCGAGGTGCTCTTCGGGCGCGTCCACGAGTACGAGCGGCTCTTCAGCTCCTTCCTCAGCGAGAGCCCGGTCAACCGCTTGTCGCAGGCCGCCGGGCGCGGCCCGCAGCCGGTGGACCCGCGCCTCGCCCGCATCCTCGGCGAGTCCCTCGACTTCGCGCGTCGCACCCAGGGCGCCTTCGACGTCACGGTGGGTCCGTTGGTCGATCTGTGGGGCGACGCCGCGCTGCGCGACGCGCCCCCTTCCGACGCCGAGTTGGCGTCGGTGCTTCTGCGCGTCGGCTCCAACGCAGTCAAGATCCACAGCCACGTGCCCACGGTCGATCTCACCCGGCCCGGCATGCGGATCGATCTGGGTGGCATCGCCAAGGGCTGGGCGCTCGATCGCCTCGGCGAAGTCCTCGATCAGGGCAGCGTGCGCGACGCGTTGCTCGACTACGGACAGAGCAGCATCCTGGCACGCGGCAAGCCGGCGGATGCGGACGCCTGGACGGTGGCGGTGCGGAGAGGGGAGGGGGTCGCGGGCTTCGCGGAGCTGCGCGACATGGGATTCTCGGTTTCGGGCTCGCTCGGTCACTACGCCGACATCGGCGGCGTGCGCTATGGGCACGTCATCGACCCGCGCACGGGCCGCGCTCTCACCCGCAACGTGCAGGCCGCCGTGGTGGCCCCCGGCGCCACCAGCGCGGAAGCCTGGAGCACGGCCCTCGCGGTGTTGGGGCGAGAGGGTCTGGCGCTCGTGGAAGGTGAAGCGGGAGTCGAGGCGCACCTCCTCATGGAGGACGGCACCCAGCACACCACCTCCGGCTGGTCTGCGGCCGTCTCCTGGGCCCCGGCGGACTAGCGCGTGACGCGGCGCGAGCGTGTGGAGCGCAACGTACGCCTCTATCCGCTCTACCAGGCATTCCGCAATGCGCTCTTCTGGCTGCCGGTCTTCTTCCTCTACTTCCTCTCGGCCGTCTCGCTCGAGGAGGCGCTCCTCCTGGAGGCCGTCTACTACTTCGCGGTCGTCGTCGCGGAGGTTCCTTCGGGCTACCTGGCGGATCGCCTCGGGCGACGTCCCACGCTGGTGCTCTCCTGCGTATTCGACGTGGCTGCGGCGATCACCTTCACGCTCACCGGCTCCTTTGTCCCGTTTCTGGCCGCGCAGTTGCTCAAGGCGGGTGGCCATGCGCTCAACTCCGGCGCGGACTCGGCGCTGCTCTTCGATTCGCTGCGGGAGCTGGGCCGCGAGGTCGAGGTGGGCGCGCTCGAAGGGCGCGCGTTCGCCTGGGGTTTGACGGCCACCGCGGGCGCCTCCCTCGTCGGCGGGCTATTGGCCGGCTTCGACCTGCGTGCGGCGTGGGCGCTCACGGCACTGGGCAGCGCATGCGCGGGCTTCGTCGCGCTGGGCTTCGCCGAGCCGCGTCCGCCGGACGGGTCGCGGCTCCTCCCGCCCATCGCTGCGCTGCGCCGGGTCGCCGTTCACCTGCGCGACCCGGTGCTGCGCTGGGTGTTCGTCTTCGTGGTCGGCATGGTGGTCCTGAACCACGTGCCGTACGAGTTCTTCCAGCCCTACATCGGTCTCCTGCTGGGCGACGGCGGCGAGGGGTACGCCGTGACTCCCGCGGTGGCGGGCGGGCTGGCGGGAGCCATGGCGCTGCTCGGGGCCGGGGCGAGTCGTGCCGCCATGGCGGTGCGCACCCGGCTCCGCGTCTACCCGAGCCTGCTCGTCGCGATGGCGATCCAGCTCTCCATCATCGCGGCCATGGGCGCCACGCTTGCGCCGTGGGTGCTCGGGCTCGTACTGCTGCGCAGCGTGCCGATGGGGCTGCTCAACCCGATCGTACTGGCCGAGGTCCACCCGCGCGTAGAGACGGGCGTGCGCGCCACGTACCTGTCCATGCAGAGCTTCGCTGGTCGACTCGCGTTCGGCGTCTGCCTGGTACTCTCGTCGCGGGCGGTGGCCGGCGCAGAGACGAGCCACGCCGCGATGGCGGGCGTGCTGGGCGCCTA
>CAXMOD010000123.1:0-27058 GCA_964194905.1 uncultured Desulfobacterales bacterium | reverse complement strand
GAGCGCCGCGTCCGACGTCACGGCTCCGAGGACGTGCGCGGCAGGGTCACTATGAACTCGGTTCCGCGGCCGAGTTCGGAGTCCACTTCGATCTCGCCGCCGAGCGAGTTGGTGAGGGCGTCGTAGCCCGCGATCAGGCTCCCCACCGTCTCCTGGAGCTTGGCCTTGGCCTTGATCACGTCCTGCAGGTGGGCCTTCTCGACGTCCAGGCTCTTGCGGATCTCGTCCACCGACCCGGCGCGGGAGACCACCTCTTCGGCGCGCTTGAGCGCGTCGAGGCCGGCCTCTTCCTTCTCCTGGTGGACCACCTCGTCGTAGACCGCCCGGGTCTTCTTGTCCAACCGGCTGGCGGTTCGTTGCGCCATGGAGCCTCCTAGCGCGGGCCGCGCAAAGCGCGTGGGTACCGCGGCTCGCGACCCATTATACAGGCGGATCCGCGTGTCGTTCAGCGGACGCAAGTGGTGGAAGAAGAGCCGTCCGGGCCAAGCTAGCAGCGAAGCCGGGGTAGCCAGCGAGGGACGGCGTCGCAGTACTCGTCGTACTGCTCCCCGAAGCGCTCGCGGAGCTGTGGCTCCTCGCTGCGAATCACGACCCAGTGCGCTCCCAGCGTCGTAGCAACGGCGTACAGCGCGACGCCCAGGCTCGCCACGTAGAGCACGATTCCCCACAGCACGATCAACTCGGAGACGATCATCGGGTTGCGCACGACGGCGTGGAGTCCATCGGTGACCAATCGGCTGGGCGCATCCAGCGGCGACGGAGTTCCTCGCCCTCGGCGGCTGAAGGCGTCGAGACAGGCGATCCAGCCGGACATCCCGAGCAGGAAGAGAGCGCCCCCTCCCCAGGTCGCGACTGCCGCTGGAACCGGCAGTGTCAGCGGGAGCAGCCGATGGGCGGCCCAGGGGAGAGCGAGCATGAAGCTGACGAAGAAGAGCACCGCGTTGAGGCGCGACTTGGCCCAGATCGCGACGGTGCTCCGGGTGGTGCTGGCCCGCCCCCTCACCCAGGACACGGCCATGTACGCGAGCCCCAGGATGACGGCGACCAGGGCTGCGATTTCGGCGATGTTGCCCGTGGCGTGCCTCCGCTCCCGCGCCTGACCACTCCCGCGCCTGACCAGGGTGGCAGACCTGACGGGCACCGGCACCGGCGTCGCTACTCAAGTGGCGAGATGCTGCCTCGCCGACCCGCCCGGTTCCGGCGCTCCGTGCCGGTATCCTCCTGGGGCGGCGGCGGCCGCGGGAGCAGGAGGTCACCAGGTGGTGAGGCGAGCCGACCCAGGCGCAGAAGAGGGCGCTAGTGCGAGGACGACAGGGGGTATCGGAGTTGGGAGGACTCCGGTTTCGATTCTAGCCCTCGTGCTCGCTGCCCCGATGTGGGCGACCACGGCCGCGGGTGAAGTCGATGAGGCGTCGATCTCGAAGATCATGGGTGCCCAGGCCACCGCCACGGCCGACGGGGCGGTTCGGGTCGCCTGGCCCCGCGACGACGTCGCGCTCGCGGTCGACGGGCTGCGCTTTCCGCCCGCGATGGGATTGACATCCTGGGCCGCCTTCCAAGAGACGTCTTCTGCCGCACGAGTCATGGGCGACACGGTCGTCTTCGAGGACGAGGTGGACGCCGCCATGGATGCAGCACTCGCCGCAGGGATCGAGATCACCGCGCTCCACAACCACTTCTTCTTCGACGACCCCAAGGTGTACTTCATGCACATCGGCGGCTCGGGCTCGGTGGAGGCCCTCGCCCGCGGAGTTCGCGAGATGTGGAACGCGGTAGAACGGGTCCGCGGGCAGAACCCGCAGCCGGCCGCCCGCTTCCCGGGACCCACGCCCCAGGCGGGCGAGATCGACGCCTCCCGACTGGAGCGGATCCTGGGGCACAGCGGTCGAGCCAACGGAGATGTCTTCAAGATCTCCATCGGGCGCAGCGCGGAGATGGGGGGCATGGAGTTCGGGGCCTCGATGGGGCTCACCACGTGGATGGCGTTCACGGGAGGGAACGAGCTGGCGGCCGTGGCGGGCGACTTCGCCATGACAGCGGGCGAGGTCCGGCCCGTGCTGAAGGCCCTGCGCAAGTCGAAGATCAGCGTCGTGGCGCTCCACAACCACATGCTCGGCGAGACTCCCTCCATCTACTTCGCCCACTTCTGGGGAAAGGGGCCCGCGGTTGCTCTGGCCCAGGGGCTTCGAGCCGCGCTGGATGCGCAGGGAGGTGTGAGCCGTTCCTCGGGGGTCGTAGTCGACTTCGAGAGCATGGCTGTCGGCGAGGCTCCGAAGGCCTTCACGTGCGCCCGGACGGGCCGGGGAGCTGCCGGCAGCTGGGCGATCGAAGACGACGCCAGCGCCCCGGCAGGAACACGGGTCCTCGCACAGACCAGCGCCGACACCACGAGCTACCGCTTTCCGGTCTGCGTCTACGAAGGATTCACGGCCGCGGACGTCGACCTCTCGGTCGCGTTCAAGCCTGTCTCGGGCACGGTGGACCAGGCGGCGGGACTCGTCTGGCGCTACCGCGACCCGGACAACTACTACGTCGTTCGAGCCAACGCGCTCGAGGACAACGTCGTGCTGTACAAGGTGGAGAACGGGGAGCGGAGCGACCTGAGGCCCGTGGGCTCATGGCCCTTCGCCTACGGCCGTACGGCGGAGGTCCCCGCCGGCCGGTGGAGCACACTCCGGGTCAAAGCCAAGGGAGGGCGGTTCTCCGTCTGGCTCGGCGCCGAGCATCTGTTCGAGGTGGAGGACGACACCTTCCCGGCTCCCGGGAAGGTGGGGCTCTGGACGAAGGCCGACAGCGTGACGCTCTTCGACGACCTCCGGGCAGCGGAGCGGTAGCCGGCGCTTCTGGGCGCTCGCGTACGGCTGGGCCTGGCCGTCGTCGCGCTCCTCCCGCTCTGCGCTTCAGCGGCTGCTGCATTCCCCCCGTATCGCTCGACCGATGCCGAGACGACGGCGGCCGCACAGCTGGAGCTGCGCCTTGGACTCGCGAAGCTGGAGCGCGAGGGCGGCGACAACACCTACGCGAGTCCGTTGCTTCGAACGAACCTCGGGCTCGTCCGCAACCTCGAGCTCATAACGGAGTTCGAGTACGACACCAGCCAGGGCCGACTCGGCGACGGCGCCACAGGCTTCAAGGCGGTTCACTTCTTGTCACCCGGGGGAAGGCATTGGTCGGGCCGGCGAGATTCGAACTCGCGACCTCTTGACCCCCAGTCAAGCGCGCTACCAAGCTGCGCTACGGCCCGACGCGGGAATCCTTAGCCCGCGCGCGGGGATTCGTCCAGCGAGGCGCGTGGGGGAGAAACCCCCATTCTCGCTCCCGGTGCGGCCTCGTTCGAGCCCGCCCGGAGGCGGCAGAAGCCGCCGGGAGCCCTCAGCCTGGGGCCCCTTCTTGCCGATGAAAGGGCCATGCGAGTGCTCTTCATCAACCCGAATCTGCGGCCCGGCAATCCGGTGCGCTACCTGCCCGTGGGCCTGGCCTACGTGATGACCGTGGTCAAGGAGGCCGGCTGGGATTTCGACCTCCTGGACATCGGGCTCTACGACTACGACGACGCCCAGGTCGAGGACTACCTGGCCTCCAACCGCTACGACGTGGTGCTGACCGGGTCGATCGTGACCCACTACAAGTGGATGAAGTGGCTGACCCACACGGTCCGTCGCCACCAGCCCGAAGCCACCATCGTGGTGGGCAACTCCGTGGGCGGCTCGATCCCCGAGCTCTTCCTGGAGCACTCCGCCGCCGACGCCGTGGTGATCGGCGAGGGCGAGTACGCGGCCCTGGACGTGCTGGAATGTCTGCGCCGCGGAGGCCACCTCGACGACGTTCCCGGACTCGCCGTGCGCAGCGACACCGGGCACATAGTGAAGACGGCCCGCCGCCCGGCGGTGGACATCGACCAGATTCCGCGCCCGGACTGGGATCTCTTCGACGTGGACCAGTACTTCGAAGTGACCGACGCGCCCTCGGCGTTCGGGGGCCAGGAGGACGTCGTCTGGCGGACGATGCCCGTCTCCACGGCGCGGGGCTGCGTCTTCAGCTGCACCTTCTGCCACATCGTCTACCAGCACGACCCGTACCGGCACCGCAAGACCGACAGCGTCGTCGAAGAGGTGCGACACGGCCTCGAGAAGTACGACGCCAACTACATCAACTTCTGGGACGACCTCACGTTCTACAAGCTTTCGCAGGCCGAGAAGATCGTGGACGCGCTGCTCGCTTCGCCCGAGCGCTTCTCGTGGAGCGCCGCGGTGCGCACGGACCTCTTCGGAAACCCGAAGATCCCCTACGCGAAGCGCCTCGAGGTGGCCCACAAGTTCAAGGAGGCCGGCTGCGCGGCCCTCGGCTACTCGCTGGAGTCCGGTAACCAGGCGATCCTCGAGATGATGGAGAAACACATCAAGGCCGAGTACTTCGCCGAGCAGGTCGCCATCCTGCGCGAGGTGGGCATCACCTCGAACACCAGCGTCGTGATCGGCTACCCGATCGAAACCCGTGAGAGCATCCGTGAGACGTTCGACATGTGCGAGCGCAACGAGATCTACCCCAGCGTGGGCTTCCTGCTGCCTCTGCCCGATACGGGGATGTACACCTACGCACTCGAGAACGGTCACATCACCGACGAGAACGCCTTCCTCGACTCGATCACCGAGCGCCAGGACATCTGCCTGAACATGACCTCCATGTCGGACGAGGAGATCCTGGAGGAGATCACGGCGGGCTGCGGACGGCTCAACGAGAAGCTCGGCCTGGGGCTGTCCGAAGATTCCTACGTCCGGACCGGCGGCTACCGCAAGCACACCAAGGGGACGCAGGAGCCGCGTCGCAACCAGGGCGACGTCTCCTTCAACTACTCGAACCAGATCTTCGACATGGGCCCCGAGGACGGGTAACGCCCGCAGTGCCGTCGACCGCCGTCCTGTTCCCGTGCGCCAACCTAGGCCAGCTGGGCAACGCGCTGCCGGTCGCACGGGCCCTCGCCGCAAGCGGCGTGCGTGCCCACCTGCTCAGCCTCGACGCGCTGCACGATCAGGGCGTCGCCCCGGCCCTCGAGTGGGAGTCGCTGCCCGAGGGGGTGACCCACGCGGAGCTGGCGGTCCCTGCCCTGTCGCCGGCCTTCGCGCGGCGCCCGTTCGTATCGCGCCTGCGCGCGGTCGCCGCGCTCGCCCCGGAGCTGCGCCGCAGGGCCGAAGGCTTCGACGCGGTGGTGATCGGGATGGACGGCGCCTTCGAGCGAATCCTGCTCCAGGAAGTGCGCTCCCGGGGCGGCTTCACGGCGCTGATCCTCGACGGGCCGATCCTTCCCGCCCCGTGCTTGCGGCGGGGTCGCGGAGCCGCGTGGTCGGCGCGCCGCTGGCTGCGCTTCCACGCTCGGCGGCTGGGACTCGCAGCCGGCTGCGCCGTCGGGCTCGAACCCTACGTGCCCGGCCTCCTCGCTCACACCCCGCTCGACCGCATCTACACCATGGGCCGCTTCACCACACGGGCGCTCGCGGCTCACGGCATCCCGACGCTGCTCGAGACCCACGGCATCCCGCGCCTCGCGGAGCTTGGGCGCAGTGCCGAGAGCGCCGAGCGCGTCGAGCACCGCCCCGGCCGCGTGCTGTACGCCTCGACCGCGTTTCGCTGGCACGATGAGCCCCACCTCGACCGCTGCCAGCGGCGCGACCTGGAGGCGCTCGCCGGAGCGCTTCCGGCCGCGGGATGGGAGCTCCACGTGCGCATCCACCCACGCGAGGACCGCAGCGTCTACCGCGACCTGGCCTGCCGCCCCGGCGTGCACGTCTCGCCGCCCAACGTTCCGCTCGCCGACGAGATTGCGGCCGCCGAGGCGGTCGTGACGAGCATCTCGACAGCCGCGGTCGAGGCGCTCGGCCTGGGCCGCCCCGTCTGGATCCACCTGGGGGCCTTCCCCGACGAGCACAGCGAGCACATGCTCGGAGCGTGCTTGCCCGTCACGCGCTCGAGCGAGGCGTTGCTGGCGGAGCTGGCCAAGCTGCGCGAGGGGCAGACGCCACCGGCCGCGCTACCCGCGGAAGTGTGGGCTCCGACCACGCCCGAGTCGGGTCTCCTCATCGCGAAGTCGATCGAGCGCGCGCTGACCGGCTAGTCGCCGTCGAGCGGATCGGCGTCCAGCAGGGGATCGAGCCGGCCGCCGGAACGCGGGGCTGAGGCACGCAGCACCGCCGTGGCCAGCCGATGCACCGAGCGCGGGACCCCGCCCGAGATGCGGTGCAGCTCGGCGATCTGCGCGTCGCCAAAGCGCGCGCACGTTCCGGCCGAGGCCTGGGCGCAGGTCAGCCGGTGACGCACGTAGGACGACGTCTCACTCGGATTCATGGGACGCGACAGGCGCACCTCCAGCACGCCGGCCCCCAGCGTCGCGAGGGCGGCACCGGTACCGACCCGGTCGGTCGCAGCGGCCACCAGGCGCATGGCCCCGCGCGACTCGGCGCACAGGTCGGCCAGTCCGCGCCCTGTTGCGAGCGGCAGCGTGGAGATGTCGTCGAGCAGCAGGACCAGCGGGCGCCCCGCGCGGGCCAGGTCCAGCAGCTCCGCTTCCGGATTTCCGCCGGCCGCCACACCGAGCTCGGCGAGGGCCCAGATGCACAATCCCTCCGGCGGCAGCGCCGAGTACGGCAGATACACACAGCGCACGCGCGCGCCCAGGCGGCGGGCGAGGACCCGCAGCAGGAGGGTCTTGCCGAGCCCGGGCGGGCCGGTCACGGCCGCCAGGCCGGCACCCTCCAGCACCGCGCGCTCCAGGGCGGCCAGCGCCCGCTCGCTGGCGGACCGGCCCAGATAGGCGTCCGGGTCCGATGTCATCGGAAACGGGTCGCTCGGCGCCATCTTGCGCTGCACGCTGTTCTCCACGCCTCCGGTTGACCCTGCGCTGGCGGCCCCCATACTTACGCCGACCATTGCTGACTCCCGTAGAAGTCTTTTCGTCAGGAGGAGCGCCGTCTTGAACGCCGCCCAAGGCGCCAGGGTGCGCCGCATCACCATCCACGTCCAGGTGGGATCCGACAAGATGGCAGCGACGGACGACCCCATCTTCCTGGGCCTCCGTGGGCCGGCCGGACGGGAGTTTCGGCTCCAGCCCACCAAGGGCAAGCCCTGGCGGAAGGGCTCCAAGACCGCGTGGGTGCTCGCTGGAGCAGCCGACCCGGAGACGAACGTGGCCATGCCGGAGCTCAACGACCCCACGCGCCCGGCCATCCACGGCGGCGCCATCGAGGGCGCCTACCTGAGGAAGGGGCTCGATCCCATTCCCAACGTGCGCGGTCATGGCGAGATGGACGATCGCATCCAGATCGAGAGCATCGAAGTGACGCTGGAAACCGATGACGGGGCTGCGCTTCGCTTCGGCCGGGGCGAGGAGTTCTGGCTGGGCCTCGTATGTGGGTTGTCCATGGAGCTGCCGCGGGGGGACGCCAGCGCATGAAGCGAGCCCGCTGGCTCGCCATGGCCGCTGTCTCGTCCTTGGGCCTCGCGGGGCCCGAGATCGGCCCTGGCTCGTATTGCCCGCTGCCGGAGGACGACAAGCCCCCCGCCTGCCTAATCCCCGCCCGGGAGGACTACGCGGAATTCTTCACCGGCCTGAGCGAGGGGACGGTGGACGACTCCGCGCTGGCCGAGGTGGAGGGCGACCTGGCGGGGGAGGATCGCTACCAGGCGCTGTCCACGCTGGCCTACGCCTACTACGTCCTGTCCGAACGGGCGGTGCCGGGATCCCAAGACGCGGATCTCGCGGCGCGACTCGAGCGCTGGAACACCCTGATGGGCGACACCTACCGGGCCAGCGACGACCAGGCCTTCCGCCTGGCCATGCGCCAGGCCGTCCAGGACGTTTCGCGGCGAAGTCGGCCGGTGCCCGTGCGTTGCGCCGACGCGCAAGGCAACATGACCCAGTGCCAGAGCACGGATGCGGTGCAACAGGCGGTGGCCGACGTTCGGGACCGCACGGGCATTCGCGGCGCGGTGTCGCGCCTGATCCAGAGGATCTTTGGAGGAGCCGACTAGGTGGGCCGTCGTTCCCTGCTACGCCGAATGTTCCGCGCGATCACGCTCGAGTCCGACTTCTACGAAGAGGTGGAAGCCGAGAAGGAGTCCATCCGCCAGGCCACGTTCATCGTGCTGCTCGTCTGTATAGCCGGGGGCACGGGCACCTTCCTGCGCGACGTCGTGATCGGCAACGAAACGCTGGCGGTCGCCAGCTTCTGGGTCACGGTCGACCTGGTGGAGCCGATGATCATCTGGCTCTTCGGCTCGGCCTTTGCCTACATGGTGGGCGCCACCTTCTTCAAAGGGCCGGAGACGGAGACCGACTTCCTGGAGGTGCTGCGCACCACGGGCTTCGCCTTTGCGCCAGGGCTGCTGCGCTTCTTCGCGTTCGTGAGCCCCGCGAAGCTGGGCGTCGGCATCACGCTCGCCGGGGACCTCTGGATGTTGGTGTGCGGGGTGGTGGCCGTGCGTCAGGCCCTCGACTTCACCACCGCGCGCGCCGTCGGCACGTTCGGCGTGGCCTACGTCCTGATGTGGCTCCTCCTGACTGGCCTCATCCTGATGCCCTTCTAGGAGATTCCGTGGCAGCTCCCCGCTATCTCAACGTCCTGGTGGGCGTCGACTTCTCGCCCTGCTCGCGACAAGCGCTGGCTCACGCCGCAACGCTGGCACGCAACGCCGGCGCCACCCTGCACGTGGTGCACGTGGTGCCCAAGCTGCGCCCCAGCGTCCCGTTCTCGGCTGCCAACCGGCGGCGCGTGAGCGAGCTCCAGGCCGAGGCCCGGCGCGATTCAGAGGAGCGGCTCGAGGCCCTCGCTGCGCGTCTCGGCAAGCTGAAGTTCCGGACGAAGGTGGCCACCGGCCTCCCCCACGAAGTCCTGCTGGCCCAGGCGCGCCGGGCGAAGGCGGACCTCATCGTCGTTGGCGCTCAGGGGCTCAACCTGGCGGAAGCGCTGCTCATCGGCTCCACCGCCGAGCGCGTGGCGCGCATGGCCAGGATTCCGGTGCTGCTGGTCCCGAAGAAGGGCCGCTAGAGCCGCGCGCGAATCGCCTCGAGCTCTTCGCGGATCTTGCGGTAGCGGGTGCGGTGATCGATGGGCAGATCGGCTTCGAGTTCCGGTCCGCGATCGAGCGCCTTGGCCAGGCCCAGGTCGCGCAGCTTCTTCTTGGCGCCCGCGATCGTGTAGCGCTGCTCGTGCAGCAGCTTCTTGATCAGCAGGATCGTGTCGATGTCCTTGCGGCGGTAGAGGCGCTGGTTGGAGCGCGACTTGGTCGGCGCCATCCAGCGGAACTCACTCTCCCAGTAACGCAGGACGTAAGGCTTCACGTCCGTGATCTTGCTGACCTCGCCGATCCGGTAGTAGCGCTTGTCGCTCTCCGGCCGGTCGTCCCCTTTTGCTGTACGGGCTGTACGGGCTGTACGGGTTGTACGGGTTGTACGGGTTGTACGGGTTGTACGTGACACAGGTGAGTCCCCCCGAACGAAACGCGCGCGAGGAGCCGGGGACTAGGCTCAGCCGCGGTCCTCTTCGCCCGGCGGCTCCTCGTTCAAGATGTTTTTTAGCACGAGGCTGGGCTTGAAGGTGAGGACTCTTCGCGCGGGCAGACGGATTTCTTCACCCGTCTGCGGATTCCGCCCCTTGCGCTCGTTCTTCTCGCGCACCACGAAGTTGCCGAAGCCGGAGATCTTCACCTTCTCGCCGTCGGCAAGCGTCTCCTTGATGATGGAGAACACGGTCTCCACGAGGTCGGCCGACTCCTTCTTGGAGAAGCCCACGCGCTCGTAGATCGTCTCGACGATTTCCGCCTTCGTCATGCTTCCTCGCTCCCCTGGCTCGCTAATCGCGCAGCTGCCCTCCGAACCGGTGGGCGAGCATCTTCACCACCCGGTCCACGCGCTTCGCAATCTCCGCTTCCCGAACCGCCCGATCGGTCCGCTGGAACACCAGCCGGAACGCCAGGCTTACCTTTCCCTCAGGGACCCCGCGTCCCTCGTAACGATCGAAGAGCTCCACGGACACCAGATCGGGTCCGGCGGCGGCGCCAATCGCCTCCTGCACCTCACCGGCGGCGGCATCGCGGTCGAGCAGCACAGCGAGGTCGCGGCGTGCCGCCGGCTGGCGCGAGACCTCCTGAAAGTCCGCGTCGCGCGGCGGGACCTCCAACAAGCCACTCACATCCAGTTCGAACACGACGCAGGGCACCTCGATACCGAAGCGGGCTGCTGTCTCCGGATGAAGCTCGCCCACGGATCCGATCACGCGCTCTCCCACCCCGAACCGGGCCGCGGCGCCCGGATGGTGGTACGGCTCCGTCCCCCCCCGTTGTGAGCCGGGTTCGGATCTGCACCACGCGGCGTAGCCTAAATCGAAAAGCACCCGTTCGGCGACCCCTTTTCCGAGAAAAAACAGCGGGATCCGCTCACGAGACTCCCAGAGCCTGGGACGCTCCCCGCGGGTGATCAAGCCCGCCACGCCCACGGGCTCTGCAGGCAGAGCGTCCTGGCCGGGTCCCTCGCGGTCGTTGGCCAGGAAGCAGGGCCCGATCTCGAAGAGCTGCAGCGCGTCGGCCTGACGCGCCAGGTTGTGGTGCGCGAGGCGCAGCAGCGACGGAATCAGGCTCGTGCGCAGCTCCGAGTGCTCCCCGATGATGGGGTTGCGCAGGCGGACGCTGTGCCGGCGCGGATCGTCCGCGACCAGGCCGAGGAGGTCGGGATCTTCGGGAGCCGCGAACGGGAGGGTGATGCACTCCAGCAGACCCTGGGCCACCAGAGCGTCGCGGACGCGCTCTCCCAGGCGGCTTCCGGCAGGACGGCTCACCGGGGCGACGGGCCCGACCGGCAGGGTCGTGGGGATGCGGTCGTAGCCGTATACCCGCGCCACCTCCTCCACCAGGTCCGCCTCCTGTGCCACGTCCTGGCGCCACGACGGGACGCTCGCCACCAGCTGGGCGCCGTCCTGCGCGGTGTCGAGGTCGGCACGCCGCAGCAGCGCGGCTACGTCGTCCGAGGAGAGGTCCGTGCCGAGGAGCCGGTTCACCCGGGCAGGGTCGAGGCGAACCGTGTCGGTGTGGGGAAGCGCCGTGCCACGCGCCTCCACGCGCCCCGGGGCCGCTCGGCCGCCGGCCAGCTCCACCAGGAGCCGCGCCGCCCGATCCGCCGCCCGCGCCACACCCTCGGGGTCGACGCCCCGCTCGAAGCGGTACGACGACTCGGAGTGGAGACCCAGGCGCCGCGCCGTGCGGCGCACATCGGTGGGATGGAACTGGGCAGCCTCGATCAGCACGTCGCTGGTGGCCGGGGAGACCTCCGTCTCGGTCCCGCCCATCACACCCGCCAGCGCGATGCCACGCTCGGCGTCGGCGATCACGAGATCCGTCGCCTCCAGCGCGCGGGCCTGGCCGTCGAGCGTCACGAGCTTCTCGCCCGGCGTGGCGCGCCGCACGCGCACCCGCCCCCCGCGCAGCGTCCCCAGGTCGAAGGCGTGCAGCGGCTGACCGAACTCGAGCATCACCAGGTTCGTCACGTCCACCACCGTGTTGATGGCGCGAATTCCGGCGGCCTCGAGGCGCTCCCGGAGCCACTCCGGGGAGGGGCCTACCTGCACGCCGCGCACCACCCGCGCCACGTAGCGGGGGCAGCCGTCGGAAGCCTCGATCTCGACGACCACGTCGTCCGCGGCGGGGGTGCCCTCTTCTGCGGGCTGGGTGTCGGGAGGCGTCAGCTCGCCTCCGAAGTGCGAACGCACCTCGCGGGCCATGCCGAGCATGGAGGCCCAGTCGCCGCGGTTGGGCGTGATCTCCATCTCCAGCACCACGTCGCCGATGCTCAGGGACTCGGCCGCCGGCGCGCCCACCGGCGCGGCCGGGTCGAGGACCAGGATTCCGTCGTGCTCGTCGCCCAGGCCCAGCTCGCGGGCCGAGCAGATCATGCCCCGCGAGACCACGCCGCGGATCTTCGTCTTCTTGAGCTTGGTGCCGTCGGGAAGCACCGTGCCCGGCGGAGCGAACGCGATCTTCTGGCCCTCCGCTACGTTGGGCGCGCCGCACACCACCTCGACCGGCTTGCCGTCTCCGGTGTCTACCTGACACACCGACAGACGGTCCGCGTCCGGGTGGCGCTCGCAGGCGACCACGTGGCCCACCACGATCCCGTCCAGCGGCGGCCCCGTGCGCTCGATCGACTCGATCTCCAGTCCGCCGAGGGTGAGGCGCTCCATCAGAGCGTCGGTGGAGTCCGGCAGCGGGATCCACTCCGCGAGCCAGCCCAGCGCTACGCGCACGGCAGACCCCGGTGCGCCATCACAGCCGCTCCAGCAGTCGAACGTCGCCTTCGAACAGCGAGCGCAGATCGGACAGGCCGTAGAGGTCCATCGCGGTGCGGTCGATGCCCATCCCGAACGCCCACCCCTGCCAGCGCTGCGGGTCGACGCCGCAGTTCGTGAGCACGTTGGGGTGGATCATCCCGCAGCCGCCCCACTCCATCCATCCGCCGCGCCAGCTGAAGTCCATCTCGGCGCTGGGCTCGGTGAAGGGGAAGTAGTGTGCGCGGAAGCGCAGCTCGGTCTCGGGGCCGAACATGTGGCGCGCAAAGGCGTGCAGCACGCCCTTGAGGTCCGCAAAGGTGGTGCGCTCGTCCACCATGAAGCCCTCGATCTGGTGGAACATGGGCGTGTGGGTCGCGTCGGAGTCGTGCCGGTAGACGCGACCCGGTGCGATGAAGCGGAAGGGGGGCGCGAGGCCCGTCATGGCGCGGATCTGCACCGGCGAGGTGTGGGTGCGGAGCACGTGGCCGCCCTCGACGAAGAAGGTGTCCTGGATGTCGCGCGCCGGGTGATCGTCCGGGAAGTTGAGCGCGCCGAAGTTGTTCCAGTCGGTCTCCACCTCGGGGCCTTCCTCGATGGCGAAGCCCATGGACGTGAAGAACTCGACGACATCGCGAAAGACCCGGGTCACCGGGTGCAAGCGACCCGATGCGGGCGCGGCGCCGGGCAGGCTCGTGTCGAGCCGGTGCTGCTCGAGGGACTTCGAGCGCCCGGCCCGCTTCAGCGCGCTGCGACGCTCCGCCACCCACGACTCGATCTGTTGCTTGGCTCGATTGGCGGCGGCGCCCACGGGGCCCCGCTCTGCGGCCGGGAGTTCGCCGATGCTGCGCAGCACCGCAGCCACCGAGCCCTTGCGCCCGAGGAACCGGGCGCGCACCTGGACCAACTCCGCCAGGCTGCCGGCGGCGGCAACGGCCTCCCGGGCCTCGTCCTGGAGCTGGTCGACCTGGCTCACGCCGCCGGCGCACCCGCCTGGCTGCGGGCCAACTCGGCCAGCTGAGCGAAGGCCTGGGGATCGGCGGACGCCAGGTCCGCCAGGTTCTTGCGATCCACTTCCACGCCGGCCTGTGCCAGGCCGTGGATGAAGCGGCTGTAGGACAGGCCGTGCTCGCGGGCGGCGGCGTTGATGCGCGCGATCCAGAGGCGGCGAAGCTCGCGCTTGCGCTGCCGGCGATCGCGATAGGCGTACTGCCAGCCCTTGTGGACCGCCTCGCGCGCAACCTTGAGCAGCCTGTGCCGCGTGCCCTGATAGCCCTTGGCGTCCTTGAAGATGCGCTTCTTGCGCTTGTTGGCCATCGTGCTGCGCTTCACACGGGGCATGATTCACTCCTTCCCGTTGCTCCGGTCCGTTCCGGTCCGGTCTTGGGGGCTCGGCGGCTCCGACCCTAGAGGGTCGGAAGCATCTGCTTCACCCGCTTCTCGTCCACACTGGAGACGACCGTGTCCTTGCGCAGCCGCCGCTTTCTCTTTGCCGACTTCTTGGTGAGGATGTGCTGCTTGTTCGCGCGCGACCTCACGATCTTCCCGCTCGCGGTGCGCTTGAAGCGCTTGGCCGCCCCGCGGTGCGTCTTCATCTTGGGCATCGTTCTCTCCTAGCTCGTGGCTTCGACCTTCTCGCCGGCTTCGACGTCCTCGCCGGCTTCGACGGTCTCACCCGCCTCGACGTTCTCGCCGGCATCGGCGGAGGTCTTCTCCTCCTCCTCCGCCCGTTTCGCCTCGGCCACTCCCTCCCGATTGGGCACGAGGATCATGGACAAGAAGCGGCCTTCCATTCTCGGCGGATTCTCCACCGAGGCCAGATTGCCGAGCATCTTCGTCACCACGTCCAGCTGCCTGCGACCGAGCTCCCGGTGGACGATCTCGCGCCCCCGGAACATGACCGTGACCTTGACTTTGTCTCCTTCGATCAAGAACTTGCGCGCGTTTTTCAGCTTGAACTCGAGGTCGTGCTGATCCGTGCGCGGCCGCAGCTTGATCTCCTTGAGCGACGCCGAGTGCCCCTTGCTCTTGCCGGCCTTCTTCTTCTGCTCGTACTTGTACCGGCCGTAGTCCATGATCCGGCAGACGGGCGGGCTCGAGTTCGGAGCCACCTCCACCAGATCGAGGCCTACCTCGCGGGCCTGGGACAACGCGTCCTCGGGCGCCATGACGCCCAACTGTTCGCCTTCCGCTCCAATCAAGCGAATCTCGCGGACGCGAATGCGCTCGTTGATGCGCGTAGTGTCCTTCTTCGGGTCGGACCTGTCGAATCTCCTGGGGTGTGCGATATGCGGTTCCTCTCGGGACGGCTAGTTGCGCCGCTGTCGGACTTCCTCGGTGGCCTCGGCGATCCACGCATCCACGGAGATTGCCTCGTTGGCCCCCTTGGGTCCTTTGCGACGGCGAGGAGTGACGGTCCCGTGCGCCTCCTCCTGGTCGCCCACCACAAGCATGATGGGGACCTTCTGCAGTTCGGCTTCCCGGATCTTGAAGTTCAGCTTCTCGTTCCGGTCGTCGATCTCGGCGCGGATCCCGGCGGAGAGCAGGCGCTCGCGCACCTTGCGGCCGTAGTCCACGTGTCGTTCGGTGATGGGCAGCACGAGGGCCTGCACCGGCGCCAGCCAGAGCGGGAAGTCGCCCGCGTAGTGCTCGATGAGGATGCCGATGAAGCGCTCGAAGGAGCCGAAGGGCGCCCGATGGATCATCACCGGGCGATGCGGTTGATCGTCCGGACCCGTGTACTCGAGGTCGAACCGCTCGGGCAGCACGTAGTCGAGCTGCGCCGTGCCGAGCTGCCACTCGCGCCCGATCACATCGCGCACCTTGAAGTCCACCTTCGGGCCATAGAAGGCAGCCTCGCCTTCCTCGCGCTCGTAGTCCATGTCCAGGGAATCCAGCACCCGGCGCAGCGTCTCCTCGGCGCGCTCCCACTGAGCGGCATCCCCGGCGTATTTCTCGCTCGACGGGTCGCGCACCGAGAGCGTGGTGCGCACTTCGTCGAAGCCGAAGGTGCCGAGCACGAACTGCACCAGCTCCAGAACGCTGCGGAACTCGTCCTCCACCTGCTCCGGTGTGCAGAAGATGTGGGCGTCGTCCACGGTCAGGCTGCGCACGCGGGTGAGGCCGGTCAGCTCGCCGGACTTCTCGTAGCGGTAGCAGGTTCCGAACTCGGCGAAACGCAGAGGCAGCTCGCGGTAGCTGCGCCTCTCGTGGGCGTAGATATGGATGTGGTGCGGGCAGTTCATCGGCCTCAGCAGGTACTGCTCGTGCTCGTCGTCCGGCACCTGCATGGGCGGGTACTGGGAGTCGGCGTAGAACGGATAGTGGCCGCTCCTCTTGTAGAGGTCCACGCGCCCGATGTGCGGCGTCACCACGGGCTGGTAGCCGCGGCGGGTGAGCTGCTCGTCGAGGAAGGCCGCCAGCTCGCGGCGCAGCACGGCGCCTTTCGGCAGCCACATGGCGAGCCCGCCGCCCACCTCGGGGGTGAGGAAGAAGAGCCCGAGCTCCTTGCCCAGCACGCGGTGGTCGCGCCGCTTGGCTTCCTCCAGGCGCTCCAGGTGAGCCTTCAGCTCCTTCTTCGAGGCGAAGGCGGTCCCGTAGATGCGCTGGAGCATCGGGTTGCTCTCGTCGCCTCTCCAATAGGCACCCGCCGCCTCGAGGAGCGTGACGGCCCCGATCTGGCCCGCGCGCTGAACGTGGGGGCCGCGGCACAAGTCCGTGAAGCCGCCGTGGCTGAACAGCGTGATGTCCTGGTCGTCCGGGATGTCGGCGATGCGCGAGACCTTGAGATTCTCGCCCGCCGCCCGGAAGAGCGCCTCGGCCTCGTCGCGGCTCACGGTACGCCGCTCGAAGGGTGCGTCCTCGGCCACGATGCGCCCCATCTCGGCCTCGATCCGTGCCAGGTCGTCGGGCGTAAAGGGCGCCGCCACCTTGAAGTCGTACTGGAACTTCTCAGAGTGGTCGCTGCGCCCGACGTCGATCTCACAGTCGGGGAAGAGCCGCTTCACGGCGTCGGCCATGACGTGCTCGGCCGAGTGCCGGATCACGTCGGCGCCAGCGGGGTCGCGCGCGGTCACGATCTCGAGAGACACGTCGTCCTCGAGGGGGAGGCGCAGGTCCACCAGGCGGCCGCCGATGCGGCCGGCCAACGCCGCGCGCGCGAGTCCGGCGCCGATGCGCTCCGCCACCTGGAAAACGGTCGTGCCCTTGGGCAACGCGAGCGTGTTGCCGTCGGGCAGACGTACGGATACGTCGGTCATCGGGAAAGGCAGATCATGATGTCGCGCGTCGCATCCGTGGGACGGATTCTCCTGTCGGCGTTCTCTCGGCGCTGGTAGGCACGGGCGGGATTGAACCGCCGACCTCCGCCGTGTCAAGGCGGCGCTCTAGCCACTGAGCTACGTGCCTGAAGCAGGGCTAACTCGGCGGGATCAGTAGCGATTTCGACTCAGGGTGTCAATCGCGCGGCCCCGGAGGAATCGCCTTCGACGCGCACGTGGCGAACGTCGAGCCGCAGGGTGGAGCCGTCCCAGTCGACCTGGCCCACCCGGATGTCCTCGGGCGCCCCCCGCCGCAGCCGCTCCACCACGCTCTCGGGGTGGAGGTCGGTCTCCAGGCCGAGGACGGCCCGGCCCCGCGTGAACTCCACGGGCACCGCGCCGAGAGTCTCCCGCACGTAGGCGTAGGCCGCGTAGGAGTCGAGGGGCTCCAGGATCAGGAGGAGCCGGCCCGAGGGGCGCCGCGCCGAAGCGCGCGGGCGTACCAGGCCGACCTCCACGAGACGGCGCCGCACCCGTCCGGCATCCACGGTCACCTCGGCGGCCACGGCGTACTCGGCGCCCTCCTCCAGCTCTTCGAGCAGTTGGGGCGCGCGGACCCCCAGGTCACGCACCACGCGGAAGCCGGAGGTGTACTCGCGGCGGTCCTCGCCCAACCACTCGTCGAGCTCAGCGCGGCTCGGCGACGCCGCCCCATCCGCCTCCGCCATGCGTCGCGCTACGCCATCGACCGCACGCGCGATGGCGTCGGCGAGCGCCTGCCTCCGCATGCCCGAGGCGCCCTGGCCCTCGACCGCGGCGACGACGCCCTGCTGGGAGACGGTCTCCAGCTCGGCCGCCGCCGGCGTCGCTACGACCAGGGCGAGAAGCGCGAGGAGCGCCGTCAGGCGCCTCACAGGGAGAGCTCGGCGACGGGCCGCCCGAACAGTGCGTCCACCTCGCTCAGCAGCTCATCGCTCGCCTCCACGCCGCGGGCGTCGGGTAGCGCGAGCAGGGTCTCGCTCTCGCCCGGGATCACCAGGTGGAGCTGGACGGCGCAGTCGCCGCGGTGGGCCTCCAGGACCCGGCGCAGGGCCTGGAGCCGGTCGCGGGAAAGCTCCCCGGCCACCACCCGAAGCCGCAGGGTCGAAGCGAGCTGCTCGCGGGCGCCCGCCAGGGGCAACGCATCGCGGACCAGGATCTTCGGCGTGTCGCCGGCCTCGAGCGTCCCGGAGACCAGCAGCGGCTCCGGGTGCGCCTCGTCCTTGGACCTCTTCAACAGCTCTCGCAGGCGTTCGTAGGGCTCGGCGAAGATCACCAGATCGAAGGCGCCCTCGAGGTCTTCCAGGGTGCCGAACGCCATCAGGGCCCCCCGGCGCGTGCGCGTCTCGCGCAGGCCGGTCAACAGCCCGCCGGCCCGTACCTCGTGGCCGTCGCGACCTTCTGTCGTCGCCGCCGTCAGGTCGGCGTAGCGACGCAGGTCCGCCGCGACGACCGCCAGCGGATGGCCCGTGACGTAGAAGCCGAGCACTTCCTTCTCGTAGCCGAGGCGCTCCCGGTCGGCCCACTGTGCCGCGTCCGGCAGCTCCGGCTCGGGCACCGCGGTCGCGCCGGCCCCGCCGAAGAGGCTCGCCTGTCCGATCTCGCGGTCGCGCTGCGCTGCCGCCCCGGACTCGAGTGCGCGGTCGAGCGCGGCCCAGACCCGCGCGCGCTCCGGATGGACGGAGTCGAAGGCCCCGCACTTGACCAGACTCTCGACCACCCGCCGGTTCACGCGGCGCGCATCCACGCGGCTGGTGAAGTCGAACACGCTGCTGAACGGGCCCGCCTCGCGGGCCTCCAGCACCGCATTGATTGCGCCCGCACCCACGTTCTTGACCCCCGCCAGGCCGAAGCGGATGCCCTCGGCCAGCACCGTGAAGTCCCGCTCCGACGCGTTCAGGTCCGGCGGCAGCACTTCGATCTCGCGCTCCCGGGAATGGGAGATGATGCGCGCCAGCTTGTCGTTGTTTCCGCTCTCCACGCTCATCAGTGCGGCCAGGAAGTCGCGGGGGTAGTTGGCCTTCAGGTAGGCGGTCTGGAACGTGATCAGCGCATACGCGGTGGAGTGCGCCTTGGGGAAGCCGTAGCCCGCGAACGCGGCCATCAGGTTGAACACCTTGGTGGCCGTCGCCTCCTCGATGTTCCGTTCCCGGCAGCCCGATATGAAGCGCTCGCGCTGCTTCTCCATCTCCTCGGGCACCTTCTTGCCCATGGCCCGGCGCAGCAGGTCGGCTTCTCCCAGGCTGTAGCCCGCCATCCTGTTGGCGATCTGGAGCACCTGATCCTGGTAGGCGATCACGCCGAGGGTGGAGCGGGTGATCTCCTCGATGTCCGGGTGCAGATACTCGACCTTCGTGAGGCCGTGCCGGCGGCTCACGTAGTCCTCGACCATGCCGGAGTTGAGGGGCCCCGGTCGGTAGAGCGCCCCGATGGCGATCAGCTCCTTGAACTCCGTGGGGCGGAGCTTGACGGTGAGCTCGGTCATCCCGGACGACTCGATCTGGAACACGCCCAGCGTGTCGCCGCGCCCGAGCAACTCGTAGGTGGCGGGATCGTCGAGGGGCGCCGCCCCGATGGAGAAGTCCGGCTGTGCGGCGCGGATCCGCTCCTCGGCGTCGGCAATCAACGTGAGCGTCTTCAGGCCCAGGAAATCGAACTTGATGAGGCCGACCCTTTCGACCGCCTTCATGTCGAGCTGGGTCATCACGTCGCCGGACTTGGGGTCCTTGTAGAGCGGAACGACGTCGATGAGCGAACGATTGCCGATGACCACGCCGGCTGCGTGGGTCGAGGCGTGGCGCGTCAGGCCCTCCAGCCGCCGCGCCACGTCGAGAAGCCGGGCGACCTGCCCGTCGGCGTCGCGCCGGGCGCGCAGGTCCGGCGACTGCTCCAGGGCCCGCTCCAGGCTGATGCCCAGGGTCTCCGGGATGAGCTTGGCGATGCGGTCCACGTCGCCGTACGGCATGCCCAGCACGCGGCCCACGTCCCGGATGGCGGCGCGGGCCTGGAGCTTCCCGAAGGTGATGATCTGCGCCACCCGCCGGCCGTCGTCGCCGGCCTCCGCGTCGTCGTACTTCTCGCGCACGTACTGGATCACCTGGTCGCGCCCGCGCATGCAGAAGTCCACGTCGATGTCGGGCATGGAGACGCGCTCGGGATTCAGGAAGCGCTCGAAGATGATGTCGTACTCGATTGGATCGACGCCGGTGATGCCCAGGCTGTAGGCCGCGAGGCTGCCGGCGGAGGAACCACGCCCCGGCCCGACCGGAATGCCGTGCTTGCGCGCGTAGGCGATGAAGTCGCCCACGATGAGGAAGTAGCCGGCGAAACCCATGGACTTGATGACGCCGAGCTCGTGCTCCATGCGCTGCAGGTATTCGGCGTGCGTGTCCGTGAAGGGCTGGTCCGGAGCCAGATCGAGGCGCTCGCGCAAGCCGGCCCAGCACTGCTCTTCCAGCACCCCTTCGCGGCTCTGACCGCTCGGCACCTGGAACTCAGGGAGGTGGTAGTTGCCCAGGTTGAGCTCCACGTTGCAGCGCTCGGCGATCTCGATCGTGTTGGCGAGGGCCGTCGGGTGGTCGTGAAAGACCTCCGCCATCTCGTCGGCGCTCTTCACGTAGAAGCCGCGTCCGTCGAACTTGAAACGCTTGGGGTCGTCGAGGTTGCTGCCCGTTCCGATGCAGAGCAGCGCCTCATGGAGCTCGTCGTCGTGATCGTGCAGGTAGTGGGCGTCGTTCGTAGCGACCAGCGGCACGCGCAGGTCGGCGTGCATCTTCAGCAGCTCGGCGTTCACCCGGTCCTGGTCGGGGATGCCGTGACGCTGAAGCTCCAGGTAGTAGCGGTCCGGGAAGATCCGCGAGAATTCCTCACAGAGTGACCAGGCGCGGTCCGGCTGCCCGGAAGTGATCGCACGGCTCACCATGGACGAGAGGCAGCCCGAGGTGGCAATCAGGCCCTCGCTGTGCTCGCGCAGCAGGTCCAGGTCGATGCGCGGCCTGTAGTAGAAGCCCTCCAGGTAGCCCTTTGACACCAGATACATCAGGTTCCGGTAGCCCGCGTCGTTCATCGCCAGCAGCAACAGGTGGTTGATCGCGTCGAAGCCGTGTTCGTCGCGTTCGCGCTTCTCCTTGTCGAAGCGCGAGCCGGACGCGATGTACACCTCGCAGCCGAGGATGGGCTTCACGCCCGCGGCCATCGCCTTTTCGTAGAACTCCACCATGCCGAACAGGTTTCCGTGGTCGGTCATGGCCACGGCCGGCATGCCCAGCGACTTGCACTGCTTGAAGAGCGGTGCGTGCTGGATGGCTCCATCGAGGAGCGAGTACTGGGTGTGGAGGTGGAGGTGGACGAACGGGGCGTGGGGCACCGTCGCTACTCCCACTCGATGGTGGAAGGAGGCTTCGACGAGATGTCATAGACCACGCGGTTGACGCCCTTCACCTCGTTGATGATGCGGGAGGAGATGGCGGCCAGCACGTCGCCCGGCAGACGCGCCCAGTCGGCGGTCATGGCGTCGACCGAGTGGACGGCGCGCACGGCGATCACGTTCTCGTAGGTGCGTCCGTCTCCCATGACCCCGACGCTCTGGATCGGCAGAAAGACGGCGAACGCCTGCCAGAGCGAGTCGTAGAGGCGGGCGCGGCGAATCTCCTCGGTCACGATGGCGTCCGCGCGGCGCAGGGTCGTGAGATTTTCCGGCGTGATCTCCCCCACCACTCGCACCGCGAGGCCGGGCCCCGGGAACGGATGGCGGCCCACGATGGTCTCCGGGAGGCCCAGGTTGCGGCCCGCCTCGCGAACCTCGTCCTTGAAGAGCTCGCGCAGGGGCTCCACCAGCTCGAGCTTCATCGCTTCCGGGAGACCGCCCACGTTGTGGTGTGTCTTGATCGTCGCAGCTGGGCCGCGCACCGAGACGCTCTCGATGACGTCCGGATAGAGGGTGCCCTGCACGAGGAAGCGCGCGTCGCCCAGGCCCTCGGCCTCGTGCTCGAACACCTCGATGAAGAGGTGGCCGATGATGCGTCGCTTGCGCTCCGGGTCGGTGACGCCCGCCAGCGCCTGCACGAAACGCGCGGAGCAGTCCGCTACCACCAACTCGATGCCCAGTGCCTGGCGGAAGACGCTCTCCACCTCCGCCCGCTCGCCCTCCCGCAGCAGGCCGTTGTCCACGAAGATGCAGGTGAGCTGGTCGCCCACCGCGCGATGCACGAGCGCCGCGGCCACCGCCGAGTCGACGCCGCCGGACAGTCCGCAGACCACCGGTGCATCGCCGACCTGGGCGCGCACCTTCTCGACCGCCTCCTCGATGAAGGCCTCCATGGTCCAAGAAGCCGTGCAGCCGCAGATGCGGTGGACGAAGTTGGCCAGCACCGTCTCGCCGCCGTCGCTGTGCACGACCTCCGGGTGGAACTGAAGCCCGTAGAGCGGCCGCTCGGAGTGGCGCACCGCAGCAAACGGCGACGAGGGGCTCGTAGCCAGCACCGTGAAGCCTTCGGGCAGCTCCTCCACCCGGTCGCCGTGGCTCATCCAGACCGTGCGGGGCGTGTACGGATCCAGGCCCTCGAAGAGCGGGTCGGAACGCTCGATGCGCAGCTCTGCCGGACCGTACTCTCGCTGGTCGGACGCCTCGACCCTGCCGCCGAGATGGTGCGCGAACAGCTGGAGGCCGTAGCAGATGGCGAGCACCGGCCGGCCGAGCTCGAGGATCTCCAGGTCGAGCTGCGGGGAGTCGTCGTCCAGGACGCTGGCCGGACCGCCGGAGAGTACGATGCCGGCCGGGTCCCAGGCACGCACCGCCTCGGCGTCGAGCGTGTGCGGGTGGATCTCGCAGTACACGCGCTGCTCGCGAAGCCGGCGCGCAATCAGCTGCGTGTATTGGGATCCGTAATCGAGGATGAGAACCCGATCACGATGGGCGTCGCGGGGGGACATTGGTCTATTCGGTCCGCGCGGCCCGGAGGAAGGCCGGTCTTCTCTGGTTCGACGGGGGGACGGAGCGATTCTACTCGATCCGATAATTGGGAGCTTCCTTCGTGATGATCACGTCGTGGACGTGGCTCTCGTGCAGGCCGGCCGAGGTGAGCCGGACGAAGCGCGCGCTCTCGCGCAGCTGTGCCAGGTCGGGCGAGCCGCAGTAGCCCATGCCGGAGCGCAGGCCGCCGACCAGCTGGTGGATGCTGTTGGTGAGGCTGCCCCGGTACGGAACGCGCCCCTCGATGCCCTCGGGTACCAGCTTGGCGGGGGCCACGCCGGTCTGGAAGTAGCGGTCGCGGCTGCCGTCGGCCATGGCGCCAATGGATCCCATGCCGCGGTACTCCTTGTAGGAGCGGCCCTGGTAGAGAACGGCTTCCCCCGGCGCCTCGTCGGTGCCCGCGAAGAGCGAGCCGATCATCACCACCGATGCGCCGGCGGCGAGCGCCTTGGTGAGATCGCCGGAGTATTTCACCCCGCCGTCCGACACGACGGAAACACCCGCCCGTGACGCCACCGAGACCGCGTCGCACAGGGCGGTGAACTGGGGCACGCCGACGCCTGTGACCACCCGGGTGGTACAGATGGAGCCCGGCCCTACCCCGATCTTCACGGCGGAGACGCCCGCCTTCAGCAGCGCCTCGGTACCCTCGGCGGTCGCCACGTTGCCGCCGACCAGAGGCAGATTCGGGAACGTGGCGCGCAGCTCCTCGATCGCGCGCAACACCCCCGCGGAATGCCCGTGTGCCGAGTCCACCACCAGCACGTCCACGCCCGCGGCCACCAGGGCCTGGGCCCTCTCCAGGCGCTCGGGACCCGTGCCCACCGCGGCCCCGCAGCGCAGCCGGCCCATGTCGTCCTTGGCGGCACTCGGGTAGCGCTGGGCCTTCTCGATGTCCTTGATGGTGATGAGGCCCGAGAGGGTGCCGTCCGCGTCCACGACCAGCAGCTTCTCGATGCGGTGCTGGTGGAGCAGCTCCTTGGCCCTGGCCATGTCGGTGCCCGGCGGCACCGTGACCAACCCCTCCTTGGTCATGACCGCGGAGATGGGCCGCGTGGTGTCCTTCACGAAGCGCAGGTCGCGGTTGGTGAGGATGCCTACCGCCTTGCCGTCGCGCGTCACGGGCACGCCCGAGATGCGGTAGTGCCCCATCAGCTCGAGCGCCTCGAAGATGGGACGCTCCGGCTCCATCGTGATCGGATCGACGATCATCCCGGACTCGGAACGCTTGACCTTGTCGACCTCGGACGCCTGATCCTCGACGGTGAAGTTGCGATGGACGATCCCGATGCCGCCGTTCTGGGCCATGCAGATGGCCGTGGCGTGCTCGGTCACCGTGTCCATCGCGGCCGACACCAACGGGATGTTGAGAGCGATGTCGCCCGTCAGCTGGGTGCGCAGATCGACTTCGTTGGGGAGGACTTCGGAGGCCGCGGGGGTGAGGAGAACGTCGTCGAACGTGAGTCCGTCGCGAATCCTACTGTCCATCGGCAGAGGGTAGCGACTGGCGGAGGGTGGGCAATCCCTCGCGGAGGTCCCCCGCCGTGTCGCGCAGCAACGCCTCCACCAGCTTGCAGGCCAGGCGCGGCTCGTCATCGACCAGGCGCCGGAACGAACCGCGTTCGAGCCAGGCCACGCTGCAGGCTTCGGCCGCCAGGGCCGTGGCCTCGCGGCGACCCGGCGTCACCAGCGAGAGGCCTCCCAGCGTCGCACCCTCCGAGAGGCGAGCCAGCGAGCCGTGCTCCCGGCTCTCGAGCTCGACCGTACCTTCCAGCACCACGACCAGTCCCTCGCCTTCCGAGCCCTCCTCGAAGAGCACGCGACCCGCCGCCACGTCCTCGTCTTCGAGAATCTCGGCGAGGCACTCGAGCTCCTCGTCCGAGAGCTCGCGGAACAGCACCACGCTCTTGAGGTCGGCCGTGGTCACGGGAGGATCCTCGCCAGCAGCGGCCGGAGCACCTCCAGAGGCTCCTTGCCGCTTTCCACCGCAATGAGGAAGAGGGAAGCCTCGTCGAGGAGCGCGAGGTTCTCGCGCAGCTCCTCGGGCAGTCCGCGCTCGCCCTTGCGGCGCAGCATCGCGTGGAAGATCCGCGAGCGGGGTGCGGCCCGCAGCGCCTCGACCGCCCGAGACACCGCCTGACTGGCCTCGGCCACCGGGCCCTCCAGCAGCACCAGTGCCGCGAGAGCACCGTGGGCCGCCAACGGCCAGAAGGCCGAGTAGGCGGCGTCCACCGGAACGTGCACGATCTCGAGCCCACGCTCCTCGTCCACGGGCACGCGACCCACGCTGGCGAGGTCCTGCTCAGAGAACGTGCCCGCTGCGAAGGGGCCTTCGAGCCGGGTGCCGGGCAGGCCGCGCAGGAGTCGCACGAAGTCGGCCGTGCCCTCTCGGCTGGCGGAGAGCAGCAGCAGCTTGGCATCGCAGTGCGGGGCGTTGCGCGGACGGCCGTCGTCCAGCCAGTCGCGCAGCCGCCGCACCTGGGCGCCGGAGAAGAGGCTCGCGTCGCGCCCCCCGCTCAGGGTCTGCGGCCCGCGACGCAGCTCCACCATGCCCCGCTCGATCAGTGTGTGCAGCGTGCGCAGCACCTGGTAGTCGGGGAAGGAACAGTGATCCACCACGTCCTGGACCCGCGTGTAGATCTCCAGGAGGAGCAGCACCTCCTGGGTGAGCGGATGCACCATGTTGGGCAGGTCCGCGCTCTTCACGCGCAGCGCGATGTGCGCGTCCATCGCCGGCAGCGCGTTCCGCGCGCGATTGGTCTCGTCGATCTGGCGCATCCCCTCCATGAGCAGCGCGCGCAGCGGCTTGGTGATCTCGCTGGACGTTTCGAGGCGGCGCGCGCTGAAGGCGAACGACCCCTCGGTCCACGCCAGCAGGCGAAACAACGCCTTCTCCCCCTCCACCGCTCCGGTCGCGGCCTGCACCACCTGGCCGGCGTCGAGGTGGATCACGCCGCGCTCCGTTCGTCCCTGGGCGTCGCTGAGCTCGAGTTCCAGCGTGCCCGTCTTGCGGTTGCCGTTGAAGAGCTGGAGCAGATCCGGCAGGCCGATCTTCGAGAGCTTGCCCGAGACCTCGGCGTGGTCCTCCGCCACCTTGCCCACTTCGTCGAGGCGGGCCAGGCGCGACAGCATCGACTGCAGGCGCCGAGCCACGTCCTCCGGCTCGGCCTCGGCGGGCGCAACGTCGTCGCCCGGTCCCGGGTCCGAATCGTCCGGCAGCGGGCGGCCGAGGAAGAGGAAGCGCAGGTTCTGCGTGCGCGGGTTCGTGTGGAGGATGTCGGCGAGCTTGGCGCCGCCGATGAGCGGCAAGTCGAAGGGCGCGACCACGACGTCGGGCACCTCGGCGAGGGCCATCTCGAGGGCGGCCGCACCGTGAGGGGCCGTGCGGGTCTCGATATCGACCTGCGCGCACGCCTCCTCGGTGCGCTTGGCACGTCGGGGGTCTCCGTCTGCAATCAGAACCGCAGCCACTGCTACACCCCCAGCGAGACGCCCAGGTCTCGCTGCAGCTGGAAGGCCAGATGTTCCACCAGCGACCGGTCACTGGTGTGGAAGAACGGCGGCTCGGCGCCCTTCTCACCGCGCTCGCGCAGCAGGGCGTACGCCGGGCCCTCGCCGTAGTAGATGACGAACGGCGCACGCGTTCCGGCGCGGCGCGCCGAGATGCAGGTGATCGGCACCCCGGCCAGGCTCTCGAGCTTGCCGTCTCCCACCAGGACCACCTCGGTGCGCGGCTGCAGGCCGCGCAGGCGCTCGAGGCTCTCGCGCACCCCGGTCGGCATGGAGCCTCCGGGTGCCACGAAGAGCAGTCCCCGGTCCTTGGGCCGGCGCACGACCTCGTCGATCGCGAAGCGCATGGCCTGTTCCGGCGTCCCCGCGGAGCCGGGCTTCGCACGTTTCAGCAACGCGTCCACGGCGCCGGCGAACGACTCGCTCTCGATCTCGAGCTCGCGCAGCAGGGTGCCGCGATCGTCTTCGAGCCGGAGGTCGAGCGTGGCGTGGAGCGTCTCCACCTGCGTGCCGTCGGCCGGGTAGCTGGCGGCGGCGAGGAGCAAGCCGGGACGGTCGTCGGCGCCGAGCGAGTCCAGCACCTCGGATGAGTTCAGGG
This sequence comes from uncultured Desulfobacterales bacterium, assembly GCA_964194905.1. GTDB lineage: Bacteria > Myxococcota_A > UBA9160 > UBA9160 > JAFDET01 > JAFDET01. The sequence continues at coordinate 376 of CAXMOD010000123.1, read as the reverse complement.
CCTCGCGGATGCGCCGCTTGAGCACGGCGGCCCCGATCGAATCGGTCTCCGGGAGGAGCACGCGGAAGCGCGAGTCGTTGTCGGCGGCGATCAGGTCCGTGGAGCGCAGCGCGCGGCCCACCTGGAAGACGACGCCCTCGAGCCAGTGGCCGAGCTCCGGCCCGCTCATGCGCTCGCGCACGCGGGCCATCCCCTCGAGCTCCACCAGCAGTACGGCGAAGCTCCGCCCGAAGCGGTTGGCCTTCTGGATCTCGTTGCGCACCACGTCTTCGAAGTACGCCCTCGTGTAGGCCTTGGTGGCAGGGTCGCGGAAGGAGCGGCGCTCGAGCCCGCGCAGGTGCAAGGAGTTGGAGAGGGCCACGCCCGCCAGCTCGGC
>CAXMOD010000122.1:0-6509 GCA_964194905.1 uncultured Desulfobacterales bacterium | reverse complement strand
GCGAACAGCGGGAGGGGAGGGCGCCGCACCCGCATCATGCCCTCGAGCTTGCGCGCGTCGCGCCCGTTGGTCGCCATGGCCGCGATCACCTTGGCGGCGTCCATCGGTGAACCGCCGCCCAGCGCGAGAACCGTGTCGCAGCCGTCGCTCTCGAGCCGGGCGAAGCCGGCCTCCACCTGGTCGTAGGTGGGGTCCGGCTCGACGCCGTCGTAGACCGAGGCCTCGAGGCCGGCGGCGCGCAGGGCCTCCACGATGCGCCCCACGAGGCCGAGCTCCACGAGCATCGCGTCGGTCACGATGAGAACCTTGCGCGCGCCGGACTGGGCGATCGCCTCGCACAGCTCTCGCGACGCGTCGGACCCCACGAAGGTGACCGGAATCCTGTCCGGTAGAAGCTTGGCCAGGATGCGTCCCAGCGCGACGCCCAAGGTGTGAATGAGCTTCTTGAGCGCGAACACCACGATCTCCTCCCGGACCTCGACTACAACCTCTACTACACGATGCGCGGCTCGGCGGCTACGCTGGGGGTCCGACCCGCCTGGGGAGGCCCCCTCATGGCTGCCTACCTGAACGACGGCATGCTCCTCTACCTGGACCACCTGGTGGACTGGGACACCTACTTCCGCTGGCGCAAGGGCGAGGACGTGGACGTGGCGACCGAGCGCGAGACGCTGCGGGTGATCTGCGACACCGCGGCCGAGATCTGCGCTTCCATCGAGCCCAACGCGCGCGCCGGCTGGGAGGAGGCGGCCCGTCTGGAGGATGGCGAGGTGCACGTGCCGGCGCACATCCAGGCCGGCTACGACAAGCTGCGCGAAGCGGGCATCGTTTCCTTCGGCGTCGATGAGGCCTACGGCGGCGTGGCGCTGCCGGGCCTGCTGGGCAACTGGATCATGCAGATGGTGGCCCGCGCCGACGCCGGCCTGATGACCATCCTGGGGCTCCAGGCGGGCGTGGCTCTCGACATCCAGAAGTACGCGCCCGAGGAGCTCAAGCAGGAGTGGCTGCCGCGCTTCGCCTCGGGCGAGGTGCAGGGCGCCATGGACCTGACCGAACCCCAGGCGGGCTCGGACCTGGGCGGCATCACCACCACCGCTCGCGAAGAGAACGGCGAGATCCGTCTCTACGGTCAGAAGATCTTCATCACCAACGGTGGGAGCGAGGTGCACCTGGTGCTGGCGCGCGACGCCGACACCGCCGAGCAGAGCAAGGGCACCACGCGGGGCCTCTCGCTCTTCCTGTGTCCGCGCACTTTGCCCGACGGCACGCGCAACGGCCTCACCGTGGAGCGCCTGGAGGACAAGCAGGGCATCCACGGCTCGCCCACCGCGGCCATCCGCTTCGAGGGGGCGCGGGCCTGGCGCGTGGCCAGCAAGGGCGGCGGCTTCAAGGCCATGCTCGACCTGATGAACAACGCGCGCCTCGGCGTGGCCGCCCAGGGCATCGGCATCGCCGAGGCCGCCCTCGACGAGGCGCTGCGCTACACGGCCCAGCGCGTGCAGTTCGACGCGCCCATCGGCGAGCAGCCGCTCGTGAAGAACATGCTGTCCGAGATGATCCTGGATCTCGAGGCGGGCCGTGCGCTCCTCTACCGCTGCTGCGCCCTCGTGGATCGCAACGAGGCCATCGACGCGCGCCTGTCGCGGGAGAGCGTGCCGGAGGCGGAGGCCGCCGAGCTGCAAGCGATCCGCGAGCGCAACAGTACGCGCATCCGGCTGCTGACGCCGCTGGCGAAGTACATGGCCACGGAGGCGTGCGACCGCATCACCCGCTCCGCCGTTCAGCTCCACGGCGGCATCGGCTTCATGGCCGAGTCCGTGGTGGGACGGCTGCACGCCGACGGCATCATCACCACCATCTACGAGGGGACGTCGGAGATCCAGGTCTCGTTCGCGCTCAAGGAGATGAGCAAGGGCGCACTCGTCGTGGTCTTCGACGAGCTGCGCAAGGAACTCGACAGCATGAGCGGGGAGCCGCTCGGGCCGTTCGCGGACCAGGTGCGCCTCGGGATCGAGCAGATCGTCGAGGCGTCCTCGGCGCTGATGCAGGACTTCGGGTACGCGCTCCTGTCGGCCCGCCGTCTGGCCGACTCGGCCATCGACGTGATCGCCGCCAGCGAGCTGCTGCGCCAGGCCCAGGTAGACCCGCGCCGCTTCGACCTGGCGGCATCATGGGTCAACCGCAAGATGCTCGAGGTGGAAATGAACACCCGGCGCATCGCCGAAGGCAACGTCTCGCGCGTGGACCGCTGCGAGAGGATCATCGCGGCCTACGACGCGTCCTGATCCCCGTCCTGGGTGGGCTCGGCGGAGTGCCGCTCTACGAGGATCGCGCGCAGCTCGGCGTGGCGGCTGCGGTCGAGCCGGTAGAGGGCGAGCAGTGCAGTAGGAGCGAGGTAGCTGAGCGCGAGCAGCGGGCCCACCACGAGCCCCAGGTTCCAGAGCACGTCTGCGGGCACCTCGCCGGGCTGAAGTCCCGTTTCGATGCCGATGGTGTCGATGAGTATGCCGCCGGCGAGCTGTCCCAGCCCGGTGGGAATCTTCATCGAAAAGCCCATGGCGGCGAAGAAGACCCCCTCGCGGCGTTCGCCCGTCTCCACCTCGTGCTCGTCCACCACGTCGGCCACGATCGAAGCGCCCATCGTCTGGATGGTCATCACCGCGCCCGCCATGACCATCTGGAAGATGACGGCGAGCGGGAAGAGGATGGGGTCGCCGTTGGGCGGAAGCAGGTCCAACAGGCGCGCGCTGGGAAACCAGATGCCGTTGACGATCATGATCAGGATGGACACGAGCAGGATGCTTCTCTTCTCGAAGCGGGTCACCAGGGGGCGCAGGATGGCGAAGGCGAGGGTGGTGCCGATCACGGAGCTCGAGAGGATGAGACCGATCTGGGTGGCGCTGAACTCCCAGAAGTAGGTGTTGGTGTAGTAGCCGAGGGTGACGGCGACGCCGGTCGACACGCCCAGCAGCAGGAGCGCGCTGAAGATGCGGCGGAAGTTGCGATTGCGCAGCGCGTCGAGCACGTCGCGAAAAGGGTCGAGCCACCTGAGCTTGCGGCGCGTCGCCGGCACGGGCAGGCGCGGGATCTGCTTGCGGGTGAAGAAGGCGGTGATCGCGATGGCGACCACCACCACGACGAAGGACATCCAGGCGTAGGCGGAGTAGTTGGTGGCCACCAGACGCCCGTCGCCGCCGTCGGCGCCGCGCGAGAACACGAAGGTGAGACCCAACGCGGGGAGCGCCACTCCGGCGAGCCAGCCCAGCATGGTGCGGTAGCTGACGATCAGCGAGCGTTCTTCGTAGTCGTCCGACAGCTCCGCTCCGAGGGCCGTGTGCGGGATGGAGAACATCGTGACGAAGGTGCGCAGCGCGATCGCGACGCCGGCCAGATACAGGCAGAGCTTCACCCCGCTCCAGCCCGCAGGCGGGTTGAACAGAAGCAGGAAGCAGAAGGCCAGCGGAAGGATGGAGCCCACCATGAAGGGATGGCGCCGCCCCCAGCGCCGCGACCGGTGGTTGTCCGAGAGTGTCCCGAAGATGGGGTCACTGAGGGCGTCGGAGATCTGGCCGGCGAGCGCCGCCCAGCCGTAGAGGGTCCCCGAGAGCCCGATCACCTGCGTGTAGAAGAACGGGACGAAGTTGACGAACGCGGCGTCCTTGGCCGCAAAGGCCATGGCGCCCACGCCGTGCGCGAACTTGGTCCCGAAGTCGATCCGCTTCAACGATTCACGCCCGCGCTTCGCCCGCCAGGGTTCGCGGAGCCTAGCGCGCCCCAAGGGGAGGCGGCTGAGCAGCGAGCCGGCCCCGGGTCCTCCTGCTAGCTTCCGCCGCCATGGGGGAGCCGAGCCCGCGCAAGGGCCTGAGGAATCTCGCGATCATCGCGCACGTGGACCACGGGAAGACCACCCTGGTGGATGGGCTCCTGCGCTTCACCGGCGCCGTGCGGCCGGGCAAGGAGCTGGCCGACCGCGTGCTCGATTCGGGCGACCTGGAGCGCGAGCGCGGCATCACGATCCTCTCCAAGAGTACGTCCATCGAGTTCGACGGGGTCCGAGTCCAGCTGGTCGATACCCCCGGCCACGCGGACTTCGGCGGCGAGGTGGAGCGCGTCCTCGGCATGGTGGACGCCTGCCTGCTGCTGGTGGATGCGGTCGAGGGGGTCATGCCCCAGACGCGCTTCGTGGTGCGCAAGGCGCTGGCCCACGGGCTGCGCCCGATCCTGGTGGTGAACAAGATCGACCGGCCCGAGCAGCGTGCCACGGCAGTGGTGAACGAGGTCTTCGATCTGCTCGCCGAGCTCGACGCCGACGACACCCAGCTCGAGTTCCCGGTCGTCTACGCCTCGGCGCGCGACGCCTCCGCGACGCTGGATCTGGAGCAGCCGCCGAACGACCTGCGTCCTCTGCTGGAGACGATCTTGGAGCACGCACCGGCTCCTTCCGTGGATACCGAGGGGCCGCTTCTCTTCCAGGCGGTCACCCTGGGCTACGACGACTTCGTCGGGCGTCTCGTGATCGGGCGCGTGGAGCGCGGCACGCTGTGCCGCGGCCAGACCGTGCTGCGCCTGGGCACGGACGGGGCCAGGGAGACGTTCCGCGTCACGAAGCTCTTCGGCACCCGCGGTCTCGAGCGCTTGGAGCTGGAGGAGGCGAAGGCCGGCGACATCGTGATGATCGCCGGCGTGGACTCGATCGAGGTGGGCGACACGGTCTGCGATCTGGCCACGGCCGAGCCGCTGCCCCCGGTGGTGGTGGACCCGCCCACGCTGCGCGTGCAGTTCTCCGTCAACACGTCGCCCTTCGCGAGCCGCGACGGCGGTCGCTTCCTCACCGGGCGCCAGCTCGGCGATCGCCTGCGCCGGGAGGCGCTCGGCAACGTGTCGATCCAGGTGGACAGCTCCGACGCGCGCGACACCTTCGAGGTCGCGGGGCGCGGCGAGCTCCAGCTCAGCGTCCTGATCGAAACCCTGCGCCGCGAAGGCTACGAGTTCAGCGTGTCGCGTCCCGAGATCGTGCTGCGCGAGGTAGACGGCCGCCGCTGTGAGCCGGTGGAAGACGTGGTGGCAGACGTCCCCGAGGCCTACTCGGGCATCGTGATGGAGAAGCTCTCCTCCCGGAAAGGCACCCTCGAGGCCATGAAGCGCGAGGGCGAGCGCGTGGTTCTCGATTTCACGGTGCCGAGCCGCGGACTCTTCGGCTTCCGTTCCCAGTTCCTGACCGACACGCGCGGCGAGGGCATCCTGCACCGCACCGTGCGGGGCTACGAGCCGTGGGCGGGTGACCTTCCCGGGCGCGGCGTAGGGGCAATCGTGGCCACCGAAGAGGGCACGGCCACACCCCACGCGCTCTGGAAGATCCAGGAGCGGACCACGCTCTTCATCCGGCCCGGGGACCCGGTCTACGAGGGACAGGTCGTCGGAGAGAATCGGCGTCCGGGCGATATGAACGTGAACGTCTGCCGCGCCAAGAAGCTCACGAATGTGCGCGCAGCCGGGAAGGACGAGAACGCGGTGGTGTCGCCGCCGCGTCAGGTCACGATCGAGAGCGCCCTCGAATGGATCGCCGACGACGAGCTGCTCGAGGCCACGCCCACCTCCCTGCGCCTGCGCAAGCGGGTGCTCGGCGCCAACTTTCGCAAGCGATGAGTGAGGGCGCGGCGCCCCCCGGCGCTGGCCGGAACCGACGCGGCGGGCGACCATGCCCGGACAGGAGGGCCCCGCGTGATTCCCCAGCACCCCTTCGGCCGCACAGGCCACTCGAGCACCCGTGTGATCTTCGGGGCCGCGGCTCTGGGCGCGATGCGCCAGGACCGGGCCGACGCGGTGTTGGAGCTGCTCCTCGAACGCGGCATCAACCACCTCGACACCGCGGCCTCGTACGGCGAGTCGGAGCTGCGCCTGGCGCCCTGGTTGCGCCAACACCGGGAGCGCTTCTTCCTGGCAACCAAGACCGGGGACCGCTCGGCCGAAGGCGCGCGCCAGAGCCTGGAGCGTTCGCTGGAGCGGATGGGCGTGGACAGCGTGGACCTGATCCAGCTGCACAATCTGGTGGACGAGGCCGAGTGGGAGCGCGCTCTCGGCCCGGGCGGCGCGCTGGAGGCGCTCGTCGAGGCGCGCGACCAGGGCCTCGTGCGCTTCATCGGCGTGACGGGGCACGGTACGCGGGTGGCAGCCATGCACGGGCGCAGCCTGGAGCGCTTTGCCTTCGACTCGGTCCTCCTGCCGTACAACTGCACGATGCTGGGGCAGCCCGAGTACGCCGCCGACGTCGATGCGCTCGTGGCCACCTGCGCCGAGCGCGGCGTGGCGGTGCAGACCATCAAGTCCATCGCCCGGCGCCGCTGGGAGGACGACTACGCGGGACCCCGCTTCAGCTGGTACGAGCCGCTGCGCGATCCCGAGGCGATCCGCCGCGCGGTGCACCTGGTGCTGGCCCAGCCGGGCCTGTTCCTCAACACCTCGAGCGACGCCACGCTGCTCTCTACGGTCCTCGATGCTGCCGCCGAGCC
>CAXMOD010000121.1:0-27029 GCA_964194905.1 uncultured Desulfobacterales bacterium | reverse complement strand
GTGGGCATGGCCATCACACCGTAGCGCGCGGCGGCGGATGCGTTCTCGGTCGCGTGGATCTTCACGATGCGCACGCGCCCGTGATACTCGTCCGCCAGCTCGCGCAGGATGGGTGAGATCCGGCGGCAGGCGGGACAGTGGTCGCCCCAGAAGTCCACCAAGGTCGGCAGCTCGTTCGCCACGACCTCCGTGTCGAAGTTCGCGTCAGTGACGTCGTCCAGCTGGGCCACGCGGATCCTCCACCGCGAGTCTAGCTCGTGCCGTCCTGCAACGAGGCGAGCTCCTGGTAGAGCCCGTCTTCGCCCATCAGCTCGTCGTGGCGTCCCACTCGGGTGATGCGTCCGCCCTCGAGCACCACGATCTTGTCCGCGCCCCGCACCGTGGAGAGGCGGTGGGCGATGACGAACACGGTGCGTCCTTCGAGCAGGCGGTCGATCGCTTCGCGCACGTAGCGCTCACTCTTGGCGTCGAGGGAGCTCGTGGCCTCGTCGAAGATCAGGATGTCCGGGTTGCGGAGGATGGCTCGCGCGATGGTGATGCGCTGGCGCTGGCCCCCGGAGAGCTTCACGCCCTGCTCGCCCACCTCGGTGTTCCAGCCGTCGGGCAGCGCCTCGACGAACTCATCCACGTGGGCCGTCTTGGCGGCGGCGCGCACCTCGGCGTCGGGCGCGGCAGGCCGCCCGTAACGGATGTTGTCCCACACCGTCCCACCGAAAAGGAAGGGCTCCTGGGTCACCACGGCCGCGTGCTCGAGGAAGCTCGAGCGTTCGAGGCGACGCAGGTCCACCCCGTCGATCTCGATCGACCCCTGGGCAGGGTCGTAGAAGCGCAGCAGCAGGTCCGCGAGCGTGGTCTTGCCGGCCCCCGTCTTGCCCACGAGAGCCACCACCTCGCCCTTGGCCACCTCCAGCGACACGTCCTGGAGGACGGGGTCGCGGTCGTAGGCGAACGACACGTTGCGGATGCGGATCCCCTCGTGCAGGCCCTCGAAGACGACCGCATCGGAGGCGTCGGTCACCTCGAGGGGTCGGTCGAGCAAGTCGAAGAAGCGCTCCGCCGAGGGCAGTGCGTCCATCAGCGAGTTCCAGCCCTTGCCCAGATCCTTGGTCGGGCGATAGGTCGTCTGCAGGATGGCTAGGAACGCCACGACATCGCCCGTGGTGAGTCCCCACACGCCGGCCCGCGCCAGTGCGAAGCCGCCGCCGATGACGCCCAGCGCGATGGCGTTGTTCATCACCTCGAGGATGGTGCGCGACGCGACCCGGTTGGTTTCGACCCGCATGTTGCGTCGGAAGTAACGCCAGTTCTCCCGGCCGAAGGCGTTCTCCTCGACCTCTTCGGCGCGAAAGGCCTTGATGATCTTGATGCCCGAGAGGATGTCGACCAGCCGCTGGGTCACCTCGCCCAGTGTCTCCTGGCGGCGCTTGGCTCGTTTGCGGATGCGCTGCCCAAAGAAGGCGATGACGCCCACCACGGGCGGTGCCACCGCGAGCGCCGCCAGCGAGAGCTGCCAGGAGAGCGAGAGCAGTGCCCACACGCCGACGGCGAGCGCCAGCACACCGGGCAGCACGTCGGAGAGCACGACGCCCAGGGCATTTTGTGCACGCACGGCGTCGTTCGTCACCCTGGTGAGGGCGTCCCCACGGCGCATGGAGTGGTGGAAGCGCAGGGGCAGGTGCAGCAGCTTGGCCGCCAGGTCGCGCTGCACGTCCACCAGGATGCGCCCGGACATGTAGCGCTCGTAGTAGCTCTTGAGGAAGTGGCTTCCGCCGATGAGCACGACGAGGACGACGCCGATGCGGACGACGTTCGCCACGTCGGCCCCGGCGGCGCCGACGAGGTCCGCCAGAACGGAAGCGCCCGGCAGCGGCAGATCGCGGTAGGGGGTTTCGCCGGCCACGCCGTCCATGCCGTCCAGGAGCGGCTTGGTGAGCGACACCAGGCCGACCTTGGACAGCTGGAGAACCAACGCGCTCCCGACGACGATCCCGAGCAGCCCGAGGTAGGGGCGCGCATACGCCACCAGACGGAGGACGGGGTTCCGCGCGGGCTCGCTCGCGGAAGGGCTCGGCATGGCGGCGATTCTCCGGGGGATGGGCGCGGGGAGGCCTGCGGCGCCGAGCGAAGGCTACCCCAGATCCGCGGCGATCCGCTCTCCAGCACGCCAGCCGAGCAGGGCGTCGCCCTCCACCCCGAGGCCGGCCATGCCCGCGCGGGGCAGGGCGTAGACCAGCGGCCGCGAGGCCAGACGAAGCTCCAGCTCGGCCGGCCAGGCGGCGCCCGCTCCCGGATCTTCGAGAGCCGCGTCGTCGTCCCAGTCGGGCCTCTCGTAGGGGCGGCGCACCATGCGCCCTTCCGAGAACGGCATGAGTTCGCGCACCGTGCGCTCCACCATGTCGTCGGCGTCGGCCGCCTCTGCTCCGGTTTCGTCGATCACGGCGCTCGCAATCACGTCGACCACGTCGCCCCCGCTCCCAGCGCCACCACCGTGGGGGTAGAGTGCGATGCCGACGACATTGGTGCCGGTCATCGGTTGCGTGAGGTCGGCCACGCAGATCACGCGGTCGGCCATTCCTTCGGGGATCACACTGGCGCGGGTACGCAGGTGCACTGCCCGCCGACGCAGCCCGGGGACGGGCGAGTTCAGCAGCTCCAGCGCCGGAGCGTCCGCCTCGGCCAGTGCGCGCCCGAGCAGTCCGCGGGGCGCGTTCAGCACCAACGTGCGGCCGAGCCAGAGCTCGGTGCTGCGCTGCGGGGCAATGCCGGGCTCGCCGTCGGCCGAGACCAGTTCGAATCCGCCCGCCAGGGTGCGGAACTCCCCGTGCAGCGCGCGGATGCGCGCGCGCAGCAGGCCGCGCAGCGTGTGCTCGGAGGTCGGGAAGCGGGCGGCGTCCTCGAGGGTGGAGCCCAGGAGTCGCGCCCGCGCCTCGGGCCCGGGGTCCGCGGCGCCCAGGTTGGAGAGCATGCGGACCTGCGCCTCGAGCAACGGAATCAGCTCGGGCGGAGCGTCGGCGGCTTCGGCGGGCATGCCCCGCGCGTGCCGCAGGGGAGGGGGCGAGCCGCGCCCGATGCGTCGCAGGCCGGCAGCGCGCAGCACCGGCGAGGTGCGCATCGCGTCGCACTCGGCAGCGGCCGCGCGGCATAGCGCGCGCAGCACCGGCTGGATCGTGTCCGGCTTCGCGAGGCCCCACGTCACCAGCTCTTCGGCCGTCCGCGCGGGATTGCCCACGTCGAGTCGCACGTCCGGCAGCACGAGCTGAAGGGCGATGGGCCGCGGCTCCAGCCTTCGCAGATCGATGAGCGGGATGGAGAGGTCGCGCAGCACCTCCGACAGCACGCCGTCGCCGGTGGCCCCGGACAGTAGGAAGGGCTCGCGCAGCGGTTCGAAGCAGCGGGCCGCGCGCTCTTCCTCCAGGACCAGGACGCGGCGCCCGGCCATGCACAGTCGCGCCGCCGCGACGAGGCCCGGGAGCGCGCCGCCCAGGATGACCGCGTCCCAGCGGCGTGCGCGCAGGCGGTTGCGCCCGGACGAGGGGAGGTCGGGCATCTAGCCGCCGGCCCCTTCCGGACCCCCGGGTCCGACGGCGGCCCCCGCCTCGAAGCGCAGGGCAGGTCCGTCGTCGGTGAGCCGGTCCACCGTGCCGATTCGATAGGGTCGTTCGCCCAGCGCACGCAGTCGGTCGGCCACGTCTTCGGCCACGTCCTCACCCACGAAGAGCACCAGACCGATGCCGCAGTTGAATACCCGCAGCAGCTCGGTCTCCTCGATCTCCTTCTGACGCTGGATCCAGCCGAAGATGCCCGGGCGCGGCCAGGCGCTGGGGTCGATGCGAGCACACAGCCCATCGGGCAGCACGCGCGGCACGTTGCCCACGAAGCCCCCGCCCGTCACGTGGGCGATGCCGTGCAGGTCGAAGTCGCGCAGCAGGTTGAGAACCGGCTTCACGTAGATGCGCGTGGGCGCCAGCAGCGCGCTGGCGAGGCTCGTGTTGAGGTCCTCCACCTCCTCGAAGAGATCGAAGCGGCCCGCGGCCAGGCCCTCGTCCACCACGGCACGCACCAACGAGAAGCCATTGCTGTGCAGGCCGCCGGAGGCGACCCCCAGGATGGCGTCGCCGGCGCGGACCGACGATCCGTCGACCACCCGGTCGCGCTCCACGACGCCCACGCCGAAGCCGACCAACTCGACCTCGCCCTTGGGGTAGACGCCCGGCATGGTCGCGGTCTCGCCCCCGAGCAGCGCGCAGCCCGCACGCTTGCAGCCTTCCGCGATGCCGCGCAAGGCCTGGCCCGCGATCTCCGCATCCTGCTCGCCCATCGCCAGGTAGTCGAGGAAGACCAGCGGCTCGGCGCCCTGCACCACCAGGTCGTTCACGACCATCGCCACGCAGTCGATGCCTATCGTGTCGTAGCGCCCGATCTTGGCGGCGAGCTTCAACTTGGTGCCCACGCCGTCCGCGCCGGCCACCAGCAGCGGGTCCTTGTAGCGCTCGGGCGTCTTGAACAGGCCGGCGAAGCCGCCGATCGACGAGAGCACCTCCGGTCGCAGCGTCGAGCGCGCGATCTCCTGGATCTCATCGACGAAGCCTTCGTCGGAGTCCAGGTTCACGCCGGACTGGGTATAGGCGGGAGCGCTCCCCTCGCTCGCCTTGGACGCGGCGTCGGAATCGCCCTTCTTGGTCGGGGTCACGGAGCATGGATACGGGAAGGGTCCGGTCGCTGTCAAATGCTACCGTCCGTCCGTGAAGATCGCGGTCGTCATCCCCGCCCTCGACGAAGAGGGATTCGTGGCCACCGCGGTGGAGAGCGCCCGCGGAAATGGAGTGGATGTGGTGGTGGCCGACGGGGGCAGCAGCGACGCCACACTGGCGCGGGCGCGCGAGGCCGGGGCGCGCAGCGTGCAGAGCGCTCCCGGGCGCGCCCGCCAGCTGAACGCCGGCCTCGCCGCGGTCGAGGGGGAAGCGGTGCTCTTCCTCCACGCCGATACCCGCCTGCCCGAGGGCTGGATCGGGGCGGTGACCCGGGCGCTGGCCGATCCGTCCGTCGCCGGCGGCGCCTTCCGGCTGCGTTTCGAGACGGGTGAGGGGGGCTCGTTCGCGTTGCACCTCCTCGAGTGGGGCGCGCGCCTGCGTGTGCGGTTGATGGGTCTCCCGTACGGCGATCAGGCGCTCTTCGCGCGACGCAGCCTCCTCGATGCGCTCGGGGGCGTGCCCGACGCGCCCATCATGGAAGACCTCGACCTCGCCCGGGAGATTCGCCGCCACGGCCGCCTGGCGGTCCTCTCCCTGGAGGTAACCACCTCGGCGCGTCGCTACGAAGGACGCGTGTTCCGCCACATGCTGCGCAACTGGCTGGCGCTGGCGGGCTGGCGCCTCGGCCTCGACCGCGCGCGGCTTGCCGCGTGGTACGCCGGATGACCTCGGCCGCCGATATCGCCGCCGCTCGCGAAGGGCGCAGCACGGTGCGCGCCGCCATCGCGCGCCTCTCGGTCTACGTGCGCCGCAACTCCCGTTACTACGCCATCTGGGGGCTCCTCACGTTGGCGTACGTGGCCTGCTTCGTCGCGCTGCCGATGATGATCGGCAAGGCGATCGATGCGATCGCGACGGAGTCGTCAGGCGCCATGGCGGAACGGGCGTTCTGGATCGGGGCTCTCGCGATCCTGTACGGCGCACTCCGCTACTTCTCCCGCCAGCTCGTCTTCAGCGCGGGCCGCGAGGTGGAGTACGAGATCCGCAACGACCTGTTCGCGCACATCCAGCGGCTGCCGCAGTCTTTCTTCTTCCAGTGGCGCACCGGCGACTTGATGAGCCGCTGTGTCAACGACCTCAACTCCGTGCGGCTGATGCTGGGGCCGGGCCTCCTCTCGGTGGTGCAGACACCGGTGATGCTGGTCGGTGTTCTCGTGGCGATGGCATTCATCGATTGGCAGCTGATGCTGTTGGTGCTCGCGCCGTATTCCCTGTTCATCTTCATCGCGCGGGCGTTCGGGCGCATGATGTTCCGCACCAACATCGAGGTGCAGGAGGGCCTGGCCGAGCTCTCGAGCCAGCTCCAGGAGACCATCTCCGGGATCTCGGTGGTGAAGGCCTATGCCATGGAGCGGGTGACTGCGAAGCGCTTCGCGGGCGCCAACCAGGAGCTCTTCCAGCGACACATGCGCCTGGTGAAGGTGAACGGCGCCATGCCCGCCATCACCGGCCTGCTTCCCGCGCTGGGCATGGGGCTGGTGCTGCTGGTGGGCGGAGGGAAGATCATGAACGGCGGCCTCACCGTCGGCGAGTTCATGACCTTTTCGGTCTACATCTGGAACCTGACCTTCCCCACGTTCATCATGGGCTGGGTGTTCTCGCTGGTGCAACGCGGCTCGGCCGCCATGCAGCGCATCGACGAGGTGCTGGCGACGGAGCCGTCGATCGCCGATCGACCCGACATGGTGGCCGTGGACTCCCTGCGCGGCGCCATCGAGTTCCGGGGCCTCACCTTCAACTATCCCGCTCTGGGCGGCGCGGCCCGCGAAGCCGCCTTGCAGGACGTCTCGCTCGAAGTGCCGGCCGGCTCCAGCCTGGGCGTCGTGGGGCCCGTCGGCTCCGGAAAGAGCACCCTGGCCTCGGTGATCCCCCGCCTCTACGAGGTGGAGGACGGGCAGGTCTTGATCGACGGAATCGACGTGAACCGCATCCCGCTCGACGTGTTGCGGCGCAGCATCGCCATGGTGCCCCAGGACTCCTTCCTCTTCTCGATGAGCCTGGCAGACAACGTGGCTTTCGGACTGCCGGAGTCGGACCCGACGCTCATCGCCCAGGCCGTGGAGCGCGCCCAGCTCAAGAAGGACCTCGCCGAGCTGCCCCACGGCCTCAACACCCTGGTGGGCGAACGGGGCGTGATGCTCTCCGGGGGCCAGCGCCAACGCACGGCCCTGGCGCGGGCCCTGGCTCTGGACCCGAGCATGCTGATCCTGGACGACACCCTCTCCAGCGTGGACGCGGCCACCGAGGAGGCCATCCAACACGAGCTCGAGCAGGTCTTCGGCGGGCGCACCGTAGTGGTGATCTCCCATCGCATCTCGAGCGTGCGCGACTGCGACCTGACCATCGTGCTCGAGGACGGGCGCGTGACCGAGCGCGGTACCCACAAAGAGCTGCTGCTCCACGGCGGCTTCTACGCGCGGCTCGCCCGCCAGCAGGCCCTGGAAGAGGAGCTGGAAGGGGCTGTGGCGTGAGCGCGGCCGGCCCTGATCCGTTCCAGGACGAAGAGGAACTCGGCAAGGCCTACGACTCACGCCTGCTGGGTCGCCTGTGGCCCTATATCCGGCCCTACACCCGGCAGGTGGTGGCGACCCTGCTGCTGGTGTTCCCGCTCACCGCCTTCGAGCTGACGCCAGGCTGGATCATCGCCACCGGGATCGACCGGATCTTCCACGGAGAGGAGGCGGGTGGAGTCTTCCTCGGGAGTTGGCTCAACGCACCGGGAGACTTTCCCCCGTTGCTGTGGCTCGCGGTCCTCTACATGGGCGCCGTGACCGGCCTCGCGGGCATGCAGTTCCTGAATCTCTACGTGATGGCGTGGACGGGTCAGCACGCCATGCGCGACCTGCGCCGCGACGTATTCGCCCAGATGCAGAGCCTCCACCTCGGCTTCTTCGACACCTACCCGGTGGGTCGCCTCGTGACCCGCGCAACCAATGACGTCGAGAACCTGACGGAGATGTTCGCGTCGGGCCTCGTCACGCTGATCACCGACGTCATCAAGATGGCCATCATCGCCGCGGTCCTGTTCGCCATCCACCCCAGGCTGGCGCTCTTCACCTTCCTGGTGGTGCCGCCGCTCATCGTCTGCGCGGTCGTGTTCCGCCTCAAGGTGCGCGAGGCCTTCCGGGCGACGCGAGTGCTGATCGCGCGGATCAACACGATGATCCAGGAGACCATCACGGGCATGAAGGTGGTGCAGCTGTTCACCCGCGAGCAGCGCAACTTGGCCGACTTCGACGAGATGAACGCGCTGCACCGCAGCGCCTGGCAGCGCTCGATTCGCTGGGAGGCGGCGCTCTTTGCCGTCGTCGAAATCGTGCAGAATCTGACCTTCGCGATCATCCTCGGCGTGGGCGCCGGCGTCGCGTCCGTCGGAACCATGTACCGATTCTTCGACTACCTGCGCCGCTTCTTCATGCCGCTGCGCGACCTCTCCGCCAAGTATTCGGTGATGCAGTCGTCCATGGCCAGCGCCGAGCGCATCTTCCAGCTGATGGACACCGAGCCGGCGGTGCGCGACCTGGTGCCGGAGCCGGTCCCCGGCGATCCCGCCCGCAAGGGCGAGGTGGAGTTCGACGGCGTCTGGTTCGCCTACCGCGAGGAGGACTGGGTGCTCGAGGACGTCTCCTTCCGGGTGGCGCCGGGTGAGAAGGTCGCCCTGGTCGGGCACACCGGGGCGGGCAAGACCTCGATCATCAAGCTCCTCACCCGGCTCTACGAGCCGCAGCGCGGCTCGATCCGCATCGACGGCGTGGACCTGCGCGACCTTCCCCAGGCCGAAGCGCGTCGGCGCGTGGCGATGGTGCTCCAGGATGTGTTCCTGTTCAGCGGGACCGTGGGTGAGAACATCGGCCTGGGCCGCGACGACCTTTCCGAGGCCGACCGCGAGCTGGCGGCGCGTTCGGTGGAGGCGCACCGCTTCATCGAACGGCTGCCCGAAGGTTACGCCACCGAACTTCGCGAACGGGGCACCAACCTCTCGGCCGGGCAGCGCCAGCTGCTCTCCTTCGCCCGCGCGGTGGCTCACGGCGCCCACATCCTGGTGCTCGACGAGGCCACCAGCTCCATCGACACCGAGACCGAGGCCGCCATCCAGCGCGGCATCCACGCGCTCATGGAGGACAAGACGGCGATCGCCATTGCCCACCGGCTCTCCACGATCCAGGACGTGGAGCGCATCTACGTGATGCACAAGGGCCGCATCGTGGAGCGGGGTCACCACCAGGAGCTGCTGGAGGCCCAGGGGGTCTACCACCGGCTCTACCTGCTCCAGTACCAGGAGCGAGGTGCCGCGGCCGCAGCGAGCTAGCTGCGGGGAGCGCGCGTTGAGCTCGCCAGGGCCCGCCCAACCCGGCCCGAGGGCGCCCCGAGGGGCCAGTTTTGGTTGCAGCACCGCCCCTCGGGGTGTTACCTACTCGGGGTCCCCCCCCAGGACGCAATTTCCGCCGTGGCTGCCGGTCTCACACAGGCCGACAGGGGGTGCCCTTGCGGATCAAGTCCCTCCAGATCACCGGTTTCAAGTCGTTCGTCGACAAGACCGTCTTCGGCTTCCAGCCCGGCATCACCGGCGTGGTGGGGCCGAACGGCTGCGGCAAGAGCAACGTGGTCGACGCCATGCGCTGGTGCATGGGCGAGCAGTCGCCTCGTCGCCTGCGTGGCAAGGGCATGGACGACATCATCTTCGCGGGCGCGGAAGGGCGGCCGCCGATCTCCATGGCGGAGGTCGTGCTGACCTTCGACAACACCTCGGGCATCGCCCCGCCCGCCTATTCCACGTACAGCGAGATCCAGATCGCCCGGCGCCTCTACCGCTCCGGCGAGTCCGAATACCTCATCAACAAGACCCAGGTCCGCCTGCGCGACGTGCTCGACTTCTTCCGAGACACGGGTATCGGGACCAAGGGCTACACCATCGTCGAGCAGGGTCAGATCGCCTCGATCGTCTCGGCCAAGCCCGATGAGCGCCGCGTCCTGATCGAGGAGGCGGCGGGGATCAGCAAGTACAAGGCGCGCCGCCGCGAGGCCGAGCGCAAGCTTCAGGCGACCGAGCAGAACCTGGTGCGCGTGTCCGACGTGCTCGGCGAGATCCGCCGCCAGATCAACTCGATCGAGCGCCAGGCGCGCAAGGCGGCTCGCTACAAGCGCTTGCGGGAGACGCAGCGCATCCTCGAGCTGACCCTGGCCGCCGACGATCGGCGTGCGCTCACCGCCCGCATCGACGAGGCAAGCCGCGCGCAGCAGCAGCGGCGTGACGAGGTGACCGCCCTCGAGACCAACGTGGCCGAGCGGGACCTCGGGCTGGAGAAGCACCGGCTGGCCCTCTCGGAGCGCGAGCGCATCCTCCACCAGGGCGACGAGGCCCTCTTCGCGCTGCGCTCGGATATCAAGGATCTCGAGGGGCGGATCGCGTGGGAGCGGCGCGAGCGGGAGGCCCTGGCCGAGGCCATCGAGCAGAACGGCGAGGAGCGCGCGCGCCTGGCCGAGCGGCTGCGCGAGGGCGAGGCCGAGATGGCGAGCGCCCGCGCCGAGCTGGCCACCCTGGAGAGTTCCGTCGGTCAGGGGACCCGCGGAATCGAGGAGGCCGAGGCTGAGGTCGCGCGCGCGGTGGAAGCCCTGCGTGGCCTCGAGGCGGAGCGCGAGTCCGCCAACACCGTGCTCGTCGACCTGCTCACGCGCGTCGCGCGCGACGAGGACCGCCTGGCCGCGCTCGAGGACCGCCGCGCCGAGATGGACCAGCGGCTGCGGGCAGCCGACGAGGTGCTCGAGGTCCAGCAGTCCGAGGCGACCCAGGTGGAGGGCGAGCAGAGCCAGCTGGAGGAGGGACTGCGCAACCTCCTGGCGGAGCGCGATCGCCTGATGGGCGCCCAGCGCGACGCGCTGGAGAACCACCGCGCCGCCCTCGACGCGCAGCGCGACGCCGCGGAGACGCTGCGCAAGGCGCGCGAGCTGCGCGAGATGCGCCGGGCCCGGCTGGACTCCCTGCGCGAGGTGATCGAGCGGCGCGAAGATCTCTCGGCAGCCGCCCGCCACCTGCTGAACGACTCCTCGGATCACGGCATCCGCGCGCTCGTGCGCGACGCACTCGAGGTTCCCCGCGAGCTGGAGGAAGCAGTGGGTGCGGTGCTGGCCGAGCGCTCCGACGCCCTGGTGGTGAGCACGCCCGAGGGAGCCTTGGACGCGGTGGAGGCGCTGCGTCGCGCCCGCGCCGGTCGCGGCGCCTTCGTGGTGGAACTCTCCTCCGAGCCGGCGTCTCTGGGAATCGTGCCCCTCGGCGAGTCACTGCTCGGCCGCGTGCGGCCGCGCCCCGGGTTCGAAGGCGTGGCTCGCGCGCTCCTGGCCGGCGTCAACCTCGTGGACGACCTGGCGGAGGTTCTGCGCGTCTACGGCGGCGGTCGCATCCCCGCCACGTTCGTCACCCAGCAGGGCGACGTGCTCTCGCCCGACGGCGTGGTGAGGGGCGGCGGCGAGGCGGCCGGGACGGCGGCCTTCTCACGCGTAGGCGAGGTGCGCGAGCTGGAGACCGAGGTGGAGCGTCTCGACGAGGAGGCCGCGCGCGCGGAGGCAGCGTCGCGGGTCGCCGATGCCCAGGTGGTTCGCGGCGGCGACGAGGTCGAGAACCTGCGCAACCGTCACCACACCGCGGCTCTCGCGGTGGCGAACCACGAGAAGGATCTGGAGCGCACCCGCGAGCGCGTGAAGGCCCTGGGCGAAGCGCGTGACGGCCGTGTCGCGGAGCGGGCCGCGTTGCTTGGCGAGGTGGACGATTCCTCGTTGGCCCGGAGCCGGCTGGCCGAGGGCCTCGAGTCCGTGCGCGGCCAGCGCGCGGAACGCCAGCGGCTGCTCGACGGGCTGGGGCTGCGTATCGGCTCGGCCGGGCGCGAGGTGTCGCGTCTCGAGGAGGCACTCACCCAGTGCCGCGTGGGGCATGCCGGTCAGGTTGCCCGGCGCGATCGCGTACGCGACGCCGCCGAGCGCGCCGGGGCGGGCGCTGCCGAAGCTCGCGAGTGGATGGAGCGCCGTGAGCGCGAGATTGCCGAGGCGCATGCCCGGCGCGAGCAGCTGGCCCGGAGCCTGGAGGAGACCCAGGGCGCCCTCGACGCCAAGCTGCTCGAGGAAGAGGCCGCCCGCGTCGGCACCGCCGAGAAGCGCAACGCCTTCGAGCGCAACGCCGAGACGGTGCGCGAAGCCGAGGACGAGGTGCGGGCGCTGCGCGGACGCGAGGCCAGCGCTCGCGAGGCCCTCCAGCAGGCCGAGCTCGACGTGCGCGAACGCGAGCTGCGCTTCCAGCATCTGGAGGAACAGGTGCGCGACAAGTGGGGCGTGGACATCGCCACCTGGACGCCCCCGGATCCCGAGGTGGAGACCGCGTCGGGCGAGACCGCCACGTCCGAGGACGACGACGAGGATGCGGCCGTGACCCATCTGGCCGCGCGGGACGTGCTGGCGCTCTCCGCGGAGGAGCGCCGCGAGCGGGTCGGGGAGGTGCGGCGCAAGCTCGAGGCGCTGGGCGAGGTGAACCTCGGCGCCATCGAGGAGCACGAGGAGCTCGCCGAGCGCTTCCGCTTCCTCTCGGAGCAGAAGGGCGACCTGGAGGCGACGGTGGCGTCCCTTCGCGACGCCATCGCGCGCATCAACCGGACCAGCCGCAAGCGCTTCAGGGAGACCTTCGAGCAGGTGAACGAGCGCTTCCAGAAGAACTACCCGCGCCTGTTCCGAGGCGGCAAGGCCAGCCTGGTCCTGGCCGAGGACGAAGACGTGCTCGAGGCCGGTGTCGACATCCAGGCGCAGCCGCCCGGCAAGCGCCTCCAGAACGTGAACCTGCTCTCCGGCGGGGAGAAGACGCTCACCGCCATCGCGCTCTTGATCTCGCTGTTCCAGGTACGCCCCTCGCCCTTCTTCCTGCTGGACGAGGTGGACGCGGCCCTCGACGACGCCAACGTCGGTCGCTTCAACGAGATCGTCATGGAGATGGCCCAGGAATCGCAATTCCTCGTGATCACCCACAACAAGCGCACCATCGAGATCGCCGATGTGCTCTACGGGGTGACCATGGAGGAGAAGGGCGTCAGCAAGCTCGTCGCGGTGGAGCTGCACTAGGAGCCGGATCCGGGCCCTGGCTCCCGCAGCACCAAATCTCCCCCCGGGGGTCGCTGGGCTCAGGGAATGCGCCCGCTTCGGCCCCGTTCCTGCCGGCCGCTATCGGTGTCAAGCATCGCAGAAGGTTCGCCGATACACGGGCCTGAGGGTTTCGCCCACCGGAGGGGCGCGGCGTTTCCCTCGGGGGAGCGATGGCGGACCCGAACTCCGAACTGCCCGGCGAATCTCCGCGGCGCGCGCGCCGCCGTTCGAGGCGGGACAGGAACAAGCGCACGAGGCGCCTCGCGCTGGTGCTGGTCTTGATGGCCACGCTGGTCGGCGCAGCGGTGTTCGCCCCCGACTTCGTGCGCCTGGTGCGACGTGGCAAGCCCGACCCTCTCGTGATCCACCGGCCCGCGAAGACCCAGCGCCCGATGGTGGGCCACAAGTGGCGCTTCGACTTCTCGATGGGACCGATCCTCGAGCTGATCGAGCAGGGCCTGAGCCTCGAGCCCTTCGACCTGCGGCGTCCGCTGCGCATCCCGTTCAACGTGCGCTCGCGGCCCGGCGGCGACATCCTGCTCGCCGGTCCGGGGAGCTACCTGCCGCCGTTGGTGCCCTCGAACGGAAATCCCCTCGGCGACCTGCCGCCGAGCTTCAGCGGCCCGCCCCCGTCGCTGCCGCCTTGGCCCCAGTTCAGTGGGGGCGGAGGCGGGCTTCCCACCGGCGAGCCGGACTTCGATCCGGATCTGACGATCAGCGACGACCCGTTGGCGCCGCCCGGTGATCCGCCCGGCCCGCCGTTCACTCCGCCTGGATGCGACAAGGCTCCGAAGGGCTGCCCGCCTCACGTCCCGGAGCCGCGCAGCCCGCTCGCCTGGGCCATGGTCCTCGTCTTCAGCCTCGGCTTCGCCCTCCGAGAGAAGCGGGCTCCTTCCTCGTAGGAACCTGGCCCGGTGGCGGCCGGGGGCCTGTTATCTTCCGGCCCCCATGAGCAGCCTCCTCGCGCCGGTCGTCGCCTTCCTCGTCTCTCATCCGGCGCTCGCGGTGGCGACCATCGCCCTCGGCGGTCCCGTGGTCCTCGTGGGAGCGGCCGCACTGCTGGGCTGGACGCGCCCGGCTCCCGACGAGCCGCCGATCGCGGCGGAGCTGCCGCCGGCGTTCGCATCCGCGCCGGGCGCGGCCGTCGAAACACCCCAGGAGGCCCCGCCGCAGCCCCTGACAGAGGCGGAGCCCGTTGCACCCCCCGAGCCGCTGGCCCCGCCCGCGCCCAAGCCCGTGCGCCTGCGCGACCGGCTGGTGCGCACGCGCGAGGCGCTGGTGGGCCGGGTTGGCGGCTTGCTGGGCGGGCGCGTCGTCGACGATGAGACCCTCGCGGAGCTCGAAACACTGCTCTTCTCGGCCGACCTGGGGGTCCGCACCGCGGACGATCTCCTCCAGGCCGTGCGCAAGGAAGCCTCCGGCCGCGACGCAGGCTCGGTCGAACGAGTCTTGCGCGACGCCATCCGGTCGAAGCTCGAGCGTGTGGACCCGCGTGCCCCGGCCGCCCACGGCGGTCCGCACGTGATCCTGGTGCTCGGCGTCAACGGCTCCGGCAAGACGACGACGATCGGCAAGCTGGCGGCGCGCCATCACGCGCAGGGCCGCCACGTGGTGCTGGGAGCTGGAGACACCTTCCGCGCCGCGGCCATCGAGCAGCTCCAGATGTGGGGCGAGCGCGTGGGCTGTGAAGTCGTGGCCGGCTCCGCTGGGGGCGACCCCGCGGCCGTCGCCTTCGACACGGTGAAGGCCGCCGTGGCACGCAAGGCCGACGTGGCCATCATCGACACCGCAGGCCGCCTGCAGACGCAGAAGCCGCTCATGGAGGAGCTCTCGAAGATCGCGCGCGTGGTGGGCCGCGAGATCGACGGCGCTCCCCACGAGACGCTGCTGGTACTCGACGCCAACACGGGTCAGAACGCCATCAGCCAGGGGCGTCTCTTCGCCGAGGTGGCGCCGGTCACCGGCCTCGTCCTCACCAAGCTCGACGGCACTGCCAAGGGTGGCGTCATCATCGGGCTTGCCGACGAACTGGGAATCCCGGTCCACTACGTAGGCGTAGGCGAAGGCGTCGACGACCTGCGCGACTTCTCGGCCGAGGAGTTCGTGGACGCGCTGTTCGCTGAGTCCTAGCCCGCAAGCCCGGAGGGTTCGCCATGCCCCACGTTCTGGCCCTGGATCAGGGCACCACGTCGTCGCGCGCGCTTGTCTTCGACGAGAGCGGCGCGGTGCTCGGTGTCGACCAGTACGAGTTCGTGCAGCACTTCCCGCGCCCCGGCTGGGTGCAGCACGATCCCCAGGAGATCTGGGAGACTCAGCTGCGCGCCGCCCGGGGGGCTCTGGCCAAGGCGGGGGTGGATGCCGGCGGAATCGCCGGGATCGGCATCACGAACCAGCGCGAAACCACCGTGGTCTGGGACCGCGCCACCGGAGAGCCGGTTCACCCGGCCATCGTCTGGCAGTCGCGCCAGACCGCACCCATCTGCGAGGAACTGCGCGCACGCGGTCTGGAAGATGAAGTCCGCCGCCGCACGGGCCTCGTGATCGACGCCTACTTCTCGGCCACGAAGATCCGCTTCATCCTCGATGCCGTAGCGGGGGCGCAGGAGCGGGCGGAGCGCGGCGAACTCTGCTTCGGAACGATCGACAGCTGGCTGCTCTGGAAGCTCACCGGGGGTCGCGTGCACGCCACGGAGTACTCCAACGCGTCGCGCACCCTCGTCTACAACGTGCACGAGCACGATTGGGACGACACGTTGCTCGGCGAGCTGCGCATCCCTCGCGCCATGCTCCCCGAAGTGCGCGACTCGAGCGGCGTCTTCGGCGAAGCCGACGCCGAGTGGTTCGGTGCGGCGGTGCCCGTGGCCGGTGCGGCGGGTGATCAGCAGGCGGCGTTGTTCGGGCAGGGCTGCTTCGAGCCGGGAGACGCCAAGAATACCTACGGCACCGGCTGCTTCCTGCTCATGAACACCGGTACGGAGGCGAAGGCCAGCGACAGCGGACTGGTCACGACCATCGCGTGGGGCCTCGACGGGCGCGTGGACTACGCCCTCGAGGGCAGCATCTTCGTGGCCGGCGCTGCCGTGCAGTGGCTGCGCGACGGTCTCCAGCTGATCCGCGACGCCGCCGAGACGGAAGCTGCTGCGCGGGCGGTCGACGACACCGGCGGTGTCTACCTGGTGCCGGCCTTCGTGGGACTGGGAGCGCCCTACTGGGACGAGCGTGCCCGCGGCGTGTTGGTGGGGCTCACGCGTGGCACGACACGCGAGCACCTGATTCGTGCCACCCTCGAGTCGATCGCCTACCAGACGCGCGACGTGGTCGAGTGTCTCGGCAGCGATTCGGGGCTGGCGATGGACGCGCTGCGCGTGGACGGCGGGGCCTGCCAGAACGACTTCCTGATGCAGTTCCAGGCCGACGTGCTCGGTGTGCCCGTGCGTCGCCCGCCGCTGCTCGAGGTGACCGCTTTCGGTGCTGCGGCGCTCGCGGGCATCGCCACGGGCGTGTGGAGCGACCGCGGGGCGCTCGCATCCAGCGTCGAGGGTGGCAGCGTCTTCGAGCCGCAGATGGAGGCGTCGCGTCGCGACGAGCTCTACGCCGGCTGGAAGCGCGCCGTCGAACGGAGCCGGAATTGGGACGAAATGTGAGCGTGCCGGCCCGACCCCGGGTCATCGCCCACCGCGGCGCGTCCGACGAGAAGCCGGAGAACACGCTCGCCGCCTACGAGCGGGCGGTCGAGCTGCGCGCGGACATGATCGAGATCGACCTGCACCGCACACGCGACGGCGGCGTCGTGATCACCCACGACGCCGAGCTCGCCGGGCTGGGCGGGAATGGCGAGATCGCCGACACCGCCTTGGCCGAGGTTCGCGCCCTCGATGCTGGAGACGGCCAGCGGGTGCCCACCCTGGACGAGGTGCTCGACGAGTTCGGCCCGCGCATACCCTTCAACCTGGAGCTGAAGCAGGGCACCCGCGGCGCCTACCCCGGTCTGGAGGCACTCGCCGTGGCGGCGGTGCGCGAACGGGATCTCGTCGAAGCGACTCTCTTCTCGTCCTTCCACGACCCGGTCCTGTCCCGGCTGCGGGCAGCAGCACCCGAGGCGCGCATCGCGCTGCTGGTCTCGCGCCGTTACCCAGTCAAGCCCTTCGAGCGCGCCCGGGCGCTCGGCGCCGAGGCGATCAATCCCGAGGACCGCCTGGTGACAGCCGAATGGGTCGCCGAGGCCCATGAGGCCGGGCTCGCCGTCTATCCCTTCACGGTCGACGACGAGGCGCGCATGCGAGAGCTGATCTCCTGGGGAGTGGACGGCCTGTTCACGAATGTCCCCGGCCGCATGCGCCGGCTGGTGGACGACGGCGTCGCAGGCGCCTGAACCCGGCCCGCGGCAACGACTTGTCCCCCCAGGGGGATCTACCCGAGAATTGTCTTGACTTCAGTGGCTCTAGTGCCGTATTCATTCGGTCCTGTAGGGAAATTGCCTGATGAAATTCGACCCCTCTGAATATCATCCGGATGCCATCGATCTGCGCATCCTCGAGCTGTTGCAGGACAACTGCAAGCAGCCGTTGGCGCAGATCGGCGAGAAGGTCGGCCTTACCGCATCCACGGTGATGGAGCGGATCCACAAGCTGGAGCTGGCCGAGGTGATCACGGGCTACGCCGCGCACGTGGACGCACGCCGGTTGGGCAAGGACGTGTGCGCCTTCATCGGCGTCTCAATCAACCACCCGCAGGCCATCACCACCTTCGAGCGCGAGATCAGTCCCATCGACGAGGTGCTCGACTGTCACCACGTCACGGGCGGGCACACCCTGCTTCTCAAGGTCAAGACCGAGAACACCCAGAGCCTCGAGGGGCTGCTCGACCGCATGCGCTCCATCGAGGGTGTCACCGGCACAGAGACGATGGTGGTGCTCTCGACGCACACGGAACGCACGCGCGTGGCCGTCGAGCCCGAGGCCGCGCGGCGTCGCTCGCGACGGACCAACGGCCCGCGCCTGCGCCGGGCCTCGGAGGGGACCTGATGGCTCACCACGCCCCCGACTGCCGCGTGCACGGGCGCCCGAGCCTCGCGCCGGCGCAGGGGTTGTACGACCCGCGCCGTGAGCACGACGCCTGCGGCGTCGGATTCGTCGCCAACATTCGCGGGGAGAAGAGCCACGAGGTCGTGACGAAGGGCATCCAGGTGCTGATCAACCTGGAGCACCGTGGTGCCTGCGGTTGCGACCCGGAGACCGGCGACGGCGCGGGGCTCCTCGTGCAGATTCCGGACGCCTTCCTGCGGCGCGAGTGCACGGAGCTCGGCATCGAGCTGCCGGAGCCCGGCCGCTACGCGGTGGGCATGGTCTTCCTCGCCCAGGACGCGGCTGCCGCCGCGAGCCAGTCGGAGGCTCTCGAGCAGCTGATCGCGGCCGAAGGCCAGCGCGTGCTGGGCTGGCGCGACGTTCCCCACGACCCCGGGGCCATCGGCTGGCTGGCGCGCGAGGGAATGCCCTGCGTCCGGCAGGTCTTCGTGGCTGCCGAGGGGGCCGAGGCGCGCGACGCCGATGGGTTCGAGCGCAAGCTGTACGTGATCCGTCGCCTCGCCGAGAAGCGCCTGGGCGAAGATGAGGAGCACTTCTTCTACATCCCCAGCTTCTCCGCGCGGACCCTCGTGTACACGGGCATGCTGATCTCGCGCCAGATCCGGGGCTTCTTCCCGGACGTGCGCGATCCCGAATTCGAGTCGGCCCTGTGTCTGGTGCACTCGCGCTACAGCACCAACACCATGGGTGCGTGGGATCTGGCGCATCCCTTCCGCTACCTGGCCCACAACGGCGAGATCAACACGATCCAGGGCAACCAGAACTGGATGCGGGCCCGCGAGGGCACGCTCGCGTCGGAGACCTTCGGCACAGACCTCCCCAAGCTCTATCCCGTGATGCGCGACGGCGCCTCGGACTCGGCGCGTTTCGACAACGCCCTCGAATTCCTGGTGCTCACCGGCCGGGAGCTTCCCGAGGCCGTCCTGATGATGATTCCCGAGGCGTGGGAGAACCGGGACGACATGGATCCCGACCTGCGCGCCTACTACGAGTACCACTCGCTCATGCTGGAGCCGTGGGACGGTCCCGCGTCGCTGGCCTTCACCGATGGTCGCATCATCGGCGCCGTCCTCGACCGCAATGGCCTGCGTCCTTCCCGCTACGTGGTGACCAAGGACGGCTTCGTGGTGATGGCTTCGGAAGTCGGCGTCGCCGAGATCGCGCCGGAGAACGTGCTGGTCAAGGAGCGCCTGCATCCCGGCAAGATCTTCTGCGTCGACCTGGAGCAGGGCCGCATCATCGAGGACGAGGAAATCAAGCGCGGCTACGTCGCCCGCAAGCCCTATCGCCGCTGGGTGGAGGACAACCGCCTCATCCTGAGCGATCTCCCTGCCGCCGAAGTTCCGGTGGACAAGGCTCCCCCCGAGCAGCGCTTCCATCTCCAGCAGGCGTTCGGGTACACCAACGAGGATCTCAAGGTATTGCTCGCGCCGATGGCGGTGCATGCCAAGTGGCCGATCGGCTCGATGGGCGAGGACGCGGCTCTGGCGTGTCTCTCGGACCGCCCGCAGATGCTCTACCGCTACTTCAAGCAGCTCTTTGCCCAGGTCTCCAACCCGGCGATGGACTCGATCAACGAACGGCCGGTGATGGCGCTCTATTCACCCCTCGGCACCGAGGGCAACTTGCTGGAGGAGACCGCCGAGCACGCGCGCATGATCCGCGTGGAGCACCCGCTGATCACGGACGAGGAGCTGGAAAAGCTGCGCCGGATCGAGGCGCCTGGCTTCGAGAGCCGCACCTTGTCCTGCCTCTTCAAGGTCGCGGATGGGGGTGACGGCCTGCGCGCCGCGCTGACCCACCTGTGCGCCGAGGCCGAGCGCGCCGTGTCGGAGGGAGCGAGCATCCTCATCCTCTCGGACCGCGGTGTGGCGCCGGACCTGGCGCCCATTCCGATGCTGCTGGCTACGGGCGCCGTGCACCATCACCTCATTCGCAAGACCCTGCGCACCCGTTGCGGAATCGTCTGCGAGACGGGCGAGGCGCGCGAGGTGGCGCAGATGGCGCTTCTCATCGGGTACGGCGCCGGCGCGATCAATCCCTACCTGGCCTTCGCCACCCTCGAGGAGCTCGTCGAGGACGGCAGCTACACGCCCGAGGAACTGGACGTGGAGGCCGCCAAGAAGAACTTCATCAAGGCCAACGACAAGGGCCTGCTCAAGACGTTTGCCAAGATGGGCATCTCCACCCTCCAGAGCTATCGGGGTGCCCAGATCTTCGAGGCCATCGGCCTCGACCGCGATCTGGTGGCGGAGTGCTTCACCGGCACCGCCTCGCGGGTGTCGGGTGTGGGCTACGACGTGCTGGCACGGGAGGCGGCCATGCGGCACGCCCGGGCCTTCCCCGGCGACGAGTTCCAGTACCCGGAGCTCGATCCGGGCGGGCTCTACCAGTGGCGCGCGCGCGGCGAACGCCACAGCTTCAACCCCGACACGGTCTCCAAGCTGCAGATCGCGCTGCGCAACGGCAGCTACGAAGACTACAAGGAGTTCAGCCGCCTCACCGACGGCGACGCGGAGACCGCCTGCACCCTGCGCGGCCTCTTCACCTTCCAGGAGGGATTGCGGCCTCCGGTACCGATCGAGGAGGTCGAGCCAGCCGCGGAGATCGTGAAGCGTTTCTGCACCGGCGCCATGAGCTACGGCTCCATCTCGCTGGAGGCCCACCAGACGCTCGCCGTCGCGATGAACCGGCTGGGCGGCAAGAGCAACACAGGCGAGGGCGGCGAGGACCCGGATCGCTTCGTCCGCGACCCGAATGGCGACCTGCGGCGCAGCGCCATCAAGCAGGTGGCGTCGGGCCGCTTCGGCGTGACGAGTTGGTACCTGGTCAACTCCGACGAGATGCAGATCAAGATCGCGCAGGGCGCCAAGCCGGGAGAGGGCGGAGAGCTGCCGGGCCACAAGGTGAGCGAAACCATCGCCAAGGTGCGCCACTCGACGCCTGGCGTGGGCCTGATCTCACCCCCGCCGCATCACGACATCTACTCGATCGAGGACCTGGCGCAGCTCATCTACGATCTGAAGAACGCCAACCGCCACGCGCGCGTGTCCGTGAAGCTGGTCTCCGTGACCGGCGTGGGCACCATCGCGGCGGGCGTTGCCAAGGGCAAGGCCGACGGGGTGCTCATCAGCGGCATGGACGGGGGCACGGGCGCCTCGCCCCAGGCCTCGATCAAGTACGCGGGCATGCCCTGGGAGATCGGGCTGGCCGAGACCCAGCAGACCCTGGTGCTGAACGACCTGCGCGGGCGCATCCGAGTGCAGACCGACGGCGGGCTCAAGACCGGGCGCGATGTGGCGATCGCCGCGCTGCTGGGCGCCGACGAGTTCGGCTTCTCCACGGCGCCGCTGGTGGCGATGGGCTGCATCCTGATGCGCGTATGCCACCTGAACACGTGCCCGGTGGGTGTCGCTACCCAGGATCCGGTGCTGCGCGAGCGCTTCGCCGGGACCCCCGACAGCGTGGTGCAGTACATGCTGTGGGTCGCGGAAGAGGTTCGCGAAATCATGGCGACGCTCGGCTTCCGCCGGGTCGACGAGATGATCGGCCACTCGGAGTCCCTGGACATGGCCACGGCCGTCGGCCACTGGAAGCAGAAGGGCCTCGACTTCTCGGACGTGTTCGCGCGTCCGGACGTGCCCCACGCCATCTACAACTGCGAGTCCCAGACCCTGGTCCACGAACTCGAGCAGGTGCTGGACCAGAAGCTCCTGCGCATGGCAGCACCCGCGCTTCGCGATGGCGAGCCGGTGGAGATCGAGGTGCCCATCTGCAACACCGACCGCACGGTGGGCACCATCCTCGGGTCCGAGGTGTCGAGGAAGTACGGACAAGAGGGGCTCGCAGACGACACCATCACCATGCGCTTCCGGGGCAGCGCGGGGCAGAGCCTGGGAGCCTTCTGCACCCGGGGACTGACCTTCGAGATCGAGGGCGACACCAACGACTACTGCGGCAAGGGCCTGTGTGGGGCGCGCATCGTGGTCAAGGTGCCCCCCGGCTCCACCTTCGATCCCAGCGAGAACATCATCACGGGCAACGTGGTGTTGTACGGGGCGACCAGCGGCGAGGCCTTCTTTCAGGGCGTCGCCGGCGAGCGCTTCGCCGTGCGCAACAGCGGCGCTGATGCCGTGGTGGAGGGCGTCGGCGACCACGGCTGTGAGTACATGACGGGTGGCAACGTGATCGTTCTGGGCAAGGCCGGGCGCAACTTCGCCGCCGGCATGAGCGGTGGCATTGCCTACGTGCTCGACGAAGACGGCGGCTTTCCGAGCCGGGTCAACCACGAAACCGTGGACCTGGATCCGATGCAGCCCGAGGACTTCGACTTCGTGCAGAGGTTGGTTCGCAAGCACTTCCTCTACACGCGCAGCGAGAAGGCCGACGACGTGCTTCGGAAGTGGGACGCCATGGCGCCGAAGTTCGTGAAGGTCTTCCCCAAGGACTACAAGCGCGCCCTCGAGGAGCGGGTCGAGGCGGAGAGCGGCAATGGCTGATGCGAGGGGATTCCTGAAGTACGGACGCGAGTCGACGTACTACCGGCCGGTGGAGCAGCGGCTCGAGGATTGGAAGCACGTCCAGGGCGACTTTCCCCAGGAGAAGACCCAGGAGCAGGCTGCCCGCTGCATGGACTGCGGGATCCCCTTCTGCAACAACGGCTGCCCGCTCGGCAACATCATCCCGGACTTCAACGACCTGGTGCATCGCGACAAGTGGGAGGACGCTCTCTGGCGCCTCCACTCCACGAACAACTTTCCTGAGTTCACCGGGATGGTGTGCCCGGCTCCCTGCGAGCAGGCCTGCGTACTCGGCATCAACCAGGGCCCGGTGACGATCAAGCAGATCGAGTGGGAGATCGTGCGTCGGGGCTGGGACGAGGGCTGGATCAAGCCGGTCCTGCCGGAGCGCCGCAGCGGTCGCTCGGTGGCCGTGGTGGGCTCCGGGCCGGCGGGCCTCTCGGCGGCCCAGCAGCTCAGCCGGGCCGGCCACACCGTGACGCTCTTCGAGAGGAGCGACCGCATCGGCGGCCTGCTGCGCTACGGCATCCCTGACTTCAAGCTCGAGAAGTGGACGATCGACCGCCGCCTGGACCAGATGCGCGAAGAGGGTGTGGCATTCCAGACCGGGGTCCACGTGGGCGTGGAGCTTTCGCCGGGGGAGCTGCGCAAGAGCTTCGATGCGGTGGTGCTCTGCACGGGCGCGGAGGCGCCTCGCGATCTGGCGGTGCCGGGCCGAACCCTGGCGGGGGTGCACTTCGCCATGGATTTCCTGACCCAGCAGAATCACCGCAACGCCGGTGACTCCGAGGATCCCTCCGAGGCGCTCCTGGCTACCGACAAGCACGTGGTGGTTCTCGGGGGAGGCGACACGGGCTCGGATTGCATCGGGACATCCCACAGACAGGGAGCGCGCTCCGTGACTTCGCTGGAGCTGCTGCCGCAGCCCCCGGAGGGCAGGCATACGTCCGAGCCGTGGCCGCTTCCCAAGAAGTACTACTTCAATGTCTCCAGCTCCCACGCGGAGGGGGGCGAACGCCGCTACGCCCTGCTGACGAAGGGATTCGAGGGGGACGAGGAAGGTCGCGTGCGCGTCCTGCGCGGCGTGAAGGTCGAGTTCGACCGCGACCGCCTGGATCGGCCCCTGCCGCCCACGCTGCGTGAGATCCCCGGAAGCGAGTTCGAGCTGCGCGCCGACCTGGTCCTGCTGGCGATGGGATTCCTGCATCCGGTGCACGAGGGCTTGGTGGAAGGCCTTAAGGTCTCGCTTGACCCGCGCGGCAACGTCCAGGCCGATACCCGCGGGTTCGCGACCAACGAGCCGGGTGTGTTCGCTGCCGGCGACTGCCGCCGCGGCCAGTCGTTGGTGGTCTGGGCCCAATGGGAGGGGCGCGAGGCTGCGCGTGCGGTGGACGCTTACCTCCGTGGCGGGTCACGTCTCCAGTCGCGCAACGCGTTCGTCTAGAGCGCGAATCTTCCGTTCGTCCTTGACGCCCTTCGTCGGGTGTCGGTACTCTCGTTCACGTCGAGGAGGGGGGGGCCGATTCCCGAGGCGGCCATTCACGACTTCAAGCGGCTCGAAGAAGCCGTAGCTTCGCTCGTCGATCGTTACGGGCGAGCGCAGCGTGAGATCGTTTCGCTTCGCGCGCAGCTCGTCGAACGCGATCAACGCATCCGATCCAAGGACGGCGAGATCGGCGATCTGAACCAGCAGCGCCAGGAAGTAGCGAAGCGCCTCGACGATCTCATCGACGAGCTCATGCGCCTCGACGACGAACTCGCCGCCCGCGCTCGGGATGAGTCGGCAACCGCCGGCTAGGGAGGTCACATTTCGGAGCGCCCCGCGATCCGCGTTCGCATCCTCGGCCAGGATTACCGCATCGCCAGCGACGGAACGCCGGGCTCCGAGGAACAGGTCGAAGCCGCGGCCTCCCTGGTGGATGAGACCATGCAGCGCATCCGTGAGCGCACCGGCACCGTGGACACGGTGCACGTGGCGGTACTGACCGCGCTGAACGTGGCCAACCGCTTCGTCGCCCAGCAGGAGCAGGCCATCGTGCCGGGCGAGCCGATCGCACCGGAGCGGGTGCGGGCCCTGATCGAGCTCGTGGAGTCCGCTGCCGCCGAGACCTCGTCCCAGGTCTGAGCGGGGTGGATCTGCCGGCCCGCAAGGCCCGGCTGCGGGCAGAGATGACCGAGCGGCGGAGGCGGGTCACCCCGGGCGAAGCGGCGCGGGCCGCTGCTGCGGTGGCCGAGCGCGTGCGGGCGATGCCGGTCTTCGGGGCGGCCCCGGTGGTGGCGCTCTATGCCGCCCTGGCCGATGAGCTGCCCAGCCGCCCGCTCTTCGAGGCGGTGCGCGCCGCGGGCAAGGAAGCGATCTTCCCGTGCACAGCGGGGGATTCGCTGACCTTCTTCGCCGTGGCCGCGTGGGAAGAGCTCGTGCCGGGACGCTACGGTGTGGCGGAACCGCGATCGCGTGCGACGCCGGTCGCACCCAGCGGGCTCGTGATCGTTCCCGGTGTGGCATTCGACCGCACGGGGCGTCGACTCGGGCGGGGAGGGGGCTACTACGATCGTGCGTTCCCGGTCGCAACGATGAGCTGCTCGCTGGTGGCCGTGGGCTACGCATTCCAGCTGGTGGACGAGGTGCCCCATGGTCCCGGCGATCGGCGCATGGATGCGGTGGTGACCGACGCAGGTCAGTGGTCGATGTCGGAAGGAGAAGGTGCGTGAAGGGCGCGGCGCTGAAGAAGGAGGTCGAGCGTCAGCTGCAGGCCATGGCCGACGGCGCCGAGGCCTTCCACGGTGCGGACGACCTCCGCCCGCGCCTGGAAGAGGCGCTCCGAGAGGGACGCTCCCTGCGTGTGAAGCTGGGGATGGATCCCTCCGCGCCCGACCTGCACCTGGGCCACACCGTGGTCCTTCGCAAGCTCAAGAGCTTCCAGGACCTGGGCCACACCACGATCTTCCTGGTGGGCGACTTCACGGCTCGCATCGGCGACCCCGCCGGCCGCAAGAAGACACGGCCCGCGCTCGACGAGCAGGCCGTTCGCAGCAACGCCCAGACCTACATCGACCAGGTGGGGAGGATCCTCGACACCGAGCGAGCCGAGGTCCGCTTCAACGGGGAGTGGATGGGCGAAATGGGCGCCGCCGACATGGTGCGGCTGTGTTCCCAGGCCACCGTCGCGCGCATGCTGGAGCGCGACGACTTCGCCAGGCGCTACGCCGGCGAGGTTCCCATCTCGATTCACGAGTTCTTGTACCCGCTCGTTCAGGCGTACGACTCCGTGGCTCTCCAGGCGGACGTCGAGCTGGGAGGCACGGATCAGACCTTCAACCTCCTGATGGGCCGCGAGATCCAGCGCCACTACGGCCAACCGCCGCAGGCGGTGCTGACGCATCCGTTGCTCGTCGGGACCGACGGCACCGAGAAGATGTCCAAGAGCCTGGGCAACTACGTGGGCATCGCCGAGGCGCCCGAGGAGATCTACGGCAAGGCGATGAGTGTCTCGGACGAGCTGATGCTCGACTGGATCGACGCCCTCTCCTTCGGCGAGTGGGAAGACCTCGCGGATGCCCGGGCAGCCGCGGCCAAGGGCGGCGGCGATCCTCTGGCACTCAAGCACGACATGGCGTGGCGGCTCGTGTCGCGCTTCTACGCAAGCGACCGGGCAGATTCGGCGCGTGAGCACTTCCGCAGCGTCGTTCAGCGGAAGCAGCTCCCCGACGACGTCCCGGACGTGACGGTCACCCGCGGGCCGGACGGGTTGGGCCTGCTCGAGATGATCGTTCAGGCCGGATTGGCCAAGTCCAACAGCGATGCGCGTCGGCTGGTGGTGCAGGGGGCGGTGCGGCTCGACGGCGTTCCCCAGAGCGACCCCGCGACTCGAGTGGAAGGTGCCGGTCCCATCCTCCTTCAGGTCGGCAAACGACGCTTCGCCCGGGTCGCGATCACCTGAAAATCGACCCAAAGGGTCCCCGATTGGAGCGAATTTCCCCGAGCGGGCATTGACCGTCCTGGAGACCTGCTTTATGTTCCGCAACCCGCCGAAGCCGAAGGGCTTTGGCGCGATTTGTCTCTGCCAGTCCTTCCCCGCGAGCCCGCAACAGGCTCGGCCCGGGGATTCGTCTCGGTCTTTGAAAAACGGAATAGCGTGCGGACGGCGAGCGCCTCGGCGCTCGTCGGACGGTGACGGGTTCCTAGAAGCAATAGTTAGATGAGCGGCGACGCGTTTCACTGAAGTGTGTCGTCGCATCCGGACATTAGAACAGAGCCGGCAGTCGTGCTTTGGCCGCAAGGTCGGAGTGCGATCGCCGTTCTCGCCAAGTTCAAACTGGAGAGTTTGATCCTGGCTCAGAACGAACGCTGGCGGCGTGCCTAAGACATGCAAGTCGTGCGAGAAAGCACCTTCGGGTGTGAGTACAGCGGCGCACGGGTGAGTAACGCGTGGGTAACCTGCCTTCAGGTCTGGGACAACCTCGGGAAACTGGGGCTAATACCAGATAAGACCACAGCGTCTTCGGACGCAGCGGAAAAAGATGGCCTCTCCTTGGAAGCTATCGCCAGAAGATGG
>CAXMOD010000120.1:0-18694 GCA_964194905.1 uncultured Desulfobacterales bacterium | reverse complement strand
GTCACGATGTCGTCGGCGCGGTGCGTGTGGTAGTGGACGGTGCGCCGGCCCTCCAGCACCTCGACCATCGCCTCCAGGGCCAGGCTGCGGGCCGGGGGCGCCTCGTCCGCATCTTCCTTGCCGCGCCACTTGGCCCACTTCGTCCGGTAGGTCGCGGCGTCGACGAACAGGCCGCGCTGGAGCGCCGCAACCCCCATGCGCGTGACCGGCGCCTTGTTGCGCGATCCGAAGTTGCGCTTCGGATTCTCGCCGTTCGCCATCTTCAGCCCGCCGAGGGCGCCCTCGATGCGCATCTGGTCGACGGTGGCGCCGCGCAGCTTCACATAGGCGGTCTGGCCGCCCACCGGGTTGCCGCTGCCGGGCATGATGTTCGCCGTCGTGACGCCGCCGGCCAGCGCCATGCGCAGGCCGGGGTCCCCCGGCCAGATGGCGTCGAGGGCACGCACGCCGGCCTGGAGCGGCTCGGACGACTCGTTGCCATCGGCGTGGGCGGGCACGGCGGGCCGGGGGTAGAGGCCCAGGTGCGAGTGCGTGTCCACCAGTCCGGGGATCACCACGCGGCCGCTCCGATCCAGCACCTCGGCGCCTTCCGGGATCTCCACCTCGGCGGCGGGGCCCACGGCGGCGATGCGGCCATCCACCACCACGATGCGCGCGTTGGGAATGGGCGGCCCCAGAACCGGCAGCGCGTCGGCGCCGTCGATCACCAGCGCGGGCTGCGCCGCAGCCGGGGCGGAGGCCAGGGCCAGACTCAGCGTCGAGAGCGCCAGCACCGCTCCACACCAGCCTATGCGCCTAGTTGACACCTCGCTCCTTCCCCGCCCAATAGCGTTCGCGCAGCTCTCGCTTCAGGATCTTGCCAGTGGGGTTGCGCGGCAGCTCGTCGACGAAGTCCACGGAACGCGGCTGCTTGAAGCCCGCGAGCTTGCCATCGCAGAAGTCGAGCAGGTTCTTCTCGCTCGGGCTCGCGCCTTCGGCGCACACCACCACCGCCTTCACCGTCTCTCCCCAGCGCTCGTCGGGCACGCCGATCACCGCTACGTCGGACACGCCCGCGTGGGCGAAGAGCACGCTCTCCACTTCCGCGGGGTACACGTTCTCGCCTCCGGAGACGATCATGTCCTTCACCCGGTCGTGGATGTAGAGGAAGCCGTCCTCGTCGAAATACCCCGCGTCGCCCGAACGGAACCAGCCGTCGGCGTCGATGGCCTCGGCCGTCGCCTCGCTGCGCCCCCAGTAGCCCTTCATCACCAGCGCACCGCGAATCTGGATCTCACCGACGCTGCCGGGCGTCGCCTCGTTGCCCGACCCATCCACCACCCGCACCTCCTCGCCGAAGACGGGCTTTCCGCACGAGCGCAGGCGGGGACTGCCGGGAACGTGCTCGGAGCCGGGCAGCAGCGTGATGGCGCCCGTGGTCTCGGTGAGGCCGTAGGCCTGCACGAACTCGCAGCCGAAGGTGTCGATCGCCTGCTTGAGCAGATCCTCGGGGATCGGCGATGCGCCGTACAGGATCGTGCGCAGCGAGTCGAAGTCGGTACGGGCGCAGTCGTCGTGCTGGAGCAGGAAGAGCATCATGGCCGGCACCCAGAAGGTGTAGTTGATGCGGTGCTCCGGGATGAGCTTCAGGATCTCCGCGGGAACGAACTCGCGGGTGATGACCAGCGTGAGCCCCCCCATCAGGCCGGAGAGCGCGTAGCCGGCGCCGCCGATGTGGTAGAAGGGCGCCGAAACGAGGCCCACCTCACCGGGCCGGAAGCCGCCGAAGCCCTGCACCGCGCCGCTCATGGCCGTGACCAGGTTGTGGTGCGTGAGCTCTGCGCCCTTGGGGTGGCCGGTCGTTCCGCTGGTGTAGAGCTGCCAGACGGTCTCGCTCTCGCGCGTGTCGCAGCGCGGGTCCTCGTCGGACGCGGCGTCGCGCCAGGCGGCGTAGTCGAGGGCGGGATCGTCGCCGCCGAAGAAGCGCACGTGGCGCACATGCTCGAGCTGCGGGCGGATCTCCTCCACCACCGGGCGGTACTCCTCGCCCGCGAGCAGCACGGACGAGCGCGCGTCGTTCAGCACGTAGGCGATCTCGGGGGGCGCCAGGCGCCAGTTGACCGGCGTGAAGACGCCCCCCGCCTTGCCTACTCCAAAGAGCGCCTCGACCGCGTCGTCGTGGGACTTGTCGAGGAAGCACACCCGTTCGCCGGGGGTCACGTCCAATCCGAGCAGCGCGTTGGCCGTGCGGCTCGCGCCGCGGTCCAGCTCGGCGTAGCTGCGCTCGCGCCCCTGGTGGCGGAGCGCGCAGAGGTCGGGGTGCTGGCGGGCGCGCCAGCGCAGGATCTCCGGAACGGTTCTCATCGGGGGCTCCCATACTATCCTACGCAGGCAACGGAGGACGACGCGTGAGCACCTGGAGACTGGACCCCGACGTGCCGCCGGGGGCGGTGGGCATGGACGCCGCTCGGCTCGACGCGCTGGCGGCCGAGTTCGAGAAGGCCACCGAGGCCGGCGACCTCTTCCACGGCGCTCAGGTCGCCGTATTCCGCGACGGGCGCCGCGTCCTCGAGATGGGCGGGGGCCTGGCGCGGGTGCGCACGGGCCAGGCGGTGGATCCCGAGACGATGTTCGTGGTCTTCAGCTCCACCAAGGGCGTCGCGGCGCTGGTGATGCTGATGCTCCACGAGCGCGGGAAGCTCCACTTCGACGAGCCGGTGGCCAAGTACTGGCCCGAGTTCGCCGCGCAGCACGCCGAGAAGACGTCCGTGAGCATTCGCCACGTGATGAGCCACCGCGGGGGTTTCCCCTTCGAGCCGGCCGAGCTCACCGCGAAGGACTGGGGGGATCGGGACGCGATCCGCCGGGCCATGGAGGCGATCCCTCTGCGCTGGACCCCGGGCGAGCACAACGGCTATCACCCGCAGAATTTCGGCCACATGGTCAACGAGCTCTGCGAGCGGATCGACGGACGGGACATGGGCCGCTTCGCCCGCGAGGAGATCTTCGACCCGCTCGGCATTCGCGACTTCTACCTCGGCCTGCCCGAGGACCCCGCGCTCGAGGATCGGGTTGCCTGGTGTTACAACAAGATCGGAACCGACGAACCTCGGGCCACGGGCTTCGCTGGAGAGGAAACCGTCAGTCGCATCCCGATGCAGGGCGAGGAAGAGGTCTACGGCGAGCCCGATCCCGCGCATCCCGAGCAGGTGCCCGAGGAACGCCATCCCTTCAACCGCCCCGCCACCTGGCGCGCGGTGTTGCCGGCCTCGGGCGGCATCGCGACGGCACGGGCGCTGGCCGCGTTCTACGCGCCGCTGGCCCTCGGCGGTGCGCTCGGCGACGTCCGGCTGGTGCGTCGGGAGAGTCTCGACCACGCGGCGACCGCCACCAATCGACGCGACGAGACGGACCGCACGGTCGGCTTCAAGATGCGCTGGGGAACCGGCTGGCACCTGGGTCTCTACGGACCGGGGACCACCCTGCACACCTTCGGTCACGCCGGCGCCGGCGGGCAGGTCGGCTTCGCCGATCCCGAGCGCGGCCTCTCGTTCGCCTTCCTGTGCAACGGCGAGCGCACCTCCGGCTTTCAGCTCTGGCGCTTCAAGCTGGCGGGCTTTGCGCTCGAGGCCTGCCGCGACTGACCCGGCTAGCGCAGGGTCGCGGTGGTCTCGTCGGGCGGCGCGTAGGGTTCGGCGCGTCCGCCCAGGTGTCTGGCCAGGAAGGCCTCGGTTCGCGCGTAGAAGTCGAGGCGGTTGGCGGGTGACGCGAGCTGGTGGCCCTCGCCGCGGTAGACGACCCACTCGACGGGAAGCTCGTGCGCGCGCAACGTCTCGACCAGACGCTTCGTATCCTTCACCCGCACCTTCGGGTCCTTCTCGCCCTGGGCGACGAGCAGCGGGACCTCGATGCGGTCCGTGTGGTAGAGGGGCGAGATGCTCCGATTCAACGCCTCGTCGCCGAGCACGTCGCCGATGCGTCCGAGCAGCCGTCCGCGCAGCGGAGCGAACGCTTCGGGAACCGACTCGACCAGCCGGGAGACGTCCGTGTAGCCTCCGAGCGAGACCGCGCAGGTGTACCGCTTCGGCTGGAAGGCCGCGGCCGCGAGCGCCGCGTAACCTCCGAACGAAGCGCCGTACACGCAGACGCGCGTCGGGTCGCCGATCTCGTTGTCCACCGCCCAGGCCACCGCGTCCGCGAGGTCGGTCTGCATGCCGGCGGGGCCCCACTGCTCGTCCCCGGCCGAGAGGAACGCGCGACCGAATCCGGCCGAGCCGCGGTAGTTCACCTGGAGCACCGCATAGCCGCGATTGGCGAGCCACTGCGCCACCGGGTCCCAGCCGTAGTCGTCGCGCGCCCAGGGTCCACCGTGCACCGCCACCACCAGCGGAGCCGGCGCCCCGTCCCCCGTCGCCGGGTGCGTCAGGTAGAGCGGCAGCGCCAAGCCGTCGCGCGCTCGGATCACGCGCCCCTCGCGCGGCGCCGGGGAGAAGGGCTCTAGCGCGGGACGGTTCTGGAAGAGGGTTTCGGCCCGCTGCTCCGCACGGTGCCAGAGCGCGTACTCCACGGGGCCGCGCGGGGATTGGAAGGCCACCGTCCAGAGCGCGTCGGCGCGGTCGCGGGACACCACCCAGACCGCGCCGCGGCGCAGCTTCGCCAGCGCCGCGAAGTCCGGGCGCAAGGTGTCGTCCAGGATGCGCCAGCCGGGCTCCAGGAACTCGAAGCTGACCGCCTGCACGGCGCCGCTCCCGGGAGCCAGCAGAACGCGGCCCACATCCGCGCGCAGATCGTGTGCCACCACCTCGAGCTCGTCGCCGGTCGCCGCGTCCATGCGTACGAGGCGCGAGGTGTCGGCGCTGAGCGACGTTTCGACCAGCAGCGACTTCCCATCGGGGGAGAACCCGACGACGCCGCCCTCCTCGTGGAAGGGCCAGGCGGCGATCTCGCGCCAGGGGGGCTCGCCGTCGGGGAGCGCCAGCAGGTGCTTGCTGCCGTCGCGCGGATCCGAGAGCACCGCGGCGCGCACGCGCAGGTCGCGGTCCGCCACCCAGCCGATCACGCCGCCGGGGTTCTCCGCCGCGAGCTGCAGCGAGCCGTCGCTGAGATCCACCTGGTGCACGTCCAACACGCGCCGGTCGCGCCGGTTGAGTTCGATGAGCACGTGGTTCGGCCGGCGCGGCGACGTCACGGGATGCTGCGCGAGCACCTCGTCGAACGGTGTGAGGTCGCGCACCTTCCCGTTCGTGACGTCGACCGCGAACAGGTGAGCCTCTCCTTTCGCCGTGGGACGCGGGATGTAGAGCAGGTGACGTCCGTCCTCGGCCCAGCGGTAGTGGGCGATGCCGCCCGCCGGCTCGATGCGGCGGTCCCCGGCAGCCGCGGCGTCTGCCTCGCCGCCGAGGCTGCGCACGACGAGGGCGCCTCCGCTCGGCGTCGTCTCCAGCCAGGCCAGGTGACGTGCGTCCGGCGCGACCTGGGGTCGCAGGACGGAAGGAGGGCCGAACACCACCTCACGCGGCAGGAGCGGCGCTTCCTGCGCCCAGCCGGCGGGAGCCCAGAGCAGGATCAGCGCCAGCAGGAAAGCGGCCATCGGGGGCTCAGCATACCGGTATGATGGGCGCGATGCAGCGCACCGAGCTCTCGCCCAAGGAGGCCCTGGCCGCGGGGATGACTCTGGCTGTCCACGCACGCACGCGCCCCGACGACGCTGCGGTCTTCTCGCCCCACGGCAATCGCACCTTCGACGAGCTGAACGCGCGGGCGAACCAGCTGGCGCGGGCGCTGCGCGCGCGGGGCCTCGCGTCCGGCGACGCCGTGGCGCTCGTCTGCAGCAACCGGCCCGAGTTCATGGAGACCTACTACGCGTGCAACCGCAGCGGCCTGCGTCTCACCCCGATCAACTGGCACCTGGGCGGCGAGGAGATCGCCTACATCCTGCAGAACTGCGAGGCGAAGGCGCTGGTGGCCGATGCGCGCTTCGCCGAGACGGTGCAGGACGCGGCCGCGCGCCTGGACGGCGTTGCCCCCGTGCGTCTGGCCACGGCCGGCAGGATTACGGGCTTCGGCGACTACGATGCGAGCCTCGAGGCCGAGGAGCCGGACGACATCTCCGACCCCGTGGTCGGCACGCAGATGCTCTACACGTCGGGCACCACCGGTCGGCCCAAGGGAGTGCATCGCACGCGCACCGGCCTGCGGGCGCTCGGCGAGGTGGGCAAACGCGTCGTCCACAAGCCCGGCGAGGATCTCAACCTCTGCACCGGACCGCTCTACCACGCGGCGCCGCTGGCCTTCTCCATGTCGATCCCGCTGCTGTTCGGCGTGGGCGTGGTGCTGATGGACGGCTGGGACGCGCGCGAGGCGCTGCGCCTGATCGAGCGCCACCGGGTCACCCACACCCACATGGTGCCGACCATGTTCCACCGCATGCTCTCCCTCCCCGAGGAGCTGCGCGCCGCCACCGACCTCTCGAGCCTGCGCGTGGTGCTGCACGGGGCGGCGCCGTGCCCGCCGGAGGTGAAGCGCGCGCTCATCGAGTGGCTCGGCCCTGTGGTGTTCGAGTACTACGCCGCGACCGAGGGCTGGGGAGCCTTCATCACGCCCGAGGAGTGGCTGGAGCACCCGGGCAGCGTGGGCATTCCCGATCCGGAACAGGTGCACGTGCGCGATGAGGACGGCAAGCCCGTGGCTGCGGGCCAGATCGGCCTGCTCTACCTGAAGGCGCCCGACGACGGCACCCGCTTCCAGTACTTCAAGGACGGCGGCAAGACCGGGGGCGCCTACGACGCGGCCGGCGAGTACTTCACCCTGGGCGACATGGGCTACCTCGACGACGACGGGTACCTCTACCTCGCCGACCGCAGCGCCGACGTGATCATCAGCGGCGGCGTCAACATCTACCCCGCCGAGGTGGATGCGGCGCTGCTGACCCACCCCGCCGTGGCCGACGCGTGCTGCGTGGGCATCCCGAACGACGAGTGGGGCGAGGAGGTGCGCGCGGTCGTGCTGCTGGAGGAAGGAGTTGCGCCCGACGAGAAGCTCGCCGCCGAGCTGGTGGAGCACTGCCGCGGCCATCTGGCGCACTTCAAGTGCCCGCGGGTCGTGGAGTTCGCCGAGAGCCTGCCGCGCCTCGACAGCGGCAAGATCCAGCGCCGCAAGCTGCGCGATCGCTACTGGGAAGGTCGCAGCAAGCGGATCTAGTGCCTCCCCTCGTCCTAGGGGGGCCCAGTGCCTGCCCCCGGATGTACAGAGGGGAGCCCACCGAAAACTGTTGCTCGTGGACGCTGCAGGGGCACTGGATGACCTCCGAGTGCCGCCGGGGAACCGGATCGAGAGACTCTCCGGGAGCCGGGCCGGGCAGTACAGCATCCGCGTGAACGACCAGTGGCGAATCTGCTTCCGATGGGAGCGGGGCGACGCGTACGACGTAGAGATCACGGACTACCACTAGGGGACGAGATATGGCCAGGAAGGCCCACGCAGCGATTCACCCGGGCGAGATTCTGCTCGAGGAGTTCTTGGAGCCCATGGAGCTGAGCCAGTACAAGCTGGCGAAGGACATGAGCGTTCCGCCCAGGCGGATCAACGAGATCGTTCACGGGAAGCGTGCGATCACGGCGAACACTGCTCTACGGCTAGCTCGGTATTTCGGGATGAGTGAGCGGTTCTGGATGAACCTGCAGATTCGGTATGACTTGGAAGCCGAGAAGGCCCGCCTCAAAGGGCGGCTTGCCAAGGAAGTTGCAGTTCGGAAGGCGAGCTGACTCCGACCGTGCGGTCTAACGGACCGGGCGCTCAGCTGCGTGGCACAGGCCGCCGACGGTCGCTGAGGCACCCAAGGTTGATGCCGGAATGCTACCAGACCCCGATTGGCACGCGCTGTGCTACGTCAGCTGCAGCGCCTTGTTAGGCAGCTGCCTCCCGGAACTACTGCCGATCGGCATCGGCATCGCTAGCGAAGAATACGATGCGCACGAACACTTGGATAGCCATGAACAGGAAGAATAGGAGGGCCGCGACGTAGGGAGAAAAACCTAGCTGGGGTAGCAAACCTGCTGAACGGAGCGAGAGAGCGCCAATCAGTAAGGCCGCGCTCGTAAACCCGAGAACATCGAAGACGCGGGTTTCCGGAAGAAAGAAGCTCCCGAAGTGACGCCGCTGGCGTGCGAAGCCGCGTCCGGTAAAGATCGCGAGAGCCACTGCGAACAGGGCGCTCGACACTGAGGCGACAGAGGATTCCTGGAGATCCGAAGCGCGAAAGACGAACGGGAGGAAGGAGAAGAGCAGTACCGCGCTGCTCGCCTCGATCATGATGCCAAGCCGGAATCGGGTGAGAAGGTCAGCTCGTTGAGCTGACTTGCGGCGTAGGGCTGTCACGATTGCGGCGAAACCAAGCACCGCGATCGCAACTTCGGCAATCGTTAGGAGGACGTCTGTCGGAATCACGGATCCCACTCGGCTGCGGCTGCCTAACAGGTCTTAGCCTGCGTGGTTGAGGGCTCATTGTTGAAGCTCAAGCGCTGCGAAGCAACTCCCCGTGGGGCCTAGTCGTACTCGGAGCGGAAGTACCCGTCGGCCGCCCGCGAGTGGGGGTGGCAGTGGGTCTTCCCGGCTACTCGCCGCCACCGAGATTCGCGCGACGGGGTCGAGCGACCGCGGGGAACCGCCTAGGGGACCTCGAGCTCGAAGACATCGCGCCGTCCGAAGGCGCGACGCTCGATGCGCCACGTGCCCGGCACCACCCAGGCCGCCGGGATCTCGAGGGTCACCTCGTCGGCGGCGGCGCGGAAGTGCTCGGCGAGCATGCGGCCGCCGCCCGGTGGCGACACACGCACCTCCACCTCCCGCATTCCCGGTTCGAGCGGCACGCGCAGTCGGTAGACGCCCGGACCCGAGGGCTCGAGGATGGGAAGGGGCGGTGCGGCCGGCTCGCTCGCGTGCATCTTCAGCGAGTCGGTGGCCACCGCCGTGTCCGCGGAGCGTGAAACCTCCGCCGCGAAGGATCCGGCGACCGGCGCTTGCGGCGGCGCCTTCTCCGCCGACCGCATCTCCCCCGCCGCCTCGGCGCCTTCCCCGACGGTCGCCCTCGCGCTGGGGGCCGACCGACGCGGCGCGTTCGAGTGGCCGAGCCCGCGCAGCTGCTCCTGCTTCATCTCGCTGAACGGCACGCTCTCCGGGACGGGCGCATCTTCCTCCATCTCGTCGTGCAGGACGCCGCTGACCTTGGCGCGTGCCGGCGCCTTTCGCTGCAGGGTGTTGGCTGCGGCGGAGTCGTCCTTGCGTTCCTGCTCCACAACCTGCGCGCGCGGCTGGCTGCGTTCGTCGCGCGGCTCGGCCGCCGACCTGGACCGAGCCGCCAGCTCGGGCGCCGCGGGCTCGACCTGCGCCTTGCGAGCCGCTTGAAGCTCGTGCAGCACCTGCGCCTCCGGCGCGTCGGCGGCGCGCTCGAGGGGGGCCTCCCGCAGCAGCTCGCTCTCCGACGTCACGAGCCGATAGAGGGTGGGCGCGGCGAACAACAGGGCCAACCCATAGGCGAAGGCCGGCTGCACGAGGAGGCTGCGCAACCCGGCGAGCAGCGCGCCGAGGGCGGAGCCTCGCGCCGGGGCTGGCGCCTTCGCCGGTCCCGGCTCGAAGCCGCGCAACGCGGCGAGCTCGTCGCG
This sequence comes from uncultured Desulfobacterales bacterium, assembly GCA_964194905.1. Taxonomy (GTDB): domain Bacteria; phylum Myxococcota_A; class UBA9160; order UBA9160; family JAFDET01; genus JAFDET01. The sequence continues at coordinate 9,056 of CAXMOD010000120.1, read as the reverse complement.
ACAGCTCGCGCATTGGGACACGTGCTCCTCGAGGGCTGCGCGCTCCACCGGCGCGAGGGAGTCGCGATCCTCTTCGAACGCCAGCAGCTTCTCCGGCGCCGGGTGGGCCTCGGGCGGGCGCAACAGTCCCTCCACCTCGCTCCAGGCGCGCACCTCGGCGGCGCACGCCGCACAGCGCGGGTAGTGCTCGCGGAAGTCCCCATGCGCGGGGTCCCGCGGATCCGCCAGGAAGGCGGCCAGGTCGATGTCGTATGCCCGGCGGCAGCTCATCGGTCGCTCCCATCCAGAGTAGTCGGCGGCGGGGGCGATTGTGGTCCAGGTCCCCCGAGGCGCTCGCGCAGGAGCGCGACTGACTCGCGCAGGCGCCGTTTCAGCGTTCCCAGAGGGACGCCCGTGGCGCTGCTCACCTCCTCGTAGGTGCGCCCCTCACCGTAGACGCCCTGCACGATGCGCCTGCTCTCTTCGGGCAGGTCCTCGACCGCGGCCCACAGCGCGCGGCGCTCCTCGGCGTGGACGTCCGGCTCGGCTGCGCTGGCGGCGCGCGCCGTCTCCTCGTCCCAGGGCAGGGTCTCCTTCTCGCGCACGCGCAGCTGGCGCTTCAGGCGGTCGATGAACTTGTTGCGCGTGATGACCTTCACGTAGCCGACGAAGGCCTTGGGGTCGCGCAGCCGGCCGGCCCGCGCGTTCTCGACGACGGCGGTCACCACCTCCTGGCGCAGGTCGTCCCATTCGTCGCGGAAGTCGTAGGCGCGGAGCTGGGCGAGGATGCCTGTCACCAGACGGTTCATCTCGAGGAAGGCCAGACGATCGCCCTCGAGCAGGCGCTCCACCACCGCCGTCCACTCGACGTCGGCGCTCATTGCCTTCACCCCCTGGTCGCTTCCGCCGCCTGAAGGCTCGCTGAAGCACGGCGTCGAGCGACTCTGAACCGGCCGCGCGCGGGCGCCGTCCAACCCCCAGACCGACACGAGTCTACCCCCGTGTCGGGCCCCGCGACCGATCTTCGGGGGTTGTCGCGGGGCCGAGCCCGGGCCGCCGGGGGGCGGCGGTCCGGGCTAAACCCCTTGAAATAGCTCCACTTTATTCCGAATTCGAAATTAGTCTCTTTTTCAAAGTTTTAGATTGGTTTTTAGAATCGAAAGATTCTAATATCCGATCCAACGTGCCGTTCCGCTACGACCAGTTCTGCCCGGTCGCCCGCGCCACCGAGATCCTCGGACAGCGCTGGACGCTCCTCATCCTGCGCGACCTCTTCTCATCGGGGGACCAGCGCTTCAGCGACCTGCGCACCCGCCTGCCGGGCATCAGCTCGAGCGTGCTGTCCGAGCGGCTCTGCTACCTGGAGGAGCAGGGCGTGATCGAGCGGCACGACCTGCCTCCGCCTGCGGCGAGCACCGTGTACTCGCTGACCGACGCGGGTCGCGCGCTGCGGCCGGCGATGATCGAGGTGGTGCGCTGGGGCATGCGCTTCATGGCAGCCTCGCGACCGGACGACTACTTCGATCCCTACTGGCTGCCCATCGGGATCGAGGCCGCGGCCCGTCGCGAACCCGTGCCCGCGTTGCGCATCCAACTCTGCGTGCGCACGGACGCAGCTCCCATCGAGCTCAGCATCTGCGGTGGCCCCGACGGCACCCGCGTAGCGCCGGGCCGCGCTCCGGCCGATGAGGTGGACTCGGAGCTCGACGCCGACGGACGCGCCGCGATCATGATCGCGGCCGGCGTGCTGAGCCTTGCCCAGGCCGAAGCGGCCGGCCTCGCGTCCGTCAGCGGCGACCGTTCCATGGTCGAGCGACTGCCCGACCTCTTCGATGTTCCCATTGCAACCCCAAACCCCGCTTCGTGAGAAGCAATCCCCAACGGATTCCAGAACTCTGGAAGGAGACCCAATGCCGATCCTGCACGGCGTCAACGCATCCCCGTTCGTGCGCAAGGTGCGCGTGGCCCTGGCCGCCAAGGGCATCGAGTACGAGCAGAACCCCGTCATGCCGATGGGCGTGTCCGACGAGTACAAGCAGAAGAGCCCGCTCGGAAAGATTCCGTGCTGGGAGGACGGCGACTTCGTGCTGCCCGACTCCTCGTGCATCATCGCCTACCTCGAGAAGCGGCAGCCCGAGCCGGCCCTCTACCCGTCGGATCCGCAGCAGCTCGGCCGCGCGCTCTTCTACGAGGAGTACGGCGACAGCAAGCTCGCCGACACGGTCGGAACGTTCTTCTTCGAGCGCATCGTGAAGGGCAAGATCATGAAGGCGGAGCCCGACGAGGAGAGGATCGCCACGGCCCTCGCGGATGAGGTCCCGCCGGTCTTCGACTACCTCGAGAGCCAGGTTCCCGAGAGCGGCGACGGGATCGTCGGGGGCCGCTTCTCCATCGCCGACATCGGCCTCGGCAGTCCGTTCGCGAATGCACGGCACGCCGGGCTCACGGTGGATGCCGCGCGCTGGCCGAAGCTCGCGGCCTACGTGGACGCCGTCCACGGAAACCCGCTCTTCAAGCCGATCATCGAAGAAGAGGCCGCGCAGTTCAGCGCGCTCTAGCATATCCACCGGCGGGCCCGGGCCGCGCCCGGGCCCGCCCCTCCTCCGGAGGCCCCCCATTTCGAGCATCGTTCTCTACGGAACCCGTCTCTCACCCTTCGTCGAGAAGGCGTGGCGCGGGCTGCGCCACAAGGGGCTCGACTTCGCGTTCGAGACCCCGAGTCCGCTGGCGCTGCGCAAGCTCAACCCGGTGACGGGCAAGATGCCAGTGGCGACCTTCGACGGGGAGACGGTTCACGACTCGAGCTTCATCCTGCGCCGGGCCGACCGGCTCCAGCCCGAGCCGCCGCTGTTCTCGTCCGACTCGGAAGAGGCCGCCGAGCAGCGCCGCCTCGAAGACTGGGCGGACGAATCGCTCTACTGGTACGTCATGGCGCTGCGCTGCTCCGAGCGCAATAGACAGGCGACGCTGGGCCAGATCCTGGAGATCGTGCCCGCCCCGCTGCGGCCGCTTGCGGGCTTCATGGTCGGCCGCCAGCTGAAGGGCATGTGCCACGCCCAGGGGCTGGGGCGCCTGCCCTACGACGAGGCGCTGCACGAGCTCGGCGTCCTGCTCGACGATCTCGGCACGAGCCTGGGCGGCCGCGCCTTCTACCACGGCACGCAGCCGGGCGCGGCCGACTTCGCATTGCACGGCCAGCTCAATACGCTGCTCTCCGGGCCCACGCCCGACGCCGAGCCGCTGGTGGTACCCGCCCTGCGCGACTTCATGAAGCGCGTGGAGGAGGCGACCGGCTCCTAGGGACGGCGCTCCGGGCTGGGCAGACTCTGCAGGCGGAGTTCCGGATGAGTCCCCCTGATCCTGCCAGCCTCGTCGATCTCGAGCGCTACCCGCTCGGCGGCCTCGCTTCGCCGCACGCGCGCGGCGTGATCGAGGCGGCGCGCAAATCCCGCTCCGAGAAGGGCGTAGATCGGGTCTTGAGCCGCTTCCCTATTTCTGGCTCCCGGTGGGGATATCCTTGAATGCGACGTCCTTGTCGAGGCGCTGCTCCGGGGGCAGGCGCAGGATTCGCTCGGCGATGATGTTGCGCAGGATCTCGTCGGTGCCGCCCGCGAGGCGGCCGCCCGGCGCGCCCAGGTAGCTCTTGCGCCACGGCCCCTTCGCCAGACCCTGGAGGCCCTGGAGCTCGATCGCAAAGCTCCCCATCTCCTGGCGCGTGCGCGCGCCGATCAGCTTGCCGAGGGAGTTCTCGGGACCCGGTGTGGTGCCGCGCGAGAGCGCGGTGAGCGAGCGGTAGCGCGTGTACTCGACGCCCTTCTGGCGCACGTAGAACGAGGCGAGCTTCTCGCGCACCTCCGGGTCCTCGATGGCAGGGCGCCCGTCGATCTGGGTGTCGCGTGCCAGACGGATCAGGTCGCGGAAGCCGGGGCCGCCCGCGGCGCCCCCGCCCAGAGCCGCTCGCTCGTTCATCAGCGTGGTGATGGCGCCTCGCCAGCCGTCGTTGACCGCGCCCACGCGGTTCTCGTCGGGCACGCGCACGTCGCTGAAGAACACTTCGTTGAATGCGGCCGCTCCGTTCATCTGGCGGATGGCGCGGATCTCGATACCCGGGCTCTCCATGTCGACGATGAAGTAGGTGATGCCGGCGTGCTTGGCGGAGTTGGGGTCCGTGCGCGTGACGATCATCCCCCACTTGCAATAGTGCGCGCCGGAGGTCCAGATCTTCTGCCCATTCAGCAGCCACGCGTCGCCTTCCCCACCTCCTTCAACACGGCTAGCCGTCATGCGCAGGCCCGCCAGGTCGGACCCGGCGTTGGGCTCGCTGAACAGCTGGCACCAGATCTCTTCGCCGCGCAGCATCGGCCGCAGGTAGCGGCCCTTCTGTGCCTCCGTCCCATGGCTCATCAGCGTGGGACCGAGCATGCCCTGACCGATCGTGAAGATGTTCGGAGGCGTCATGTAGCGCGCCTCCTCCTGGTTCCAGATGACACTCTGGATGGGCGTAGCCGCGCGGCCGCCGTACTCGGCGGGCCAGGTGATGCAGGCCCATCCGCCGTCGGCCTTCTTCGCCTGCCAGGCCCGGGCAGCCTCCACCACCTCCGGGTCGCGCGCTTCGGGAAGCGGTTTGCTCTCGCCCGGCCGGAGCTCGCGCTCGGCGTTGGCTTGGAGCCAGCTGCAAGCCTCTCGGCGAAAGGCGGCCTCTTCAGGCGTGTCGTTGAAGTCCATGGGGGGCTCCTCCGGTCTCCGCCATTCTGTTGTGCCAGATCTCGTCGCCGGGCTCAAGCAGGAGGGGTGGGACGCCGCGTCCTGCGCACCCGCCACACCACGAGGGCCGCCACCAGGCCGAGGGCCAGCCAGGGGACGCGGCGTTCGTCGGACCACCAGGCCTCGGCGGAGCGGCGAGCGGCCGCCTCCACCGCCGCGAGGTCCGCACGCAGCGCGGGGAACGGCAGGGCCTCGAGGTCGTCGGTGGGAAGCGAGCCCAGGACGCGCTCCACGCGCTCGCGCTTCGCGGCGCCGCGGTCGATGGGCAGCGCGGCCGCCAGCGCGGCGACCTCGCCACCCGCCGTGAAGAGGGAGGCGTCCGCCGTCAGCGGGTAGAGGGAGGTGGCGCCGCGCATGTGCAGCTCCACCATCGCGTTGGCGTCGTTGCACACGCCGAGGGCGAAGTAGCCGCCGAACGGAAGCTCCGGGTGCGCGAGCCGCGTGCGCGCGAAGTCGCGGATGACCACTCCCAGGATGCGCACGGCCTCCACGGCGTCGTCGCCCTCGTAGAGGGCGGCCGCTCGGCCCAGCACCCAGCGCTGATCGCGCGTCTCGAAGGTGCGAAAGACGGCCTCGCCGTCGATGCCGAAGAAGAAGGCCACCTCGGTGTTCACGAGCGGGCCGCGCACCACGACCTCGTGCTGGGAGTGGGCTGCCGGCACGCGCAGGGTGCGATCCGTCCCGGGCACGGGGATGCCCGTATCCATCCAGAACGGAGTCAGCACCTCGCGGCCCTCGAGAATGAGGTCGCCGAAATTGGCGAAGTAGCGCGCGTCGCGAACGACGACGCTGTGGCCTGAACGCTGCAGTGCGCTGGCCAGCGCTTCGGGCGTCTCCACTGTCTCGTCGTGCAGGCGAACGCGGTAGCGCGGGCCGGTCTCTCCTCGAGGCGGGTTGCGTGCCAGGCGGTTCACTACCTCAGCCAGTCGCGCCCCATCGGGCTGGCGCGCCGCGGCCTCGGGGTCGAGCGCGTCTCCCCACAGGACGCCGTGGCCCACGTCCTTGAGGTACGCCGCGGGATCGGGCGGCGCAGCATCGCTTGGAATGCCCAGCCCCTCGGTCAGGTCCGCGTCCAGGCGGTGGTCCGGCGGCGGAGCGGTCGCCTCGTCGCCGCGCGCCCGCGCCGCCAGGCGCAGCGAGCGGCCGATGCCGTCCACGGTCATGGTCGGAAAGCGGTCGAGCCGCGCGAAGTCGCGGGCGCGAATGAGCTCGCGCAGGCGGTCGGCCTCGAGCGGCCCGAGCATCGCCGAGGAGGCTGGGCTCGCTCCCAGCTTGTCGATCACCGCCTCCACGAACGCCTCATCTTGGGCGAGGCGGCGCATGAATTCGGAAAAGGGAAGGGGCGACTGCGCCGCCGCGGCGGGAAGCGCGAGGACCAGCCCCAACAGCCCGGCCAGAACGCGGCTCAAGGCTGCTCCAGGTGCAGAGTCAAGATGCGGCGCATTTCCTCCACCGTCGTGGGATTGGCCTGGGTGGAGTGACTCGACCGCACCACCACCTCCGATTCGACTCCGTCGATGTGGGCGCTCTCGTACTCCACGACGCCGTCGTTGCCGCTCCGAAAAGGCCCATCGCCCTTCACGGCGACGATGGAGTGGGCACGGACGCCCGGCGCGAGCACGGTCTGCTGCAACGCCCGCGTGAAGGCCGAATCCGGCTTCATGTTGTCCACGCTCGAGGGCACGCGACTCAGGCGGCGAGCGGCCATGGCCTCCGGATTGGCCGAGAGGAGCTCCGCGCCGGCGCGGACGAGCTCGCCGGAAAAGCTCACGAGCTTGGACGCGAACGTGCCGAGGCGCCAGTTGGCCAGGAAGCTCCCGCCGTGGGGCGTGGCGATGAAGACGACGCGCGTCACCTCCTTCACCGGCGAGAAGAAGAGGGCGTGGGAGAGCAGGTCGCGGGTCTGTGGGGTCACGTCCAGGTCTTCGAAGGGAAGGCCGCCGCCGGCGGCGTCCCAGAAGAGGTTGCCGCTCTCCACCGCGGTGAGGCGCGTGAGGATTCCGCCCTGGCTGTGGCCGACCACGAGCATGCGGCGCAGGGCGGGGTCCTCGCCGTTCGGGTCGAGATCCCGGATCGCGCCGCGCAAGAAGTCGCGAAGCTGCGCGGCGGAATACAGAATCGGGTTCCCGGTGTTGTAGAAGAAGAGCCAGTGCTGGTAGCGATCGCCCAGCACCGGGTCGGCCTGGAACTCGTTCAGCATCTCGGCCCAGCGTCCCGGGCTGGATGCCGTGCCGTGGACCCACACCACCGGGGTGCGCCCCTCGCGGTACGGGTGCATGGCCCAGAGGCCCATCCGGTGCGATTGGTACGAGCCGCTCCGGTAGCCGCGCAGCTCTGCCTTCCAGACGTCTGAGCGGTCCAGGGTGTAGGCGAGGGCTGCGCTGGGCTCGTACTCGAGGGGTACGGTACGCCCCGTGATCTCGACCGAGTTGGCGATGTCTTCGGCGAAGATCTCGAGGCGCCCGCGGAACTCGCCGGCCTTTGCGCTTTGCTCGCTGTACTCGAAACGCAGCAGCGCCGTGACGGGGACCTTCAGCGCGACCGGAATGCGCAGCCACGCCACCCGCTCGAACTCCGGGTAGGCTGACTCGGTCGACGCGGCGAGCGGCGCGCCGATTCCGGCGCGGCGGTAGCGATTCCGGAGGCCGCGCACCTCGAGCTCGGCCACTGACGAGAAGCGAACCAGCTGGTGGCGGCCCCAGCGGAACTGGGCCGGGTCGGTCAGGATGTCGAGCGTGCCGAAGGGGAGCGCCCGCCGCCCGCCGCGCAGCTCCACGTAATCGCCCACGCGCAGCCCCTCGGTGACGCCCTGGTTGTAGATGTCCGCCGCCACGCGCTGGCGCGGATCGAAGGCGTCCGGCCCCGCACCGCCCTCCGGAAAGAGGAACGCCCACGCGTAGAGCGCCGCGGCCAGATACCACTCGCGCTTGCCGCTCTGGGTGGCGTGATAGAGGGACAGCTCGGACAGCAGGAAACGGCGGCCGGGCTCGTAGGCGCCACCCGGCCGCACGTGCAGCTCGCCCAGCACGGCTTCGGGCTCGCTCTCGAAGCGCTCTCGCAGCCCGAGCCGGGCCAGGATCGCCATCGAGAAGGGGCTCGGCTCGCCGGTCGACAACACGTTCGCGGTGAGCGCGCGGTGGACCGACTCCTCGCTGACCCGCGTCACGCCCACCGGTGAGGCACAGGCCAGAGTCAGGGACGCCAACGCGAGCAGCAGGAGGGGTCGTGTCATGGGCACCGAGGCTAGCGTGTATCCTCGAGCCGCCGCGCGGCGTCCAAGCCCGGCACTGATCTCAACCGCATCCGGAGGGCCCCCCTTGATACGTCGGCACCTGGCCCTGGGTGTCGATCGCGGGCTGGGCCGGAGTCGAGACCGAGGGCCTCGCCAACCTCGAGCGCTGGATCGAGGTCGTGGGCGAGCGCCCGGCGGTGCAGCGAGGACGCGCGGTGCCCCAGCTGCCGGAGTCCGAGGACGATCAGGCCGAGATCGACCCCGACAAGATCGCCGACACCGCGCGCAAGATGCTGGTCTAGTCAGCGTCTGCGAACGGGTTGGTGCCCTCGTACTCCGCGTTGCGGCGGCGCAGCTCGGCGGTGAGCGCGCCGGGGTCGTTCTTGGCCAGGAACGCCTCGAACTGGCCGCGGAAGGTGGTCGAGACGTCGACACCGCCGAAGGAGACGCCGGCGATGCGCCAGCCGCCCCTCGACTTGCGGAAGGCGTAGCTCACGCTGTCGCCGCTGGAGGGAGAGCGCGGCACGCGCAGCGAGCCGGGGATGATGCCCTTGCGGGGCTTCGACCTGGCTTTCACGATGACGCGTCCTTCGGCGTCCTCGCGCGTATCCAGGATCTTCAGCTCCACCCCATCCGACGAGGCGATGAGGCCGACGAAGAAGTCCTGCAGGAACTGGGCGTAGGCGTGGGCGAATCCGGCGAACTGCTCGCGTGAGAAGCTCTCGATCCGGCTGCCCAGCGCCGCGGCGGCGAGGTAGCCGTAGTCGAGTCGGCGATCCAGCTCTCGAGCGACCAGCGCCCGGGTCTGTGCCGGCGTGGCGTCGTCGTCCTCCACGATCGCGCCGACGCGCTCGTAGAAGGCCCCCAGCTCCGCCTGCACCGTCGGGATGTGCCCATCGGCAGCGGCCGGGCCGGCGAGTGCGGCGAGTGCGGCGAGTGCGAATAGCGTGAGTCCGAGAAGAACGGGGAGTCGGCGCGTCACGAATCCCTCCTGAGATGCGACGGAGCAGGCTAGCATAGGCCAAACCCGAGGAGAGACGGGGCTGGACACCTTGTACGAGGCGCTCTTCCCGCTTGCCGT
>CAXMOD010000119.1:0-80983 GCA_964194905.1 uncultured Desulfobacterales bacterium | reverse complement strand
CAACGCGACGAGCTAGCCGATGAGCAGGGCGTCGATCTCGGCGACGCGGGCCGGCGCCGACATCGCCTCGAAGAGAGCGCGCGCGGCGCGCAGGTGGCGCTCTCGTGCAGCGGCGTCTCCCTGCGCCCGCGCCAGCTCGGCGCGCTCGAGCAGGAGGAGGCCGCCGAGGTTTCGCGCGCCCGTGTCCTGCACGAGCCGATCGGCTTCGTCGAGCGCCCGCTCGATCTCGGCTGCCGCGCGCGCTCCCTCCTGCCGCAGCAGGACCCGGGCGAGGACGCACTGGGCCAGCACCAGGTCGATGCGGAAGCCCGCGCCGCTCGCGACCTCGATCGCCTCCTCGGCCAGCGCGCGCGCTCGCGCCAGGTCTCCGGCACGCATCACCGCCTCCGCCAGGTCCAGGAGGCAGCGCGCCGACTGGTCGAGGGCGGCTCGCCGCTCGCGCGCGAGCCCGAGCGCGTGTTCGAGAACCTGGATCGCCTCGTCGAGCTCACCCACCCAAGTTAGGACGGCGCCGAGACGGGCGTAGGCGTATACCTGCGAGTTGACGCTGCCCATATTCTCCGCGATCTCGATGCTCCGGCGGCAGGAGCCGAGGAAGGCCGCCGCGTCTCCTCCGACCCGGGCGAGCTCCGCCTGGTTGCAGAGCGCCCAGCCCTCCAGCTCGGGATCCCGGTGCAGACGTGCCAGCTCGATCCCCCGCTCGCTGAACTCGCGCGCCCGCCCGACGTCGCCCATGAGAACCTCGGGGTGGTACTGGACCCAGACGCTCCACCCGTAGGCGCAGACGTTGTAGAGGTCGAAGCCCCAGTCTGGATGCGCGCGCGTCGCCTCTTCCAGCTGCACGGCCAGCTTGCGCGCCTCCTCCAGCTCGCCCAGCTCCATTCGCGGCCAGATGAGCGTCCACGGCGCCAGGACACGGAACTCCTCACGCTCGTTCTGGAGCAGCAGGCGCTCCCCCTCGCGGGCGTGCTCGATGCAGCTCGCCATGTTCAGGGACACGTTCTCGAGGATGGAGAAGGCGGTCTCGAGGATCCCCTGCGCATTCACGTCGCGGGCCACCTCGGCCAGGCGCTTTCCCTCCTCGAACAGGCTGTCCTGCTCCTCTCTCGACACCCCGAGCCGCATCGCCCCGAGCAGGATCTCGTGGCAGGCGACGGCCCCGAGCTGCGCGGCCTCCTCGGAGTCGGGGCTCTCTCGGGCCAGCTCCAGCACCCGGCGCCAGTGGCGGGAGGCCTCGGCGAGGTCGTTCTTTCCGCTCCACTCGGCGGCGCGGCGGTGCCAGCGCGCGGCGGTCAGCGACTGCCCCGCCTCCTCCCAGTGGTGGGCGAGCAGGGCGGCCCGCTCGTCGAGCCGGTCGGCGTCGAGCGCCTCGATGGTGCTGGCGACCGCGCGGTGCACGCGCCGGCGGCGCTCGCGGAGCTGCGAGTCGAGCGCCACCGCCTGCGTCAGCGGGTGCTTGAAGGCGTACTCCGCCACCGGGAAGAGCGACTCCTCGTAGATGAACTCCGCCGCCTTGAGCGCGCGAAGCGCCTCGTCGAGGTCGTTCTTCGGAAGCTCCGCGACCTGCTCGAGCAGGGGCTCGGCGAACTCCTGGCCGATCACGGCCGCCGTCTGCAGCACCTGCTTCTCGCGCTCGGGCAAGCGATCGATGCGCGCGGCCAGAACCGGCTGCACGCGCGACGGAACCTCGAGCCGCTCGATCGGCGTCACAAGCCGGTAGCGCCCCTTCGTCCCCTCGAGATGACCCGACTCGACGAGCGACTGCACCACCTCTTCGGTGAAGAAGGGGTTGCCCGCCGTGCGGTCGTGGATCGACTCCGCCAGGCCCTCCAGGCTCGGGTCCGCCCCGAGCAGGTCGTCGAGCAGCTCGCGGATCGCCTCGGGTCCGAGCGGCGCGAGCGGGATCTGGTGGTACCAGGACTTCTGCGTCCACTCGGCGCGATACTCGGGGCGGAAGTTGACGACGAGCAGGTTCTGGGTGCCCGCGATGGCATCGACCCACTGCTCGAGCCAGGCTTCGCTGGCGCCGTCGATCCAGTGCAGGTCCTCGATCAGCGTCACGATCGAGCCGCGCGTGGTGTCCCGCTGAGCCGTCCGGCGCAGCACGCCGAAGAGCTGGCGCTGGCGGGCCTCGGGGTCCATGCGCGGCGCCGGGTTGTCCGGGTCGGGCGCGCCGAAGAACTCGAACAGGATCGGGAGTACCTCGCGATACTCCTCGTCGAAGAGCAGCATGCGCCCCGCGATCTTCTCGCGCACCTGCTGGTCGGTGTCCTGCGCCTCGATCCCGTAGTACTCGCGGAACACCTGCAGGATCGGGAGCAGCGGGATGTTCTTGCCGTGCGCCACGCCGCCGCCCTGGAAGACCCGCAGTCCCTCCGCCCGGCAGCGCTCGAGGAACTCGAAGCAGAGCCGGCTCTTGCCCACGCCCGCATCGGCCACGAGGCCCACCACCTGGCCGTTCCCCTCGCGGGCGCGCGCCAGAGCCGCCTCGAGCGTCTGCATGTCGTCGTCGCGCCCGACGAAGCGGGTGAGCCCCCGCGCACGGGAGGCGTCGAAGCGCGTGCGCACGGCGCCGATCCCCCCGAGCTGGAAGACCTGCACCGGGTCCGCGACGCCCTTCACATCGAACTCACCGAGGTCGTCGAGCTCGAAGTAGCCCGAGACCAGCTCGGCGGTGGCTCTCGTCAGGTAGGCGGTATCGGGCGAGGCCAGCTCCTGCATGCGCGCGGCGAGGCCCACGGTGTGCCCCTGCGCGGTGTAGTCCATGCGCAGGTCGTCGCCGATCTTGCCCACCACCACTTCGCCCGAGTGGATGCCCATGCGCACCGAGAAGCCGAGCCCGTGCTCGCGCTTCACCTCTCGGGCATAGCGCGCCAGCTCCTCCTGCAGCTGCAGCGCCGCGTAGCAGGTGCGCTGCGCGTGGTCCTCGTGCGCGATCGGTGCGCCGAACAGCGCCATGATCCCGTCACCGGTGTACTGGTTGATCGTGCCCTCGAAGCGGTGCACGCCCTCGGCCAGCACCGCGAAGAAGCCGTCGAGAACCCCGTGCCAGCTCTCCGCGTCGATCTCCTCCGACAGCGCCATCGAGCCCTTCACGTCGGCGAACAGGACGGTCACTTGCTTGCGCTCCCCCTCGAGCGCCGACTTCGACTGCAGGATCTTGTCGGCCAGGTGCTTCGGGGTATAGACGCGCTCGGGCGGGCGGGAGGGCGCCGGCGCGGCGGAATCCTCCAGCGCGAGCGGCGCGCCGCAGTCCTCGCAGAAGGCGTTCCTGGCGGGGTTGGCCCGCCCGCAGCCCGGACAGGCCCGCTCAAGCGGGTGCCCACAACTGCCGCAGAAGGCGGCGCCGTCGCGGGTCTCTTGCTGGCACCCAGGGCAGGTCACAGAACGCCACCTTACACCATGCCGGCTCGGGACTAGGGTCGGGGTCTCCGGGGAGTCACTGGGGGAACCACCGTCCGGCGACGCTGACGCCCGCTGGGACTGCTGGCAGCCGAATCGTGCGGCGACGAGTTCCTCGGGTGGCACAAGCACTTAGTTCTGTCCGATAATCCAACCACGGGCCCTTAGCTCAGTGGTTAGAGCAGCCGGCTCACAATCTGCTCAGGTTGGTTGGCTGAGTTTGGACGAGACCCTGCCCAGCGTGGAGCATATGATGATGCTGACGCGCGATGCACGCGAGATGGCCCGCCGAACCTTCCGCACGACCCAGCTGAACGAGAAAATCGCCGCTGCGCGCGGTGTGCCCGATCAGATCACGCCCTACTATGATACCAAGCCGCTGCAGCCTGCACTGGAGCAGTGAGCGCCAACTTGGAGGACTCCCCCATGATGCTTCGACCCTCTCGACGCGTCCGCCTCGGCCTGCTGTTCGCGGCGGTCCTGCTGCTGCCCGGCACCGCGCCGGCTGAGCACCACGAGAAGGCCGCCGAAGGTGCGGCGATGATCGCCGAGAAGATCGACCTGAAGGGAAAGGTGATCTCGATCGACAAGGCGGCCCGGACCGTCGTTGTTCAGGGCGAGCGGGGCGCACAGGTCGAGATCGTGGCACCCGCCAACGCACCCAACTTTGATCAGATCAAGGTGGGCGACCCGGTGGCCGCGACCTACGTCGAGTCCGTCGCCCTGGCGATCGCTCCCGTGGCCGGCGCCGCGCCGGGCGTCACCGAGACCGTCGCCGTGTCCGCCGCGCCTCCGGGGGGGACGCCGGGCGCCGCGATAGCGGAGCAGATCGAGCTGCGCGCCGTGGTCAAGGCGGTCGACCTGAAGGCACGCAGCGTGACGCTCGACGTCCCCGGCGGCGGCGAGCGCACGCTCAAGGTGGACCCGGGGATCGCCCTCGAGAAGGTGAAGACCGGGGAGCAGGTCACCGTGACCCTGACCCGGGCCTTCGCCATCTCGATCGACAAACGGTAGGAGCGCGCGCGTTCGAGCGCAGGCCACCCTTCAGGTGGTCGCTGCGAGGCCGCTTGAATCATCGGGCGAGGAGGCTCGATGCGGTACTCGCCCCTGCGGCCCACATGGTTGGCAGACTATTGGCAGACTGGTGGCCGCGGCGAGGGGGCTCTTCGTCCGCGCGGACGGGCTGCAAGTCCGCCCGCTTCCTAGGTTATCCTCCCCCTGCGGGCCCTTAGCTCAGCGGTCAGAGCGCCCGGCTCATAACCGGTCAGGTCCCTGGTTCGAATCCAGGAGGGCCCACCCCTGATCCCCTGCACGCCGTCGCGAGCTACGTCGCCTCGGCGCTACGCTTCCCAAAGCCCACGATGCCGTTGAGTAGAGCAGCTCACGTCGCGTTTTTCGTAGCGACCCTTGCGACTTCTTCGGTGTCCACGATGAACGCGCCTCCGATTGGCGCTGGTGCGCGTTTCCAAGCCGAGGAACTCAGCCCAGGATGGCATCGCGGCTTCTTCAACCAGCTCCGCACAGTGCCCCCCTGCTACATACTCCTGACGTTCGAACCGCGCTCGTCGCCAGACGAACCCCGCCGGTTGGCGAAGACCATCCCGATCTCGCGCGTCCAGCGCCTCCAGGTAACCACCGCTCCTGGTACATCCATGCAAGAGTGGAGCGGCGTCACCCTGCCCGAAGTACCGGCGGATTCTTGGCGGGAGGTCCGGCTGGCTCCACTTCGGCCGACCGAAGGCCAGTGCCGGTTCGACGAAGCACTCGGTTGGTAGCTCGCCGCCTGACAAGGCGCTGCAGCTGACATGGCACAACTGTCGTTGATCCAGCACGACACGGATCTCTGGAGCACTGAGCACGAGTTCGGTTGGCAGGCCGGCCTGATCCGGATCCCCGTTCGAATGACGGTACTCCGACTCGCTGACGGTCAGCTCGTTCTCCATTCTCCTACCCCGATCTCTCCCGCACTCGAGGAGGAGCTGCGGACCCTGGGCCCGGTTGGCTTCATCGTAGTTCCTCAGGCGCACGGGAAGTTTGCGGCTCGAGCCTCCGAGAGCTTCCCCGGTGCTCAGCTCCTGGCCGCACCTGGTGCTCCGTCGGGCCGGAAGTCGCTCAACTTCCACGGTTCGCTCGCTGATCAGCCGCCCGCCGCGTGGAAGGACCAGGTCGCGAGCCATCTCGTGCTCGGCTTTCGATTGCACGAGGTGGTTCTCTTTCATCGGCCGTCGCGGACCCTGGTGCTCACCGACTTGTGCTTCAACATCCGGCGCTCGTCATCCAGCGTCGCTCGCCTGTTCTTTCGAGCGAACGGAATGTGGCAACGCTTCGGGCCGAGCCGCATGATTCGCCGGCTCGCGGTGTCGGACCGTGCGGCCCTCACGAGCTCGCTCGAGCAAGTGCTGCGCTGGGACTTCGAGCGCGTCCTGCCGGGGCACGGCGATGCCGTCGAGTACGGAGGACCTGACGCACTCCGCGCGGCGTGGCTCAGCTAGCACCTGCTGCCCAACGAGCGCTTGCAGCTGACCGGGTCACGCCTGGGCGTGTCGGGCCGTGGTAGGCTCGGAGCATGAGCGCGTTCGAGTACGCGATGGTGTTGATCTCGATCATCGTCGGTCTCGCAATCACCCACATCCTCGCGGGTCTAGGCAGCGCGGTACACCGGCTTCGCGGCGCTGGGCCACCTGTCCGCCTGGAGATCACCTATCTCGCGTGGGTTGCGTTTATCTTCTTCTGGCTGGTGTTCTTCTGGTGGTGGGAGTTCAAGTGGAATGAGCTCGCTCCAGAGTTCGGCCTGGGCCTCTTCCTGTTCCTCGTTCTGTATGCGGTCTCGCTGTTCTCGATGGCGGTGATCCTCGTGCCGCATCGGCTCTCGGGCGTCGCTGACTCCTGGGAGTACTTCCTCTCGATTCGGCCTTGGTTCTACGGCGGGCTCCTGCTGCTGAGTGCCATCGATGTAGCGGACTCGTTCATGAAGAGCGTGGAGTGGGGTTTCCGATTGCCCAACCTCACCTACCAGGCGGCCACCACCGCGGCCGGAATCATTGGGCTGACCACCACACGCCGAGGAGTTCACATGGGGTTGGCAATCACGCTGTTGCTGTGGAGCATCGCTCTCACCTTCTACGACCAGGCCGTCCTGGGTGGTTGGTGAACAACAGCTGAGCGCCCATTCCGCTGCGCCGCGGAGAAGCCAATGGTTACGTGTTACCTGAGATATGTGATCGATCCCGCCAAGATCGATGAATTCGAGCACTACGCCAGGCTGTGGATTCCTCTCATCGAGCGGTTCGGTGGCCAGCATCACGGGTACTTTCTGCCATCCGAAGCTTCGAGCAACGTCGCACTCGCGTTGTTCACCTTTCCAAGCCTCGCACTCTACGAAGACTACCGATCGAAGTCATTCGAAGACTCGGAGTGCCAAGCTGCCATCAGATACAAAGAGGAAACGGGCTGCATCGTCAGTTTCGAACGCAGCTTCTTTCGACCGGTGTTTGACTGAGGGAATCGCGATCGCGCGAGGGCGTCAGCGATGCACGTTCAATGCCTGCTCTGGGACTTCGGCGACACGCGCTGCGATGAGGTCTCGCTCTGGCGCGTGAGCCCCGAGTGGATGGAGGTCTACCGCTCGTTCGACGACGGGCTCGGGGCCGCCTGGAGCCTGGGCGACCTCGACACGCGCGGCTTCGTGGCCGAGTTGGCCAGGCGCATGCCACTCACCGAGGTGGAGATCCTCGCGCATCTGACGCGGACCGATCTCTTCAAGTTCTTTCCGTTCACCTACGCATTCTTTCGCTCTCGCCACCTGCCGCAGGCCATCGTGACCGTCAATCCGGCCCTCTTCTCCGAGGTAGTGGTGGCCGGTTTCGCTTTCGAAGAAATCACCGACGCAATCGTCGTTTCGGGAGAAGAACGGACGATCGACAAGGGAGAACTCTGTCGCCGAGCTCTCGAGCGGATGAACCTCGAGTGTGATCCTTCACGAGCGTTGTTGATCGACAACAAGCAATCCAACCTGGACGCCTGGGCGGAACGTGGCGGTATCGGATATCTGTACACGACAGATGGTGCGTTTAGACGGGATGTCGCGGGTGGTGTCGATGGCCTCATCCAGCGCCAAGAGTCGACGGCGCGGCGAGGGAGCCGAGGACTCGACGTGAAAATCGGGGAGCTCGAGCGGCAGGATATCCGCGACATCTGGTCGATAGACCGCGCGGAGGTAGTCGACAGAGTCTACTACCGCGAGGATGGTGAGCTTGTCCTCAAGCCTGAACGCCACGACGTGCAGGGCTGGCCACCGGGCGAGCCAGAACGCTACGGTCCGATTCTGCTCGACTGCTTCGATCACGGCGGCACGTTCTACGGAGCGTTCGATGGCGAGACGCTGATTGGCGCGACGGTGCTCGAGAGTCGCTTCATAGGGCGAGAGAAGGACCAGCTCCAACTCAAGTTCCTTCATGTAAGCCGACGACACCGCGAAGCGGGCTTGGGGCGCACGCTTTTCGAGAAGGCGGTGGCAAAGGCCAGAGAACTCGGCGGCCGTCGACTGTACATCTCCGCCACGCCATCGGAGAACACAGTGAGATTCTATCTCCGCCGCGGATGTCGCGTGACGGACGATGTCGACGCCGCCCTGTTCAAGCTCGAGCCCGAAGACATCCATCTGGAGTTCGACGTTCCGGTCTGAGTCGGCCCTCGGACCCCGGGCCGTGACAACCTGTGGGGCCTAACCTATGACGAGGCACGCTTCCGTCTGGGGGCTGGGGGAGAAATGGAAGAGAACGAGCGAACCATCCGGGAGTTCATCCAGGCGTGGTCGCGCCTCGATCCTGAAGAACTCGCCGGGTACTTCGCCGACGACGGCGTGTATCACAACATGCCAGCCGGCCCGGTGTCGGGGCGCGCCAACGTGGAGGAGCTCATTCGCGGCTTCATCGCCTCATGGAGCGAGACCACCTGGGATCTCCTCAACATCGTGTCCTCCGGCAACGTGGTCATCGCGGAGCGCCTCGACCGGACACGCGCCGGCGACAAGTCTGTCGACCTTCCGTGCGTAGGGGTATTCGAACTGGAGGCCGGCAAGATCAAGGTCTGGCGCGACTACTTCGACATCGCATCCTATCAACGCGGGCTAGGCTGAGAACGGCCAACGGCCTGCGCACCTCGCCCCGTGGGCCCGAGGCTCTCCGCCTCGCGGCCGTGGCGAGTTGCCCCGCGCCTCCTTCTCTCGCGCGTTCTGGTGCGCCGCGGTGCGGCACGATTGATGCAGTGCATCAAGGCGGGGAGCGCAGCAGCGAACTGGAGGCGACACCATGCCCAACAACGCGAACACCAAGTCTCGAACCTCCGCTCGGAAGTCCGGGCCCGCCAAGAAGAACGGCGAGGTGCGCAAGCTCGCCAGAACGGTTCGGGGCGCCATCGACGATGGCGCCAGCGCGGTGGAGGAGATCCACAAGACCATCGCCGACGCCCCGCTCGACGTGCTCGAGCGCCTCGACGTCCTTCCCAAGACGATGGCCGATGTCCGCCATGCCCAGGACGAGGCACTGACGGCGATCTACCGCGCCGTGCGGCGGGTGAACCACGAGGTTACCGAGTTCACCGCGGACCTCCTCGAGGGTGGGTCTGGTGAGCGCACTTCAGTCCGAAAGGTCGGGAGCAAGGCTCGCCGTCCGCGTTCGGCGAAGCGCGCAGCCGGGGAAGCGAAGGCGCACGCGGGCTAGAACGTGCCTCCGCGAAAGACCTGCCGGGGGCGCACGGGTTCCTATGCCGCTCCCGGCAGGCGCTTTCCCTCGAGAACCTTGGGCGGACACAGGAGGCGGAGCAGACTCCGCAGAATCCCGTCCGCCACCGCCTCGATGTCGCCGCCGTGAATCCCTTCGGCGACCCGAGCCAGATGCGCCTGCATCACCGCCATCCCGGTGCGCGCCAACGTCTGCGGGTCCTCGTCGTGGAAGACGCCCTCGTCGATCCCGCGCTGCACCACGGCCTGGAAGAGCGACTCGCCCTGGTCGCGCTGCACCCCGCCCGGCCCCTCCATTCCCGGAAGGCCCCACGCGCGCCCCTGCCGGAGGTGGATGCGCAGGAAGTTTTCGTGACGCACCAGGAAGCTCACGTATGCACGCACGGCGGCTGTCAGCGCCTCCAACGCACCGGCATCCGGCTCCATCGCCTCGGCTGTCTCGCGCAGGAAATCGGCGCCCCGCGCCTCGACCACTGCCTCGTAGAGCTCGTTCTTTCCCGGCACGGTGGCGTAGAGCGTCTTCAGCGAGATCCCGGCCTCGGCCGAGATCTCCTGCATGGTGGCGTCGTCGAACCCCTTTCGGGCGAAGACGTGCTCGGCCGACTCCAGGACCAGATCCCGGTACATGCGCGCTCGCGCCTCCTCGAGACGGGTCTTGGGGGTCTTCGGGGCGGGCCTTCGGGCCACGAGAGTGCCTCCCGGGCAGTTCAGCGTGATTTTCGCAGGAAAATCATCATTGGTCAAGTTGCTATCCACGGGTTGACTTTAGAACGCATTTGGATACTATCCAGGATAACAAATATTATCCGTCGCGCCGCAGGCGACCGAGAACGCGAGACCCCCCATGCACCGCATGACAGGCTACGACGCCGCCTTCGTCTACGACGAACGGCCTGAAGAGCCCCAGCACACGCTGAAGGTCTCGATCTGGAGCCCCGAAGCCAGCGCGGCCCACAGCCTGGAGCGCGCCCGCACCTTTCTCCGCTCGCGCCTTCCGCACCTTCCGCCGCTGCGCTGGCGCGCCGTGCGCGTCCCGTTCGACCTCTACCACCCCGTCTGGGTGGAAGACCGCGACCTCGATCTCGCCCACCACGTGCGCCGGCGCGCAGTCCCCGAGCCTGCCGGCCGCGCGGAGCTCTGCGAGGAGATCTCGAACATCGCCAGCGTCCCGCTCGACCCGGAGCGCCCGCTCTGGGAGTTGTGGATGCTCGAGGGCTACGAAGGCGACAAGGTCGTGGCCGTGCTCAAGATGAGCCACGCCCTGGCGGACGGATCTGCGAGCAAGCGCCTCATGGAGGCGCTCTACGCCGACGCACCGTTCGACGGGGTCACTCCGCCCGACGCCGACGCGCAGCCGTGGGCTGGGGAGGGCGACGCCCCGCCCTCGCGCTGGACCCTGCTCAAGGACGCCGCCCGCGACCGCATGCGTGCCGCCACGGGCGAGATCCCCCGGCTCGGCCGCACCACCCGGCGCGTCCGGCGCGCGCTTCGCCACAACCCCATCGCTCGCCTCTACCACGGTCGCCGCATCTCCATGCTGGCGAGCCCCATCACGCCTTTCGCCGGACGTCCCAGCGAGAAGCGCAGCTTTCACTTCGCCACCGTCTCCCTCGACGCTGCCCGGGACGTGCGTCGCGACCTCGGTTGCACCATCAGCGACGTCGTGCTCGCCAGCACCGCGGGCGGCGTGCGTCGCTACCTGGAGCGCCGCTGTGAACTTCCGGGCCTGCCCACGCTGGCGCACATGCCCGCGAGCATCCGCACCGACGACGAGCGCAGCGAGTGGGGCAACCGCATCACCTCGCGCCCGATCTCGCTGCCCACGCACATCGCCGATCCCGTCGTGCGCCTGCGCGCCGTTTCGGAGATCGTGCGGGAAGCCAAAGAAGACCTCCAGCGCCGCCGCGGCGCAAACCTCGAGGACTGGCTGCGCTGGCTCCCCCCCTACGCCGCCAAGGGAGTCGGCCGGCTGGCCCGCGCCTTCGTGCGCATGCGCCCCGAGTTTCCGGGCGGCATCAGCGTGACCAGCGTGGCCGGTCCCGCCGGAACGCTCTACGCCCCCGGTGGCCCCGTGGAGAACCTCATCTCGGTCGGCCACGTCAAGTTCGTCGCCAGCCTCAACGTCACGGTGTGGAGCTACGACGGGAAGCTCAACTTCGGCCTCTACGCGTGCCCCACGGCCGTGCCCGACCTGCCGCGCCTCGCAGACATGATCGCAGCCTCCTTCGAGGAGCTGCGCAAGGCCGCCACGCACGAAGCCGCGCGGTTGGATCGCTCGTAGGAAGGAAGAGAACGATGTCGACGTCCCTGTTCAGCAAGCGACTCCGCATCCTGGGCCGCAGCCTCCGCTGGATGCCCGGTATCGCGCTGGCCGGCCCCGGAAGCCGGCGCACCGCAGCTGATCTCATCGAGCGCGCTGCCCGCAAGCGTCCCAACAAGAGCTTCGTGCGCTTCGAGGGTCGCAATCGCACCTATCACCGGTACAACGCCGGCGCCAACCGCATCGCCCACTGGGCCCTGGAACGCGGCATCGCGAAGGGTGACGTAGTCGCGGTCCTCATGGGCAACCGGCCCGAGTACCTGGAGGTGTGGGCGGGCCTGGCCAAGGTGGGCGCCACCAGTGCGCTCCTCAACACCAACCTCACGGGCAGCGCCCTCGCGCGCGTAATCGAAGCCGCGCAGTGCAAGACCGTCATCCTGGGCTCCGAGTGCATCGAGGCGTGGGCCGGCATGGGTCTCGAGCGCCCGGCCGACGTGGACGTCTTCATCGCGCAAGACCCGCACCACGATTCCGTGGCCCCGCCCCCCGGCGCCAAGAGCCTGCACGAGCAGACGCAGCGCTACAGCGACAAGAACCCGCCGCGCTCGGTCCGCAGCGAGCTGCGCGGCGCCGACCCGCTCTTCTACATCTACACCTCGGGCACGACGGGCCTCCCCAAGGCCGCGCGCTTCAGCCACGCGCGCTTCATGGGCGGTGGGCTCTACAGCCTGCTGTCGGGCATGACCGGCCGGGACACGATCTACTGCCCGCTCCCCCTCTACCACACCGTCGGCGGCGTGATGTGCGTCAACGCGGTGCTCCGCAGCGGCGGCACCCTGGCGCTCACGCGTCGCTTCAGCGCCAGCCGATTCTGGCGCGAAGTGGTGGAGATGGAGGCCACGGCCTTCCAGTACATCGGCGAGCTCTGCCGCTACCTCCTGGGCGTTCCGCCGAGCGAGTGGGAGACCCGCCACAAGGTTCGCTTCTGCGTGGGCAACGGCCTGCGACCCGACATCTGGGAGACCTTCCAGAAGCGCTTCGGCATCCCCCACATCACCGAGTTCTACGGCGCTACCGAGAGCAACGTCTCGCTCGTCAACCTCGAAGGCGTCGTCGGCAGCGTGGGCCGCCCCGCGCCCGGCACGAAAGCCGCGCTGGTCCGCTGGGACGTCCAGAAGGAGCGGCATCTGAGGGCGGCAGGCGGCCGCTGCGTCGCCGCGGGCGTCGGTGAGACCGGCGAGCTGCTGGGCAGGATCAGCGAAGGGCGTACCGCGGCGGGGCGCTTCGAGGGCTACACGAACGAGGAAGACACCACGAAGAAGGTTCTGCGGGACGTCTTCGAAGCAGGCGACGCCTGGTTCCGCAGCGGCGATCTCCTGCGCCGTGACGAGCGGGGCTTCTACTACTTCGTAGACCGCCTCGGGGACACCTTTCGCTGGAAGGGCGAGAACGTTTCCACGCAGGAGGTGGCCGGGGCCCTCGCCGCCGACCCGTCGGTCGAGCTCGCCGCCGTGTACGGTGTGGAGATTCCCGGTTGCGACGGCCGCGCCGGCATGGCCTCCCTGGTGCTGGGAGAGGGCGCGGGCTTCGACGCTCGGACCCTGTACGCGCGTATCGCGGAGGCGCTGCCCGCCTACGCTCGCCCGGCTT
Organism: uncultured Desulfobacterales bacterium; assembly: GCA_964194905.1. Classification (GTDB taxonomy): domain Bacteria; phylum Myxococcota_A; class UBA9160; order UBA9160; family JAFDET01; genus JAFDET01. The sequence goes on along the minus strand of CAXMOD010000119.1, from coordinate 67,931 downwards.
TCTTGCGCGTGCAGGCGAAGGCCGAGCTCACCGGCACCTTCAAGGTGCGCAAGGTGGAGCTGCAGGCCGGCGGCTTCGACCCCGACCGCGTGACCGACCCCCTCTACTACCGGGACGACACCTCCCGGACGTACAAGCCCATCACCCCCAACGTCCTTGCCGCCATCCGCGGCGGCGACCTCAAGTTCTAGAGAAAGAGAGAGACAGCATGGAACAGCTTCCCGGCTCGGACACCGCCTTCCTGGCGCTCGAAACCCCCGGAGCCCCCGCTCACGTGGGCGGCCTCACCATCCTCGACCCGACGACGAGCTCGGACTTCAGCTTCGAGAAGCTCGTGAAGACGGTGGACCAACGCATCCGCCTCGAGCCGCGCCTCACGCGCAAGCTCTTCGAGCTGCCGCTGGGCCTCGATCGTCCCTACCTGGTGGACGACCCGGACTTCGACACCCGCAACCACATCCACCGCATCGCCGTTCCCAGCCCCGGCGGCCTGCGCGAGCTGGCCGAGCTGGCGAGCTATCTGCACAGCAGGCCTCTCGACCGCGATCGCCCGCTCTGGGAGCTCTGGTTCATCGAGGGGGTCGAAGGCGGCAAGTGCGCCATGTTCATGAAGAGCCACCACTGCCTGATGGACGGCGCCTCCGGCGCCGGCATGGGCGAGCTCCTCTGCGATCTCGAGCCCAACCCCACGCCGGGCCAGCTCCCGCCGGCGGCGCTGGCTCGTGCCGCCGCCGACGAGAAGGCCGAGCCCACCTACAGCGATCTCGAGATCGGACTGCGCGCGGCCAGGCACCTGGCCGAGGGCCCGGGCAAGCTGCTCGGCTTCGGCGCGAGGATGCTGCGCCAGACCGCGGGAATGCTGCTCGCGTCGGGCCAGGAGGGCGCGCCGCCGCTCCCGTTCTCCATCCCCGACTCCCCGTTCAATCGGGACGTCGGACCGCGCCGCTCGTTCTCCGGCACCAGCGTCTGCCTGGACGACGTCAAGACCGTGAAGAAGCACTACGACGTCACAGTCAACGACGTGGTGCTGGCCATTACCGGCACGGCGCTGCGCAACTACCTGCTGAAGCGAAGCGAGCTCCCCGACGAGAGCCTCGTCTCCATCATCGCGGTCTCCACGCGAGCCGAGGGCGACGACGCAACGGGCAACCGGGTCACGATGGTTCCCTGCGTGTGGGCCACCGACGAGCCGGACCCGGTCGAGCGCTTGAAGAAGATCCACCGCAACGCCGACGTCTCCAAGGAGGTGTCTGCGAACTACGACGCGGACATGCTGGCCGGAGTGGGCGACGCCCTCCCGCCCGGCCTAACCAACTTCTTCATGCGAACCTTCGCCCCGAGCATGGCCTCGGTCATGACGCCCGGGAACGTTCTGGTCTCCAACGTGCGCGGGACGCCGGTTCCGCTGTACGTGGCGGGCGCGAAGATCGAGACCATGTACCCGCTCTCGATCCTCATGCCCAGCCAGGGCCTGAACATCACCGTCGTCAGCTACATGGGAAAGGTGGACGTGGGCTTCGTCGCCGACCCGGACCTGGTGGACGACGTCTGGGCGCTGGCCGAGGAGGTGCCCGGCGCACTGGCGGAACTCGTGGAAGCGGTGGAGAAGGAGTCGGCGACGCCGGCCGTGACGGGCTCATGAACGGGCGCGCAGCTCAGGCCGTCGCGCCGAGCTTTTCCTCGATCATCGGGACCAGCCACTCGTAGAGAAAGGCGCGCAGCTCTTCCTCGGTCCGGGGCTCGCCCGGATCGGAGAGGAACGAGTGAAGCAGCCTCAGAAGGATCTCCGAGAGCTCGTCGCGCTCGACCTCGCTGAGGCTCAGATCCCCGTCCGCCAGCGCCATCATCTCCTCCTGGACGAAGAAGAGCGGGAGCGTGGAGGAGACGGTGAAATGGTCCCGCGACTTCACGAGGGCGCTGAGGTGCGGATCGTTCGGGATCTCCTGGATGGCGAGCACCAGTGTTTCGACCATGCGCTCGGCCAGGCTGCCGCGCGCCAGCACCCGCCGGCGCAGGCGTTCGTGGAAGCCCCCGCTCGCGAGGACGGCTGCGGACTGGAAGAGGTCGTCGGCGTCGTCGAAGTAGCGGTACACGGTCTGACGGGTCACGCCCGCCGCCTCCGCCACGTCGGAGAGGCTGGCCTTGGACATGCCGAAGCGCTCGACGCAGCCGCGCGCGACGTCGAGCAGGAAGCGCCGGGCCTCGGCCTGGGTCCTGGGCGGCTCGCCGTTCCACGCCTTTCGTCGCTGCACGGAGGGTTCTCCTGGGTTCCGGCCTCGAGCGCAGAATATCATACATCATTCAACAAATGTATGAACGTATGATAGACTGCCGGCCAAAGGAGCCCAGCCGTGTCTGTGACCGATCCGCCGGCCGACCTGCGAAGCGCCGCCCGAAGCCTCCGTGAGCTGATCGAATCCGAGGCCGACCAGGTGGAGAAGAGCCTGGGCATGACGCCGCCGATCGTGGATGCGCTGGTGGAGTCGGGCCTCTTTCGCCTGCTGGTGCCCGAAGCCCTGGGCGGCTTCGAGGCCGACCCGAGCACCATCCTCGATGTCTGCGAAGAGTTGTCGTACGCCGACGGTTCCGTCGGCTGGGCCTACGCGCAGAACACGAGTGTTCTGGGCTACTCGGCCTACCTCGACCCCGAGTTCGCGCTTCCGCTGGCCCGATCGCGGGCAGGCGCGGGCCAGTTTGCGCCGCTGGGCGTCGTCCACAAACAGCGCGACGGCTTCCGGGTCTCCGGCCGCTTCCAGTTCGGCAGCGGCTGCAGCCACTCCGAGTTCATGGGTGGAGCCGGCATGGAGATGCACGACGGCGAGATGGCTCCGTTCGTAGACGGCCTTCCCGGCATCCGCGCCTTCATCGTCCCGGCGGATCGCGTGGCGTTCAAGGGCAACTGGGACGTGATGGGGCTGAGCGGAACCGGCAGCTTCGACTACGAGGTTCCCGAGCAGACCGTCCACGCCGGCATGACCTTCTCGATCTTCGAGACCGATCCCACGACCGGCGGTGCGCTCTACGGCCTCGGGCCCATTCCGCTCGGGACGATCAGTTCCGTTGCCTGGGCGCTGGGCGTGGCCGAACGCGCGCTCTCGGAGATCGTGGAGATCGTGAAGGCGGGGCGCACCCGCATGGGCTCGCCCGCGCTGCGCGAGCAGCAGATCTTCCAGCGGGACTTCGGCGTTCACAGCATGGCGCTCAAGGCCGCGCGCCTGCTCGCCCACGAGGTCTACGGAAGCACCGTCGCAGCCATCGAGCGCGGCGAATCGAAGGAAGAGTGCAAGGTGCGAATCCGCGAGACGCGCGCCGCCGCCAGCTGGGCGACGGAAGTCTCGAAGGCCGCGGTCACGTTTGCCTACGAGGCTTCGGGTAGCCACGGGATGCGCAATCCGAGTCTGCTTCAGCGTTGCTTCCGGGACATGTACGTCGGGGCGGCCCACCTCGTCTTCGACGAGCGAAACTATGTCGAGACCGTGAAGGCGAGGCTCGGCCTCGAACCGTTGCCGTTCTAGGGAAGGACGGGGAAGGAATACGCTCTTGGAAGACCACATCTCCTATGCGATGCGCAACACCGAAGCCCTGCAGGCTCTGGTGTACTTCAACGCCCCCAGCGCGCTGAAGGATTGGAGCTTCCTGGCGATCGAGGCGATCCTGGTGATCGGGACCGTCTGCGCGGTTGCCCACGCTGTTCGCCATCGACGAGAGCACGGCAACGCTTCCGCCCTCCTCACGCTCCTGAGCTGTTTCACCTACGGCCTGCTCATCGACATCGCGTCGTACTACACCGTCGAGAACTTCTGGCACGGCGAGTTCTCGGTGATGTTCCTGTACAACAGGCTTCCGCTCTACATCGCGCTCTTCTATCCGGCGTTCATCTACCACGCGTGCATGACCATCCGGCGCTACGGGTTCTCTCCGCTGATCGAGGCGATCAGCGTCGGCTTCTACGGCGGGCTGACGTATCTGATCTTCGACAACCTCGGTCCGATGTTGGGCTGGTGGATCTGGGACCGCGCCGACCCCACCACCTGGCCGTATCTGAACGCCGTTCCCATCACCAGCTACTTCTGGTTCTTCGCGTTCACCGGGACGTTCGCGTTCGTGAGCCGGATCATCTGCTGGGACTGGGTGGCACGGGGGAGGAGCACCCAAGTGATCGCCGCCGGTGTCGCTGCGATTCCCGTTCTCGTCTGCCTGCTCGGCATGGCCTTGTTCGTTCCGTACAACCTTCTTGCGCGCAACGGCATGATCCCCCAGGCAGCTGCGTTGTACGGGATCCTCTTCGGCCTGGCGGGCCTGGTCTTCGTCTTCAATTTCAAGAAGCCGAACGTCAGCCGCGACCGCTTGTTGATGATCTTCCCACTCGTGTACGTCGTGGGACACCTCTACATCTACATCGCGAAGTTCGACATCTACTTCGCGGTGGACGCCGCCGGTTCGTCGGCGGAGGGCCTTGCGGTGGGAAATCTGATCGCCGCAGTGGTCGCGATGATCGGAAGCCTCGCGATCACGCTCTTGTCCCATCCCGCGGAGAGTCCTCGGGCTGATTGACCACGGCCCCGATGGCTCCTAGGGTGGCGCCGTGCTCGAACTTGCTGGGTCCCGCGCCTCCCTCCTTGCCATGGCCGCACTTTCGCTCCTCGTCTCTTTGACCGGCTGCGCCCACCCCGTGCCCAGCGAGCCTCCGCCGCGCACGTCGGCGTGGGACCGTCCGCAAGAGACCTCCCTCGGACGACGAGCAGCGCCGCGTCTAACGGCCCACCCGGGGCTTTCGGCGCTGTATTCGCTGGGCCCCGGACTCGATGCCTTCGCCGCGCGCATCCTGCTGATCGAGGCGGCCGAGCGCGCGGTGGACGTGCAGTACTACATCTTCCACGACGACGTGACGGGCCGGATCTTCCTGTCGGTGCTGCTGGCCGCTGCCGACCGCGGAGTGCGCGTGCGCTTGCTGCTGGACGATCTCGGGTCCGCCGGCATGGATCCCCTGATCGCGGCCGCCGATGCCCACCCCAACCTGGAGGTACGCCTCTTCAACCCACTGCGGCGCGGCGCGTTGCTGCGCCCGCTCGACCTGATGAGCCGTCCCTTCCGGCTGAACCACCGCATGCACAACAAGATGCTCGCGGTGGACGGAGTGGGCGCGGTCGTGGGCGGGCGCAACATCGGGGACGAGTACTTCGACGCGGCCGAAGGCGTGAATTTCGCGGACCTCGACCTGCTGGCCTTCGGCCCCGTGTTGCCCCAGCTGGGCGAGAGCTTCGACCTCTACTGGAACGGCCGCTACGCGGTCCCCGCTTCCACATTCGGCTCGCTGCGCGCCGATCGGGATGCTTTGGATGCGCTGCGCGCGGAGCTGGCCGAGCACGTGGAGGAGCACCGCGACTCTCCGTACGCAGAGCGCCTGCGCTCTTCGACCCTGGTGCTCGACGTCGCGGACGGGAAACTCGAGGTGACCTGGGCACCCACGCGGGCGGTGGCGGACCTGCCCGAGAAGATCGAGGCACGCGGCGCCGACCTGGAGCGGACACTCCTCTCCAAGCGCCTGGGACCGCTCTTCGATGACGCGCGCTCGGAGCTGCTCATCGTTTCGCCGTACTTCATTCCCGGCGATTCGGGTACCGACTACCTGCGCGCGGCGCGGGAACGCGGCGTGCGCGTGCGGATCCTCACCAACTCGCTCGCTGCCACCGATGTCCCCGCGGTGCACGCGGGGTACAAGGGCTACCGCAAGTCGCTGCTCGAGGCGGGCGTGGAGCTCTACGAGTTGAAGCGCGGCGGTCAGGCGTTCCGGGAGGCCAAACGTTCGGGGCTCCTCGGGTCGTCGTCCGCCAGCCTGCACGCGAAGACCTTCGGCTTCGACCGGCGCACGGTCTTCGTCGGCTCGCTGAACCTAGATCCCCGCTCCGTGGACCTCAACACGGAGCTCGGTCTGGTGGTCGAGAGCGCCGAGCTCGCGGAGCGACAGGCGATCGGCTTCGAGAAGCTCACAGGACCGGAGTTCGCCTGGCGGCTCTCCCTCGACGAAGGGCGGCTCGTATGGGAGGCCGGCGACGAGCGACGCACGCACGAGCCCGACACCAGCTGGTGGGCGCGCTTCTCGGTGGGGCTGCTGGCCCTGCTGCCCATCGAGGGACAGCTCTAGTGGCGCCGACCCAGGAACCGGCCGACTCAGCCTATACTCAGCCCGTGCAGTGCCAGGCCTGCCGGCGCGAGAACCCGAAGGACGCCCGTTTCTGCAACGGGTGCGGGCGTGCCCTGGAGCGCGGCTGCAGCGTCTGTGGCCACCCGAACCCGGCCGACGCGTCGTTTTGCAGCGCGTGCGGCGCCGGAATCGAAGAGCCCGCTGCGTCCGAGGCCGCGTCGCCGGCGTCCGCCGAGCGCGATCCGCGCGCCTACACGCCGAAGCACCTGGCGGAGCGCATCCTCCAGACGCGCGCTGCGCTCGAGGGCGAGCGCAAGCACGTGACGGTGCTCTTCTGCGATCTGGTGGACTCCACGCCGCTGGCCGAGCGCGTGGGCGCCGAAGCGATGCACGAGATCATGGACCGCTGCTTCGCGGTGATCCTGGACCAGGTCCACCACTACGAGGGGACCGTCAATCAGTTCCTCGGCGACGGGGTGATGGTGCTCTTCGGCGCGCCGCTCGCGCTGGAGGATGCGCCGCACCGGGCGGTGACCACGGCGCTCGCCATCCAGCGCGAGCTGGAGCCGTTCGCGGCCGGGGTGCGTGCCAGCCACGGCGTCGATTTCAGGATGCGGATCGGCATCCACTCGGGCCCGGTCGTGGTGGGGCGAATCGGCAACGACCTGCGCATGGACTACACCGCGATCGGCGATACCACGAACCTGGCCGCTCGGCTCGAGGGACTCGCTCCGCCGGGTGGGGTGATCATCTCCGACGCGACCAAGGCCCTCGTGGAGGGCTACTTCGAGCTGGAGGACCTGGGGGCCCTGTCGGTGAAGGGGAAGTCCGAGCCGGTCCGCGCGTACCGCGTGCTCGAAGCCCGGGAGGGGCTCGGGCGCGTGGAGGCGCGTGCACGCGCCGGGCTGACGCCGTTGGTCGGGCGCAGGCACGAGCTCGCCGCGCTGGAGCGCGCCTTCGTCTCTGCTGCCGAGGGCAAGGGCCAGGTCGTCTTCCTGGTAGGCGAGGCAGGCATCGGCAAGTCGCGACTTCGCTACGAGTTCCAGCGCACCCTCGAGGGCCGGCCGCACGAGTGGGTAGAGGGGCGCTGCATGACGTACGCGCGCGACTTCCCGTTCCACCCCATCGTCGACGGGCTGCGGCGGCGCTTCGGGATCGAAGAGGCAGACGACGACCCGACCATCCAGCGCAAGATCGAGGCAGACGAGGCGCGTTCTGGAGGTGGCCTCGAGTGGACCCTGCCCTACATGCGCCTGTTGCTCTCGCTGCCCAGCGGTGACGAAGAGGTCGATGCGCAGGACGCCGCGACGCGGCGCAGTGAGACCTTCCGCGCGGTCTGCGCCCGCTTCCAGCGCCTGTGCGAGCAGGTGCCCTTCGTGCTGGTGGTGGAGGACATCCACTGGATCGACCGCGCGTCGGAAGAGTTCCTCCAGTACATGATCCACTCCATTCCGGCGTCGCGCTCACTTCTGCTGCTGACGCACCGCCCCGGCTACAACCATCCGTTCGGCGACCGGAGCTACCACACGCGTCTGGCACTCCAACCTCTCTCGAAGCCGGAGATGGGCCGCATGGCGGAGGCGATGCTCGATTCGTCGGGCGTGCCCGAAGCGCTGAGCGGGCTCATCGCGGACCGCGCCGAGGGCAATCCGTTCTTCATCGAGGAGATGGTGCAGTCGCTCGTGGAGGACGGCTCCGTGCGCAAGGGCGGCAGCACCGTGGAGCTGGTGCGCGACGTCGGCAGCCTCTCGGTGCCCGGATCGATCCAGGAAGTGTTGATGGCGCGCCTGGATCGACTGGACGAAGAGCCCAAGCGCGCCCTCCAGATCGGTGCTGTGATCGGACGCGAGTTCGCGTTGCGCCTGCTCGATCGCATCGTGGAGGCGGGCGACCGGCTCGGACCCATGATCGAAGAGCTTCGCGCGCTCGAGCTCATCTACGAGAAGGCTTCGCATCCCGAGCTCGCGTTCATGTTCAAGCACGCCCTCACTCGCGACGTCGCCTACGACAGCGTGCTCGAGGGGCGCCGCAGAGTGCTCCACCGCATCGTGGGCCTGGCGATCGAGGAGCTCTACAGGGACCGGCTGGCGGAGCACGTGGAGCAGCTCGCCCACCATTTCACGGCGGCGGAGGAGTGGGACAAGGCCTTCCTGTACACCGTGCGCGCCGCCGAGAAGGCGGCGGGAGCGTTCGCCAACCAGTCGGCCGTGGAGCACGCGCGGCGCGCGCTGGAGATCGCGGACCGTCTGGGAGACGCCGTCGACAGCGACACCCGCCGCCAGATCGAAGAGCTGCAGGGCATGGCCAACATGGCGATGAGCCGCTTCCAGGAGTCGGGCGATGCGTTGCTGCGCGCGGCTGAGCTGGCCAGCGTGCCCGGGGACCGCGCGATCAACCTGGGCCGCGCCGCCCACAGCTTCTTCTGGGGCCACCACTATTCGGCCCTGAAGGCTGCTGTGGCCGAAGGTGAGCGCTTCTCCATCGAGCACGGGCTGACCGACGGGCTTGCCTTCGCCAAGGCGATGAGCACCTTCGAGTGCGCCACCCGGGGACGTTGGGAGGAGTACGGAGCCGGGATTCGGGAGGTGACGAAGCTGGATCCGACCCACCCGGAAGTGCAGGTCGTGCTGCACTACCTGCACGGCCAGGCCGCCGAGTGGACCGGCGATTACCGCACCAGCGCGGTCGTGCAGCGGGCGGGGATCGAGCTCGCCAAGAAGCACTCCCTCCCCGGGCTAATGATCCTGATCCAGTGGTTCCGCGCCAAGGCGCTCTGTTGCACCGGCGAGTACGGCGAGTCGCTGAACCAGCTGCAGGAAGCGTGCGGTCTGGCGGAGCGTCTCGGAGACCACGCGCACCGCGCTCGGATGCTCAACACCCTGGGCTGGGTGTACGGAGAAATTGCGGCCTACGAACGGGCGGCCGAGCACGACCGCCGCTCGGTCACGTTGGCCGAGGAGATGCTGGAGCTGGACCTGGTGGCCGGGATAGCGGAGATCCACTGCAACGCCTCAGTCAACCTGGCCTGCAGTCGCATCGCCGTGGGAGACGTGGACCTGGCCGACGAGCTGCTGGAGCCCGTGCGGCTCGAGCACGACGAGGGCGTGGATCCGTGGATGCGCTGGCGCTGGTCGATCCATCTGGCAGACGCCGAGGCGCGCCTGGCGTTGGCGCGCGGCGACCCGGAGGCTGCGCTGCGCCACACGGAAGCGGAGGTGGAAGCCGCCCGCCGCAACAGCGCCCGCAAGCTGGTGGCGCGCGGCCTCGAACTGCGCGGCCGCGCGTGCTTGGTGATGGACGACCGGGACGCCGCAGAGGCAAGCCTGCGCGAGGCGCTGGAAGAGGCAGAGGCCATCGGCTACCCGCCGGCGATGTGGCGCGCGGCGGCGCTGCTCGGCGAGCTGGCGGAGCGAACGGGCGACGGGTCGGGTGCGGACCGCGCGCGCGCTTTGTCTCGCAGCCGGCTGGAGGCGGCGGCGGGGACGCTTGGCGACGAGGAGATTCGCCGTCGGCTGCAGGACTTCGGCGCGCGGCTCCTCGAGGACCCGCTCGCAACCTGCCGCTAGCGCCGGCCCAGGGCCACCAGCAGCGAGCCCGCCACCACGGCAGCGGCGCCGCCGAGAGCGCTCGGCGAGACGCTGCGCGCGTCCACGTGCCCGGGCCAGAGCGCGGCGGCCACCACGGTGAAGCCGAGGGTGGCCAGAGGCGTCAGCGCCAGCACCGCGGAGACGCGCGAGGCCTCCCAGTGCTCCAGCGCCGCCGCGAACGTCCCGTAGGCGAGCAGCGTGTTGGCCGACGCGAACAGAAGCAGCAGCCAGCCATTGGCGTCGAGTTGCGCGAGGGCGACCGGCTCCGCGCCCAGCGCGAAGATCAGCGCGCTGCCCGCGTAGATGCAGAGCATGATCGCCTGGGAGGGGAGCCAGAGCAGGAGCTGCTTCTGCGCCAGTCCGTAGATCGCCCAGGTAACCGACGCGACCCCGATCAGCGCCACACCCGACAGGTAGCGATCCAGGTCGTCTGCCAGCGCGCGCAGCTGGCTGGCGAAGAAGCCCCCCATGCCCAGCACCAGTACGCCGAGCCCGATCCACTGGAGGCGCGTAAAGTGCTCGCGGAAGACGAAGATGCCGCCGACCGCCAGCAGCAGCGGCGCGGCCTGGATGAGCACCTGGGCGCTGGGCGCATTGGTGCGGTCGAGACCCAGCAGGTAGGTGATGTAGTTGGCGGCGAGGAAGACCGTGGCGGCGCCGAGCAGCGCCAGCTCACGACCGCCGAGCGCGCGCAGGCGCGGCAGCTGGCCGCGCAGCACCAGAAACGGCAGCAACGCCAGCGTGGCGAACGTGAAACGGAACCACGTGATCGTGACGGCGTCGAGGACCCCGAGGACGCCCTGGAGGATGAGCGGCAGGACACCCCAGAGCACCATGGTGGAGGAGGCGAGCGCGAGCCCGAGTCCGAAGCGTCCCGATGCCTGGTGCCGCACCATGGCCGCGCAGGGTAGCGCTGCCCCACGGGCGCACGCGGCCGCACCCTGCCGTGATAGGCTGCCCGCCGTGGACCCCCAGGAATTCCGTGACGCGTTCCAGCCCCTGCTCGCCGGATTGCCGGAAGGGGTGGTGGCGCAGCACGGCTTCGCGGATCTGCCGGTGGACCGGCCCCCCTGGCATGCCACCGGCCTTCAGGCGAAGAAGGGCGATCGCGTGACCCTCTTCAGTGCGGGGCGGGCGTGGATCTCCGAGGAGCTCGATCTCTGGATGCCGCCGGCCTTCCAGGTCTGGGCGCGAATAGATGAAGGCGGGGATGGAGCGCAGACCGGGCGCATCCTGCGCGGCACCCGCGACACCCACACCTTCGAGGCGGACGCTTCGGGCCAGCTTCAGCTCGCGAGCTATTTCCCGGGCGAGTGGAGCGACGAGCACGGCGGGTTCGAAACTCCGCCCGAGGCGTGGAGCGCGGTGCGCGGAGGCCTTTGCGTATTGGCGGTGCGCTGGGCCGTGGACCCCGTCGCCGGACTTCGCTCTCTCGCGGCGCTGGGCGATCCCGGCGGTCTCGTAAGCGGCGAGCTGGAACGCCTCGCCGAGCCCGACGCCACGCCCGACGGCTGGCGCTACCTCTGGTTCCTGGGTCCCGCCGAGGTGTACCGCCGCCGCAGTGAGGACGGGCGAGATGCCATCGACTGCCGCACCCAGGGCGACGTCGCGATCCTGCAGCGCGACGTGGACGTTCCGCTCACAGCGGGGACCCGCCTGGCCTGGTCGTGGAAGGTGGACGCGCTGCCGTCGAAGACGGCCGAGAACACTCCCATCACCCACGACTATGTGAGCATCGCAGCCGAGTTCGAGAACGGGAAGGACATCACCTACACCTGGAGCTGTGCCCTTCCCCCCGAGACCGGCTACGCCTGTCCGTTGGCGAACTGGACCGACCGCGAGACCCATGTGGTGATCCGCTCCGGCGACTCGGACCTCGGCCGCTGGCTCGACGAGGAGCGCTTCCTGCGCCGCGACTACGCCAAGCACGTGGGCGACCCGCCGCAGCGCGTGGTGCGGGTGTGGCTCATCGCGGTGAGCTTGTTCCAGCGCCGCGAAGGCCGCTGTGCCTACTCCGACATCGCGCTCCTCGACGGGGGCGCGCGTCACGAGGTGCGATGATGAGTCCGCGCTGCGCCCGCTTCCGCGTCCTGTTCTCCTGCGCGTCGGTACTGTTCGGGTTCGTCCTGGCCTGCGGGCCGGGGCCGGCCGACGACCAGAGTGCCTCGCATGAGGCCCCGGCACTCGCCGCGGACTGGCCGCTGCACGGCCGCACCTACGCCGAGGAACGCCACACCCCCCTCGACCAGATCAACCGTGAGACCGTGGCGCGCCTGGGTCTGGCCTGGTCGTACGAGTTCAACTCGATGCGCGGTGTGGAAGCGACGCCCATCGTGGTGGACGGGGTCATGTACGTCACTGCGCCGTGGAGCAAGGTGCACGCACTGGACGCGCGCACCGGCAAGCGGCTGTGGATGTACGACCCGCAAGTGCCGGGGGCGTGGGCCCGCTGGGCTTGCTGCGACGTGGTGAACCGCGGAGTGGCCGTGTCGAACGGCCGTGTCTACGTGGGTACGCTCGACGGACGCCTGGTCGCGCTGGACGCGGCCAACGGAGAGCCCGTGTGGGACGTGCGCACGACTCCGCCGGGAATGCCCTACACCATCACCGGCGCCCCGCGCGTGGTGAAGAACAAGGTGGTGATCGGCAACGGCGGAGCGGAGTTCGGGGTGCGTGGCTACGTCACCGCCTACGACGCGGACACCGGCGAGCAGGCCTGGCGCTTCTACACCGTGCCGGGCGACCCGTCGCTGCCCTTCGAGCACCCGGAGCTGGAGAAGGCCGCCACCACGTGGAACGGTCGCTGGTGGGAGATCGGTGGAGGCGGGACGGTCTGGGACTCGATGGCCTACGACCCCGAGCTCGACCTGCTCTACGTCGGAACGGGAAACGGTTCGCCGTGGACCCGCCACGTGCGCAGCCCCGGCGGCGGCGACAACCTCTTCCTCTCGTCGATCCTCGCGCTGCGCCCCGACACGGGACGGCTCGTCTGGCACTACCAGACCACGCCGGGCGACAACTGGGACTACACCGCGGTCCAGCACATCATCCTGGCCGACCTGCAGATCGGCGGCCGCCTGCGCAAGGTGTTGATGCAGGCGCCGAAGAACGGCTTCTTCTACGTGCTGGATCGCGAGACCGGCAAGCTGCTCTCCGCTCAGGCCTACGTCAGCGTGAGCTGGGCCAGCGGCGTGAACCCGGTGACCGGCCGTCCGCTGGAGACCGGACTCGGTGACTACAGCGAATCGCCGAAGCTGGTGTTCCCTCCGCCGGCAGGCGCTCACAACTGGCAGCCGATGGCCTACAACCCGGACACGCGGCTCGTCTACGTGCCGGCCCGCGACGCGGAGTTCTGGTACGTGAACGACCCCGAGTTCTCTCCCCAGCCGGGTATCTGGCCGACAGGCCTGAGCTGGGAAGGCGTTGCCGCGCACGTGGAGAAGAGGCTGCCGAAGATGACCGCGCACCTGCTCGCCTGGGATCCGGTGACCCAACGCGCCGCCTGGCGCGCGCCCCAGGCGGGCTACTGGAACGGCGGCGTCCTCTCGACGGGCGGCGGTCTCGTCTTCGCGGGTGGCGGTGACGGACGCCTGGTGGCCCACGACGCTCGCGACGGCCGGGAGGTGTGGGAGGTGCAGACCACCACGGGCATCATCGCGCCACCGATCAGCTATGCCCTCGACGGCGAGCAGTACCTGGCGGTGGCCGTCGGGTGGGGAGGCGTCGCGGTTCCGACGGGCCCGGCGGAGGGCGCCGTGATCGAGGAGCGTCTCAACGAAGGGCGCGTCCTCGTCTTCAAGCTGGACGGTGCGGCACCCCTCCCGGAGTCCACGCCCCGCGATCTGCGTGTACCGGTCCCCCCGCGCCAGGAAGCGTCGGAGGCGGAGGTTGCCGAGGGGAACACCCTCTACCATCGCTACTGCGGGTCCTGCCACGGCCCCTTCGCCATGAGCAGCCGCGTCGTGCCGGACCTGCGCTACATGCCGGCCGAGAGGCACGCGGTCTTCGACGACGCAGTGCTACGCGGTGGCTTCGAACGCCGCGGAATGCCGAGTTTCGCCGGGATCCTCGACGCCGGACGCACCCGGCTCGTGCAGGCCTACGTGATCGACCGCGCGCGCGCCCTCTACGCAGAGAAGGGTGCTCCGGCGGACTAGGAGAAACCCGTGCTTCGTTGGATCGGCGTCGTCGCTGCAGTCGTGCAGCTCTCCTTCTCCGCATGGGCGGAACCGAAGGACTCGGTGGATCCGTTCGAGTCTGAGATCCGCTTCGACGAGGTCTGGTACGGAGACCTCGACGGGATCATCGAACGCGGCCGCCTGCGGGTTCTCACCACGTACAGCCGCACCAACTACTTCCTCGACGGCGCCACTCCGCGGGGCCTCACCTTCGAGGCGGTCGAGGAATTCGTCAAGCAGCTGAACAAGAAGCTCAAACTGCGCCGCCGACCCATCGGGGTCGTCTACATTCCCGTCGCCCGTGACGAGCTCATCTCGCGCCTCGTCGAAGGCAAGGGCGACATGGCCGCCGCCAACCTGAGCGTGACCGAGTTGCGCCAACGTGAGGTGGCGTTCGGGAGCCCCTCAATCACGGGTGTGCGCGAGTTGGTCGTGGGCGGCCCGGAGAGCGAGCCGGTCCGCTCCATCGAGGACCTGTCGGGCCGCGAGATCTGGGTGCGGCGGTCGAGCAGCTTCTACGAGAGTCTCACCGCGCTCAACGCCCGCTTTGCCGCGGAGGGCCGCGCACCGGTGCGCATCGTGGCCGCGGACGAGGCGCTGGAGACCGAGGACCTGCTGGAGTTCACGGCCGCGGGCACCGCGCCCCTCACCGTCGCGGACTCGTACCTTGCGGCGTTCTGGGCCGACGTGTGGGACACGCTCACGGTGTACGATGAAGCCGCTCTCCGGGACGACGTCGAGATCGCCTGGGCGCTGCCCCAGGATGCGCCGAAGCTCAAGGCGGAGGTGGACGCCTTCATGCGTACGCACCGCAAGGGGACCCTGTTCGGGAACGTCCTGATGAAGCGCTACTTCAAGAAGAATCCCTGGGTGAAGAACAACCGTACCGAGCGCTCCCTCCAGCGGCTCGAGGAGATGGGCCACCTCTTTCAGCAATACGGCAACCGTTACGAGTTCGACTGGTTGATGGTGGCGGCGCAGGCGTTCCAGGAGTCGGGTCTCGACCAGAACCTGGTGAGCTCGGCGGGAGCGGTGGGGGTGATGCAGGTGCTGCCCTCGACGGCGGCCTCCCACGAGGTGGGCATCCCCGAGATCCAGGACCTCGAGAACAACATCCACGCCGGTGTGAAGTACCTGCGCGTGCTGGTGAACAACTACTTCAACGATCCGGGACTCGACGAGCTGAACCGTCAGCTGCTCGCCTTCGCCGGCTACAATGCCGGTCCGAACCGTATCCAACGTCTGCGCGGCGAGGCGGAGCGGATCGGGCTCGACCCGAACCGCTGGTTCGAAAACGTGGAAGTGGTGGTGGCGCGGCGCGTCGGCCGCGAGCCTGTGCGCTACGTGAGCAATATCTTCAAGTACTACGTCGCCTACCGCACCGAGACGGCGACCTACGAGCGCCGTCAGGAGTTGATGCGATAGACTCGGGCGCCATGCTCCTTTCTTGCCGACGCCGGTTGGCCGCAGGTGCCCTGGTCGCCGGCCTCGTCGTCCCCGCGCTCGCCCAGGCGAGCCCTCCGGTGCACGAGCGGACCATCCTTTCCGACGTGTACGACGTGGACAAGCTGTACAAGTCCATGCGCGGCCCCTACAGCACCCAGAAGGTCAGCATCGAGGAGAGCCTCTTCCCGGAGCTTCTCTGGATCGTGGGCTACGAGGCGCGCATGGTGGCGGCGGACGGCAGCACGCCCCTGTCCCAGGAGTTCATGTGTCACAGCAATCTGGACCTGGACATCGACAATCACCGGCAGCTCTTCGGGTGGACCAAGACGACCGCCGCGCGCATCTTCACGCTCTCCCAGGGTCAGTTCGAGATCGACTTTCCCGAAGGGTTCGGCGTCCCCATCCTCTCCACCGAGAAGCTCGACCTCACCACCCAGGTGCTAAATCACAATCGCCCGGATGAGAAGTTCCAGGTTCGCCACCATGTCACGATCCGCTACGTGCGCGACCGCGAACTGAAGGAGCCCATGCGCCCACTCTTTCCTTCTGCGGCCGCAGGGCTCGTGTCGCTCGACGGCGAGCGGGGGTTCTTCGCGACCGAGGAGCCCGAGGAAGGGGTGCACGGACCCGGCTGTCTGCCCGGAGAGAACGCCAGCGCGCGTGTGATCGAGGACGCCCAGGGCCGCACGTTCGCAGGCCACTGGGTGGTGAAGCCCGGGCACGAGGTCAACCGCACGAACGTGACGCGCTGGATCAACCTGCCCTTCGACACCACCCTGCACTACATCGCCGTGCACCTGCACCCGTTCGCCGAGTCGCTCACGCTTCGCGACCTCACCACAGGCGAGACGCTCTTCAAGAGCCACGCGCGGCCGCCGGAGGCGGGCATTGGGCTCGCCCATGTGGACTACTTCTCGAGCGCCGAGGGAATTCCCCTCTACGCCACCCACGAGTACGAGATCGTGAGCGTCTACGACAACACCAGCGGGGTAGACCAGGATTCCATGGCCGTGATGTATTTCTATCTGCTCGACCAGGAGTACCGCCGTCCGGCGGTGCTGTTCGATCCCGTCGCCGCCTGGAGTACGCCGTGAGTGCCCGATCTATGTTGGCCGTGTTCTTCGCGTTGGCCGTGTTGCTGGTGACACTGCCGGCTGCGGCCGGGACCGAGGTGCTCACCGAGACCCGCAGGCCGGACGGCAGCACCCGGGCCGGCACGGCCCTGTTCGACGGCATGCGCATGCGTGTGGAGACGGCGGGCGGGCGGCGCGCCATCGTGTACCGCGGTGACCGCGGCCTGCTCTGGGTGCTCGATCACAAGCACAAGAACTTCATCGAGGTGGAGCGACCGACCGCGGAGGCCCTGGCCGGCCAGGCGAAGGCGCGCATGGACTCGCTGTCGCCGGACCAGCGTGCGCTCGCAGAGGCCGGCCTGTCCGGCGGGGTGGAGATCAAGGACACCGGCCGCCGCGGCAGCGTCCGGGGCATCCCCTGCGCGGAGCTGCAGGTGCTGGCGGCCGGCGTGCGCATCGCCGATGTGTGCCGCGCCAGCTATGCCGACGCCAATGTGGAGCGCGAGAGCTTCGAGGCGGTGCGCGACCTGGAGCAGCTCCTGGGGAGTTCGGTCACCGCCCTGATGCCGTCGGACGCTCGCGCGGAGGGCGCGGCGGTGATCGAGTCGTTCGCGCGGCTCGACGGGATTCCGATGCGCGTGCGCACCTACGAGTCCGGGCAGTTCGAGAGCGAGACGACCGTGACGAGCCTGAAGCAGAAGGTCTTCCCGAAGGGCTCCTTCGACCTGCCCGGCGGCTACGCGCCGCAGTTCTCCATCAACATCCGCCAGCCGACGAAGAAGTAGCCTATTTGTCGGGGACGGTGAGCTTGTAGCCCCTGCGCATGAGACAGTTTTCGTAGTCCTTCTGGGCGCGCGCCAGCACATTGGGATCGGATGAGCCGGGATCGCCCCCGATGGTGGCCTTGTTCATGCAGTCGTTCTGGTCGCGCTCGAGCTGCTCGGGGCTGTTCCCCGGACGCTCCCAACGGGCGCCGCTCCCTGCGCAGCCCAAGGCGAGCGCCAGCGCGGCCGTCGCGATGATCCATCTGCTCATGGGTACCTCCCCGGCCGGAGTATAGACCCCGACGACGGCGGCGGGGGTTCGTCTTGGCGGTGGTGGGTTCTGCTATCGTGCCGGCCGGGAGACCGCCGTGGCCAGCGAACCGCTCATCGCCGTATTCGTCGACTTCGAGAACCTGGCCATCGGCGCGCGCAAGAGCCGCCTCGGTAGCTTCAAGGTCGAGCTGGTTCTGAAGCGCCTGTTGGAGAAGGGGCGCCTGGTCTTCCGCCGCGCCTACTGCGACTGGTCGGACTACCGCGCCGAGGCGCGCGCGTTCCACAAGCACGGCATTGAGGTGGTGGACGTGCCGGCCACTCGGGTGTCGGGCAAGAACAGCGCCGACATCCGCATGGTCGTAGACGCCATCGATCTCTGTTACGCCAAGCAGCACATCGATCAATTCGCGCTCCTGTCGGGCGACAGCGACTTCTCACCGCTGGTCTCCAAGCTCAAGGAGAACGACAAGCGCGTCATCGCCTGCGGCGTGAAGGCCTCCACGTCGGATCTGCTCATCGCCGCCGCCGACGAGTTCATCTACTACGACGACCTGGTCAAGGCCGCCGACGCCCCGCGCAAGCGCAGCCGGGGTCAAAACCAGAAGCCCAGCAAGAAGGACGAGGGCGTCGAACAGGTCATGGAGATCGTCCAGTCGCTCGAACGCGACTACGACCAGGTCTGGGGATCCATGGTCAAGCAGACGGTGCGCCGCGTGTACCCGAGCTTCAACGAGCAGTATTTCGGATACGATTCCTTCGCCGCGCTTCTCGAAGACCTCTCGAAGCGCGGGCTCGTGGACCTGGACCTGGACGAGCGCCGCGGAAACTACCTGGTGCGCGTGCTCGCCAGGTCGGACGGCAGCTAGGTCGCCTAGGCGATCTGTTCGGTCGCCTGGCGGAGGCGCCGCGACAGTTCCTGCGCCACGCCGATCGCGATCGCCGGGAGTTCCTCCATCAGCGCGAGCAGGTCGTCGCGCTCCAGCCGCAGCAGATGCACGTCGCACGCAGCGATCGCCGCGGCAGAGCGCTCCAGCCCTTCCAGCATCCCCATCTCGCCGAAGAACTGTTCGGGTCCGAGTTCGGCGACGGTCGTTTCACCGTGCACGATGCGGATGCGGCCGGCCACGATGAGATACATGGCGGTGCCGCTCTCGCCTTCGCGGAAGAGCATGTCCTCCGCCGCGAGACGCTCCTCGCGGGTGACGCTGGCGATCTCCATGAGGTTGCGCGTGGAGAGGCTTTCGAAGAGAGGCGTCTTGCGGAGATAGAGTGCGACCTCCACGGGTTCGAGCATCGCCGCATGATCCCCGAGATCTCCGGCGGCGGCCAGCGGCCGCCTCTGACCGGCGTTTGCGAGGATGCGGGTGAGCTCGTCCGGGTCGTCCCGCAGGCTGTCGAGCGCGATGTCCATCGGCGGGAGAGGCATGCCCCGGGACGACGCGATGGCCTCTGCGCGGTGGCGCAGGGGTCGGTCCTCCAGAAGCGGGACGATGGCGCGGCGTTCCTCGCCCTCCAGCAAGGCCTCGATCGCCTCGATGAAGATGGCGCGGCGGCGCGGGTCGCGGGAGCGGCGCAGCTGGGAACCCACGTCGCCGAGCGACTCCTGATCGTGCAGGGCGGACAGCAGCTGGAGCAGCGCGTGCAGGCCCTCATCCAGGCGTTCGTCGAGCCGCTGTAGGACGATGGGCGAGAGGTCGGCGGAATCGAGGACCGCGCGGTTGAACAGCGTGCGGTGCACCTCCTGGAGTTCGCGCAGGTACAACGCCCGCAGGGCCGTCTGGCCCACCTCGATCTCGCGCACGAGGCGCAGGATGGCCTCGCGGCGGCTGCGCCGGCCGTAGCTCAGCTCCACGAGCAGTACGTCCGCCGCGGCTGTGCCGAGAGCCAGCACGGCTTCGTGCGCGGCGGCGGCCACCAGCTCGTCGGGATCGTCGATGCACTCGAGCACGGCGCGGGCGCGCTCGCGCAGACCGCCGTGGCCGGCGCAGATCAGCGCGGCCGCGCGCACCCGGGGGTCCGGGTCGCCCCACAGCGCCAGCACGGGCTCGGCGCTCTTCACGGCGCTCGCGCCGTGGTGGCGCACCACGTCGGCGAGCGCCTCGGCCGCGTCGGCGCGATCCGCGGGGCGCTCGAGAAGCCGGGTCAGCAACTCGGCGCGCGCATCGAATGCCGGACCGTCGGTCTCGGGCGAGTGCTGCAGGAGCAACGCGCGCAGCTCTTCGCGCGCAATGTGACGCTCGTCCGGATCCTCGCCGGCCACGGCCTCGGAAAGTGTCTGGGCGATCGTCGCTTCGCTCTCCTCCCCGCGGCGGTGGAGAGCGGTGCGCCCGGCCAGGCGTACCGCCGCCTCCGGCGAGGCCAGCGCTTCCTCCAGGAGCGCCCGGTCTTCCGGGGCTGGCTGGCTGAGGGTCAGGCGACCGTAGGCCTGAACGAGGTTGGCGCGCTCCAAGCCCCGCACCTCGTCGCGGGCGAGCAGCGGAACCAGGTCTTCGGCGGCGTCGCGGCTGGTGATGGGGTCGGCGACGGCCGCCTCGAGCAGGCGGTCGAGACCCAGGACCAACAACGGCCGCGTCGTCTCGGGTGCCTGCCCCGCCGCCCGCGCGAATCCGCCCACCGCACGCAGGGGATCGGCTTCGGCACACAGGTCCATGGCTACGCGGCAGACTTCGGGGTCGGGGCTCACGAGCTGCTGCGCCAGCAGGCGTTCGGTGCCGCGGTCGAGCAGCTCGCTGATCGGCAGGGGATCAAGGCCGCGCGCGCCCCGCGTGCCGGCGGCGCCCAGCAGGAGCCTGGGGTAGATGCGCCAGAGCAGGATGGCCACCCCGGCCCAGGCGGCCGCGGCCGGCAGGGCCAGGAACCCGACGAGCCCCGCGCCACCGAAGGCGATGGCGGCCTGGGTGAGCACGTTTCCGACGACGCCGCCCATCCGCTTCACCGGTCCCTCGAGGAGCGCACTGGCGCGCGCGCGGATGCCCTCGCGGAAGAGGTTGTAGAGCACGCGCAGGGCCGGGTCGAAGACGGCGTCGTCGACCAGCTTGGTTCCCGCGAGGGCGGCGACGCCCGCCGTGAGCGAGAGCTGGATGGAGAGGCCCGCGAAGCCCAGCAGATAGACCACGGGCGAGATGGCCGCGGCCAGTGGCAGGCCGATGCGCTTGAACAGGTTCGAGGCCAGGCCGAGCTGGATCACCAGGATGCCGACGCTGATCCAGCCGCGGAACTGCGCGTAGATGGCGAGCAGCCGATCTTCTCCGTCGGTTCCGGCCGTGGCGATGTCGGCCACGTACTGGAACTGGTAGTAGAGCATGGGTCCGAGCAGCGCGTTGAAGGCGGTGAGCAGCGCCAGCAACCGGAACAGCTGGCTCTCGCGCCACAGGCGGCGCACGCCGGTGGCCTCGCTGCGCGCCGCCACGGGTAGAGGCGCGAGGGTCGGCACCTCGGGGCCGGCGCCGGACTCGCCGGCCAGGCGCGGACGCCCCACGTTGCGCAGCGGGAGCGCGCACAGCGCGGCGAGGGCCATCACCCCCGAAGAGAACGGCAGCAGTCCGTCGATCCCGAGCACGTCCGCGATCGGGTCCGACGCGAAGCTCCCCAACATGTAGCCGAGCGTCATGCCCGCCATCAGCGGCGCCAGCAGGCGTTTGCTCTGGCGCTGGTGGAGGAGGTCGCCCAGGGCGAGCAGGAAGGAGATCAGCGCGATCGATTCCACCTGCTTGCTCAGCAAGAGCGGGAGAGCCGCTCCCACCACGTGGCCGGTTCGCAGCAGCAACCACAAGGGCAGCAGGGACACCGCCAGTCCCAGCAGCAGCTTGGGGAGCAGGCGGACCCGGTCCGTGCGGCCGGCGAGCCCCGCCACCAGGTAGGTGGTCCCCACCAGCAGGAGCGAGCTCAGCAGGAAGGCGGCGGGAAAGAATTCCACGCCGACGCGCTTCGCGAAGAACACCTCCGAGACGTTCTTCATCGAGACGTCCGCCCAGCCCAGCAAAAAGAGGGTCAGGGCCGCCCACCCTACGATGGGAAGTTCTCCAGGCCGGATGCCGATTCGGCGCAGCATCGAGCGCACCCTATCACGGAGTTCGGCTGGGGCTACCCCCGGGCCCGTTTGGGGGTCTATCCTCCGGCCCATGATCGAATCGCGCCCCCCGCTGGCACCCGTGTTCCTGGCTCTCGTCCTATTGCTCGCAGCGGCCTCATCGGCCCTCGCCGCCCTCCCTCCGCCCGAGAAGCTGCGGACCTGGGTGACCGAAATGAAGGCCTCTCCCAAGGGTCCCTTCATCCGCATCCGCTGGTTCTGCAACGATGACAGCGTGCAGCCGCCCAAGGCCTTCGCCTGCGCCAAGCACGGCGGCGGCATACAGCACGGCCAGTGGAACGACCGCGTGGTCGCCATGCGCAAGGGCGGGTACACGCTGGGCAACGTGCTGGCGCGCCTCGAAGGGAAGACCTTCGTCGGGAAGTCGGCGGATCTCGACCAGCTGAAGCAGATCCTGCTGGAGCGATTCCTGATCGGCATGGACGACGGCTGGATCTTCCGCGGTGCTCTCTCGTATCGCGGCGCGCTCCAGGTCGAGGACGAAGAGGCCGGCACGCGCCGCGTGCTGGATGCCCTGCTCGCCGATCCGGGGTGGCGCAGCGAGGTGCGCTTCTACCTGCTGCGAGAGACGGTGCGGCTGCTCCCGCGCGAGCTGGCCGGCGCCACCGCCATGGAAGTGCGGGAGCTCGCCATCGAGGTGGCCAACGCGGACTCGGGCTTCAACAAGCTGCGTGCCAAGATCCACAACGCGCCTTCCGCGGCGGATGCCAAGGCTGTGCGCGACCACGCCGCACAGCGCGGCAAGCCGGGGGCCACCGAGCTGTACGCGCGCCTCGCCGGCGCCATCGATGAGCTCTACTCGGCGCAGTCGGGGCCGGACGAGCTGCGCGCCCTGGCCCAGAAGGCGCAGGGCACGGGCGAGTCGTCCGTCGCCGGCCTGCTTCGCGAGGACGCCGAGGCCCTGGCCGCCGCCGGTACGACCGACGCGCGCTACGCCGAGGCATGCCGGCTGCTGCGCGAGTACCGGGCACGCATCGGGGCCACCACCTCGGTGGCCCGCGGTCACGTGCTGCTGATGGCCAGCCTGGCGATGGAGGACGAGGCGTACGCGGCGGGCAACACGCTGGTCGCCCGCCTTGCGGGCGCGGATCGACGCACCCGCCTCGAGTGGCTGCGCACCGCGGCCGGCGGACTGTACGGCGCCGGTCTGATCGGCGAGCGCCAGCTGAGCGGCCTCGAAGCTTCGCTCGACCGGCTCGAGGCGAACCGCAAGCTGAAGGTGGACGCCTACCGCAAGGAACTGCGCTACCTGGGGCGCGCGCCGGAGTGGGCCGATCGCTGGGTGCGCTTCCACTTCGGCGACGTCGTGGAGAAATGGGCCGCCATCGAGCCTGTTTCCCACCTCTATCCCCAGGACCGCCTGCGCGGCAGCCCCTTGCTCTTCTACGGCGCCAACCTCGATGGCCTGGTCAACGACGCGAACCGCGTGGCCGGCATCGAGCACCGCATGTTCGGCAAGCGCGCCGGCGCGGGTCTGCGCGCACTCAATCCGGGCCTGGCCCGCGGGACGCTGCTCGTGCCCAGCGGCGGCCACGTGGAGTCGCTGCGGCGCGACGGCATCTACCTCCTGCCGGAGACGGTCTCCGAGCTGCCGCCGGTGTCGGGCATCCTGACCCGCGGCGAGGGCAGCTCGCTCTCCCACGTTCAGCTCCTCGCGCGCAACCTGGGCATCCCGAACGTCGTGGTTCGCGAGTCGCTGCTGCCGGCGGTTCAGCGCAACGTGGGCCAGCACGTGGTGCTCGCGGTCTCGCCCGGCGGCGTGGTGCAGCTCGAGAAGGACGGGCCCGAGTGGGACGCCGTGTTCGGCACGAAGAAGACGATCGGCAAGTCGGTCGAGCCCGGTGACGAAGTGGTGATCCGGCCGGACCTCGAGCAGCTGGACCTTTCGGTGAAGGATTTCGTGTCGCTCGACGATCTGCGCGCCAGCGACTCCGGGCGCCTGTCCGGCCCCAAAGGCGCCAACCTCGGAGAGCTGCGCCACAACTTCGGGGAAACGGTGCCCGCCGGCTTCGTCATCCCGTTCGGCGTGTTCCGCGAGCTTCTGGACCAGCCCATCGAGCCGGACGGACTCTCGGTGTGGGACTGGATGCGTGCGCGCTACGGGCTCATCACTCGCATGGAGGATCGGCCCGAGGCCCAGAAGCGCGTTGTGAACGAGTTCCTGTCACGCCTGCGCACCTGGCTGACCGAAGCCGATCTCGGCGAGGACTTCGACCGCCGCCTCGTCGCCATGCTGAAGAAGACCTTCGGCAAGGACGGCACGTACGGCGTCTTCGTACGCAGCGACACCAACGTGGAAGACCTGGCCGGCTTCACCGGAGCGGGACTCAACAAGACCGTTCCCAACGTGGTGGGCGTGAAGGGCATTTCGACGGCCGTGCGTGAAGTGTGGGCGTCGCCGTTCAGCGAGCGGGCGTACAGCTGGCGGCAGTCCCACATGGAGGATCCCGAGTACGTATTTCCGGCGGTGGTCGTGCAGCTGGGCTTTGCCGCGGAGAAGTCGGGCGTGATGGTGACGGCCGACGTGGACACGGGCAGTCGCAAATGGCTGTCGGTGGCGGTGAACGAAGGCGTGGGCGGCGCCGTCGACGGTCAGGCGACCGAGTCCCTCGCGGTGCGCGCGGACGGGTCCGAGGTGATCTACCTGGCGCGCGCTACGGCGCCGAGTCGTACCTTGCTCTCTGGGAACGGCGGCGTGGTGAAGCGGCCCGCTTCGGGGACGGAGACCATCCTCGCCGAAGGCGAGATCGCCCAGCTCGTCGATCTGGCGCGCAAGGCCCCGGACAAATTCCCAAGCCTGCGCGAAGGCGGGGAGAACCGGCCCGCCGACATCGAGTTCGCGTTCAAGGACGGCAAGCTCGCGCTGCTCCAGCTGCGCCCCTTCGTGGAGAACAAGTCCGCGCGGCGCAACACCCACCTCCTCGAGCTCGACGCCTCGGTCGGAGGCTCCGCCAAGGTCGATCTCGGCGACGTGGCGAAGGGGCACTAGGTGGGTCGGTCCAGGCCCTTCCTTGCGGGCGTTGCGCTCGCTGCACTGCTGCTGGCCGGACTCGCCGCGGGCGGCGCCTACGCCTATCCGCTGGACGCCTACCCGGAGACGGGCATTGCGCGGCTGGAGGCCTACAAGCTGGCGCAGGACGGTGTGATCCCCGGGATCATCCTGTACTGGGGAGCACAGCTCTACAGCAAGGAACTGAAGCTGCGCATGCTGGACCGCCCGGAGTTCACTCTGCCGCAGCGCCACGCCCGCTTCACCAGCCAGGTGCGGGAGCTGCTGGGGGCGGACGCCGACGCGTACGGCGTGGCGATCCTCGATCTGTCCGACCCCGACGCACCGGCCTACGCGGCCTGGAACCCCACCAAGCTGCAGAATCCGGGGAGCGTGGGAAAGATCATGGTGGGCCTCGCCTGGTTCCAGGCGCTGGCCGACCTGTACCCGGACGATGTGGACGCGCGCCACCGGGTGTTGCGCGAGACCCAGGTGACCGCGGACGAATACATCGTACGCGACTCCCACAACGTGCCCTTCTGGGCGCCGGGCGACCGCCAGTACATCCGCCGGCCCATCGCCCTCGGCGACACCGCCAACCTGTATACCTGGCTCGACTGGATGCTCTCCACCAGCTCCAACGCCGGTGCTGCGGTGCTCCAGAAGGAACTCGTGCTGCTCAAGCACTTCGGCACCGCGTACCCGTCCAGCCCCGAGGCGGCGAACGCGTTCCTGAAGGGCACGCCCAAGTCGCGGCTGGGCGCGATCTTCATCGAGGCGATGAAGCGCGGCACGACGGGGAGTGGGCTCGACCCCGCCCAGCTCCGTCAGGGCAGCCTCTTCACCCGCACCGGCAAGGGACGCATCCCGGGCATCTCGAGTCACGCCAGCGCCCAGGAGTTGTTGCGTGTGATGCTGCTCGCAGAGCAAGGCAAGCTGATCGACGAATGGTCGAGCCTGAAGATGAAGAAGCTTCTGTACATCACCGACAAGCGCATTCGCTACGGGTCCACGCCGGTGCTCTGGGACTACGCCATCTACTTCAAGTCCGGCTCCTGGTACGGCTGCAGGCCCGAGAAGGGCTTCCACTGCGAGAAGTACAAGGGTAACGTCCGCAACTTCATGAACTCAGTGACCATGGTGGAGAGCGTCGATCAGAAGCAGAAGCTCCACTACATCGCCGTGGTCCTCTCCAACGTGCTGCGCAAGAACTCATCGGAGGCGCACCGCCTGTTGGGGACCCAGGTGCACCAGCTGATCGAGTCGCGGCACCCGCTGGAGGGCGAGGAGGCGAAGCCGCAGCGCAGCGCCGAGGAGATCCTCGCGGATCAACCGATGGAAGAGGACGACATCCCGGACGACGCCGAGGTGATGAACCAGATGCCGGACGGCACGGACATGGAAGCACCCTCGCGCCCCTGATCAACGCCGGGGCCAGCCCGCCAGGCGGTGCAGCCAGCTCTTGCCGAAGACGATCCCGTCCAGGGCGACGATGATCTCCTTCATCCAGCGGCTGCCCTCCGAGGAGTCGGCCAGGGCCACGGCGATGTAGGCGTGACGCCCACGCTCGACCAGAACGCTGTCCGCGTGGAACGTGCGCCACGTGCCGGACTTGCGGAAGAGCGTGGCCGCGGGGTTCACCCGCATCAGCGCGCCTACGAACTTGTGGTACAAGGCCGGGTCGGAGAGGATCTCCTTCATCCGCGCGCTGTACTCGGGCGTCACGAGCTTTCCCGTCTGCATCATGTAGTAGAAGCGCGCAACCTGCATGGCCGTGGCGCCATGGGAGAGGTTGTGGAGGGGGTCGCGCTTCCACAGGCCGGCCTTGCCGTAGTCCTTGCCCACCCACAGGCCTCCGTTGTGGTCCGGGTCGTAGAGCCGGTAGCGCGGCGAGAGGAGCGTGCGCGCGATGTAGTCCTTGCCTACGCGATTCATCATGTGGGTGGCGGACGCGTTCGACGATACGCGGATCATGTTCACCAGCTGGCGCTGGGTCTCCGCATCGTCGGGCATGCGCCCCTCGGCGATCTTCTCGAAGGCGCCGAGCAGCACTGCGATCTTGGGCAGGCTCGCGGCGTAGAGCATGGTGTCGCCGTTGATCGACGCGACGCGGGGCCTTCTGACCTTGCTGATGTCCACCAGCACCACCGCGAGCTTCTGGCGCCGCACGGCAGCGCTGAGGCCGAGAGTGTCGAGCGCCTTGCGGACGTCGGACTCGAGCCCGTCATCCACGTAGTCCCAGAGCGGTGCGGGGTCCTCGAACGGAGCGATCCGGTCGAGGCGGCGCAGTTGTTCGAGTCGCGGGTCGTCGAAGAGATCGTAGTCGTCCGAGCCCTCGGCGGACTCCGCGCGCGCCGGCAGCGCGGGCGGCGCCAGGGCCAGCACGGCCGCCGCGAGCAGACAGGCGCACGCCCTCGAGCTGCGGCCCCTAGCCATTGTCGATCCCGGCCTCGCGGCACAGGCGCCGGTTCTCGGCGATCACCGGCGCGGCCTGGCCGATCCACAGCAGCACGAGCAGCACGGTGAAGGCCAGGAAGCCCTTCGTGGGCAGGCCCAGCAGTCGCTCGCCCACCAGCACCGTCAGCGCTGCCGCGCCGTCGCCCAGCCGCGCGAACAGCGTATCCACGGTTGGTTTGCCCTTGTACTTCATCTCGGTCGGCACCGGGAGCCACAGCACGTGGCGCGCGGTGTTGTTGATGGAGTAATCGGTTCCATTCTCCGCGACCTTCATGAGCTTGATCACAGCCATGACCGGCAGGAGGGCCATCACGCCGTACGAGACCAGCGCGATCGCCGGGAGCAGCATCAGGATCGCCCCGAAGCCCCCGTACTTCAGCAGCCTGGAGGCCACCAGCGCCTGGAGGAGCAGCGCGACCCAGTTCACCCAGCGGAAGAAGTTGCTGTAGAACAGCGTAGTCTGGTCCTGGGTGAAGGCTCGGATCTCCACGGGGTCGGTGATGCCCTGGGCGAGCGCGTCGCCTGCGAGCGCCTCCTGCACCACCCGGTAGAGCACGTTCTCGCCGTTGGTGTTCACCCAGTTCATGAGCAGGGTGATGATCGCCACCATCAGCAGGTAGCGGTTGCTGAGCACCGTGGAGAGCGATTCGCGCTGCGAGCCGCCCGCCTCCCCCAGGCCGGGTCCGGGCGCCGCGGGTCCGGTTTCCGAGGGCTCGGGCCCCGCTCCCAGCGGCCCGCGCCGTTCGGCCCAGAGCGTGAGCAGCATGGAAAGCGAGAGCGGCACCATCGCCGCGATGAGCAGCCACTTCGTGGGGACGAGCCCGCTGCCCACCAGCGTTTCGGTGATCTGGGAGCCGAACGCGCCTCCGGCCGTGGCGCCGATCGCGATCATGGGTATGAGCCGGTTGCCGCGCTCGTCGTCGTAGAGGTCAGCGGCGTAGGTCCAGAACTGCGCCACGATGAAGACCCCGAACATGCCCACCCACAGGTAGAAGGCGACGCCGGGGCCGGGCAGATGGCGCAGGAAGAAGTCCGGCTGGACCGCCCAGAAGACCAGCATGTTGCTCATGCAGAACAGCGTGGCGCCGGCGATGAGGCGCGCCCGGTTCACGCGCGCCGCGAGCCGTCCGTAGTAGCGCACCACCACGAGGAGCAGCACGCTCTGCCCGAAGGCGGAGTAGGCCTTCACCTCCATCTTCGAGAGGCCGCTCACGTCCGAGATGGCGATCCAGCCCTCGCGCAACGGCTTGATCAGGTAGTACGCGCACAGGATCAGGAAGACGTTGGCGAACATCACCAGAGCGGTGGTGGCCTCGCCGGGCTTCACATCGGTGAAGATGCGGAGGATGCGCTCGGTGCGTGAGGGGTTCACGCGGACAGTGCTGCGACCAGGGCGCCCAGGATTCCACCGAGCAGCAGGATGGAGGAGGCGATCAGTCCGATCAGGAAGCCCGGGCCGCGGCGCGGCGGGTTCATCACGTAGCCCCGCCAGTAGAGCGCTCGGCCCACACCGAAGGTGAGCCCCAGCAGGGCC
Source organism: uncultured Desulfobacterales bacterium (assembly GCA_964194905.1). Lineage (GTDB taxonomy): Bacteria > Myxococcota_A > UBA9160 > UBA9160 > JAFDET01 > JAFDET01. Next base: position 39,395 of record CAXMOD010000119.1, on the reverse strand, counting down.
GCCAGCGGGGCCGAGACATAGTGGGCGAAGAGCCAGAGCGCGGGCAGAAACACGATGAGCTGCTCGACGGTGTTGCCCTGGGCCCGGAAGCTGCGCTCGAAATCGGGGTTGCCGGTGGTGGAGGGAGCGGGGACCTCATGGCGCCCCCGGGCCATGCCCGTGTGCATCATGAAGAACACGTACTCGGCCAGCACCAGCCCGGTCACGATGGCCACCCACTCCACCCGATTCCTCCTCCAAGACTCACCGAAGGCCGCCATAGCATACTCCGGTCCGGCCCGAGGGCGCGCTACTCTCCCGCGCGGCGATCCTGGCGCCGACGGAGGCTGCGTGCGTAACACCCTGCGGAAGCTCGTTTCCCTGGCTCGCGTCGACGATGAGCTGAAGCGGGTCGAGGACGAGGCCGCCGGGCTGCCGGGCCGCCGTGAGGCAGCCGAGAACGAGCGCCGGAGCGCCGACGCGCGCGCGGACGAGGCACGCCAGGCGGTGGAGGCGCAGGAGCTGGAGCAGCGCGCGCTGGAGGGCCGGCTGGCGGACTCGGAGGAGCGCGCGAGTCACCTGGAGGGCCAGACGGCCCAGGTGAAGAGCAACGAGGCGTATACGACCCTGCTGCGGGAGATCGATGAGGCGAAGGCCACCGCCAGCGCCCTCGAGGACACGATCCTCGAGGCGATGGAAGCGATCGCGGAGGCGCGCCGGGGACTCGCCGAGGCGGAGGCCGCCGCCGCCGGCGTCGGGCAGCGCGTCGATGCGGAGGGGCAGCGCCTCGCGGCCCGTGGAGACGAGCTCGGGAAGGAGAGCGAGCGCCTGCGCGCGGCCCGGGACGCCGCCGCGGCCGAGCTGGATTCGTCCACGCTCGCGCGCTACGAGCGCGTAGCCGCGCGTCGCCGTCCGGCCGTAGCCATCGTCTCGAAGGAGCTGTGCAGCGGCTGTCGGGTGGGGATCCCGCCCCAGGACTATGTCGATCTCATCTCGGCCGCGCGCGTAGTCTCGTGCGGGAGCTGCAAGCGGGTGCTGGTCCACGAGACGGTGCTGGTGGAGCCAGGCGCAGCGCCCGCGCAGCCTGCCGAGCCGTCTTAGCGGGCCAACGCCCTGCCGACCCCTCGGGGATCGGGGCTTCTCGAAATCTCGTTTTATCTTTTTGTTCCAGCCAGTTGCAGCATCTCTTCGACGGACGCATACGCGATATAGTGTAATCCCGGTCTGCTATCCTGCTTGGGCTTTGCACCCCGTACCTCCCCGGCGGGGCCCCTCGGAGAGCGATGCGCGACAAGGATCGATACTGGGACTGCCTCGATGAGGCGATGACGGCCGCCCAGGAAGGGCGGACCGACGCCGCGCTGGCATGGCTCGATCAGGCGCTGCAGGAGCATCCCGACGGCGCCGAGGCCCACAACGGTCGCGGCGAGATCCTGTGGGACGAAGGCCGTGTGGAGCAGGCGCTGCACGAGTTCGAGCGCGCGCTCGAGGCGGATCCCAAGTTCACGACGGCCCACCTGAACCGCGCAGAGCTTCTGGTGGAGGAGTTCGGCGAGCACGAGCAGGCCATCGACCACTGCGACCGCCTGCTCGCGGGCAGCGAGGAGCTGCCGCGGCCGGATCGCACGATGGAGGCGGAGGTCCTCTACCTGAAGAGCAAGGCGCTCTTCTACCTGGACGATCTGGAAGGGGCGCTCTTCCTGGTGCGCCGCGCGCTCAAGGCGGGCGGCGAGCAGGCCATCTACCGGGCCTTCGAGGGCCAGATCCTCTTCGAGATGGGCTCCTTCGAGGAGGCCCGTCGGCCGCTGGAGCGCGCCGTGGCCATGGAGCCGGAGTCGAGCCACGCCGTCTACCACCTGGCCCTCTCGCTGGAGCGGGTGGGCGCTGACGAGAACGATGTGAGCCGCTGCTTCGAGCGGGCCGACGCGCTGGACCCCGACCACTATCCGCTTCCCACCGCCATCGGCGCGGAGGCCTTCGACCAGGCCACCGAGGCAGCGCTACGCAACCTGCCGCGCTCCATCCGCGACTACGTGGCCAACGTGCCGGTCCTCGTCCAGGACTTCCCGGACGTCGAGCTGGTCGAAAAAGAGAACGTCTCGCCCCAGATCCTGGGCATCTTCATCGGCGTGCCGCGCACCGAGGCCAGCGTCTCGCAGCCGGAGCCCGTCCTCGACCAGGTGATCCTGTTCAAGCGCAACCTCGAGAGGATGTGCCGCGACGAAGCGGAGCTGATCGAGCAGATCCAGATCACGGTGCAGCACGAGGTCGGTCACTACCTCGGCCTTTCCGAGGAGGACCTCGAGCGGCTCGGCCTGGGCTAGGACGCCCATCGTGCCGCGGTCGCCGGGCTAGACTCGGAAGCATGGGCGCCACACCCAGCGGACTGATCGCAGACCTCGTCGACGTCGTCGGCGCGGGTGCCTGCTTGCACCGTGCCGAAGAGCTCTTCGTGTACGAGTGCGACGGGCTCACTCTGCACCGTGCGCGGCCCTCCGCCGTGGTGCTCCCCCGCGACACGGACCAGGTGGCCCGTGTGGTGAAGGCGTGCCGCCGCGCGGGTGTGCCGTTCGTTGCGCGCGGCGCCGGGACCGGCCTCTCGGGCGGCGCCCTCGCGCTGGAGAACGGCGTGGTGATCGAGTGCGCGCGCATGGATCGGGTTCTGGAGCTCGACCCGCTGGAGCGTCTCGCGGTGGTGCAGCCCGGCGTGATCAACGCCCACCTCTCCGAGCTGGCGGCCCCCCACGGCCTCTTCTACGCGCCCGATCCTTCCAGCCAGGCAGCCTGCACAATCGGTGGCAACGTGGCCGAGAACTCCGGCGGGCCGCACACGCTCAAGTACGGGACGACGACCAACCACGTGCTCGCGCTGGAAATGGTTCTGCCAGACGGAGAGGTCGTGCGCATGGGCTCCGCCGTGGCCTGGGATTCCGGCTACGACCTGGTCGGTGTGGTCGTGGGGAGCGAAGGCACGCTGGGCGTGGTGACCGAAGTGACGGTGCGTCTGGTCCCGCGGCCGGACGCCGTCGAGACGCTTCTGGCGATCTTTCCCGACGTGGTCTCCGCTTGTCGCGCGGTAGGTGCGGTGATCAAGGCCGGGTTGCTGCCCGCGGCCCTCGAGATCGTGGACCGGCGCACCATCGAGGCGGTGGAGGCGAGTGTGTACGCCGCGGGGCTGCCGCGGGACGCGGGCGCCGTGCTGCTGGCCGAGCTCGACGGCCCGCGCGCGGCCGTGACGCGCGAGGTGGAGCGCGTGCGCGCGCTCTGCGACGAGTCCGGCGCGGCGCGGGTCGAGGTGGCGCGCGACGAAGCCGAGCGCCAGCGTTTCTGGGGCGCGCGCAAGGGCGCCTTTGGTGCGATGGGGCGGCTCGCGCCGGACCTCTACGTGCACGATGCGGTGGTGCCGCGTCCCAAGCTGCCCGAAGTGCTCGAGGCGGTCTGCGCGATCGGCGACCGCTACGGCCTCAAACTCTCCAACGTGTTCCACGCCGGCGACGGTAACCTGCACCCCAACATCTCGTTCGACCGCCGCGACCCGGATGAGCTGGCACGGGTGCTGGCGGCCGGCGAGGAGATCTTGCGCACGTGCGTCGAGGCCGGCGGCGTGATCAGCGGTGAGCACGGTATCGGCACCGAGAAGCGCGACTTCATGGGCCTGCTCTTCGACGAGGAAGACCTCGAGCCCATGCGCCGCCTGCGGGCCGCCTTCGACCCGGACGGGGTCTCCAACCCGGGCAAGATCTTCCCGACGACGCGCTTCTGCGTCGAGTCGAACCCGAAGGCACGCGGCTACGACGGCGTGCCGCTGTGAACATCGATCCCGAGAAGCTGCGGCGCGCGCTGGGTGCCGAGGTCGTCGAAGCCTGGCCGGACGCGGCGCTGGACGCCGCTCTGGAGACCGGGGTGGACGGTGTGAAGCCGCCCCTGACGCTGCGCCCAGGCGACGGCGCCGCCCTGGTAGAGGCGTTGCGCGTGCTTCGGGACGAGGGCGCGGCCGCACTCGTGTGCGGAGGCGGCACGCGGCTGGGGGTCGGGAACCCGCCGCGCCGCGGCGACGTGCTGCTGCGCACCGACGCCCTCGCCGGCATCCGCGAGCTCGACGGCGACGAAGGCGTGGCGTGCGTGGGCGCGGGAACGCCACTCGCGGAGTTGGCGGCGGCGGCCGAGGACGCGGGCTGGGAGCTCCCCCTGGCCAGTCCGGGTGCCGCGGCCACGGTGGGCGGCTGCATCGCGTCGGCGTCCGTCGCGCCGCGCGTGCTGTGTCACGGAGCACCGCGCGATCACGTGCTGGGCATGCGCGTGGCGCACCCGAGCGGTGAGCGCTCCGCCTGCGGCGGCCGCGTGGTGAAGAACGTGACCGGCTACGACCTGATGAAGCTCCACACCGGCGCGTTCGGCACCCTCGGTGTGGTGGAGGAGGCGTGGGTTCGCCTGCGCCCGCGCCCCGAGGAACGCGCGGTGCTGCACGCCTGGCTGCCGGACTCCGCCGAGGGGTTCGCCCGCGGGATGCGCGCGGCAGCCCTGCCGAGCGCGCGCGCGGTCGCCCTGGTGGATCCCGCACTGGCCGCGCGGGTGGCGGAGGAGGAGCCGGTCGGCGGTCGTTGGCTGCTGGTGGCCGAGCTCGGCGCCGCGTCGACCACGCTGGCCGACGATCGCGCGCGCTTCGCGGAGGGTCTCGACGTTCGCTCGGGCGACGACGCCACCCTGGCTCGCCTCACGGCGCTCCAAGATGGCCCCGGGTCGGCGCGCGGAATGCGCTTCCGCCTGGCGGTGCGTCCGACGCGGCTCGACGCAGCCGCCGCACCCCTGGTGAATGCGGGCGCCGTGGTGATGGCCTGGCCCGGGACGCCCTTTCTCTACGCCGGCTTCCCGCTCTTCGAGGGCGCCGATGAGCTGACGGTAGACGACGCGTTCCGCGCCGCGCGCGTGGGTGCGCGTGCGGGTGGAGGCAGCCTGGTGCTCGAGGCGGCGCCGGTCTGGGCCAAGCGTGGTCGCGACGTCTTCGGGGAGCCGCCGTCTGCGTTTTCGGTGATGCGCGCCGTGAAGGAGCGTTTCGATCCCCACGGCGTCCTGAACCCCGGCCGCTTCGTGGGGGGGATCTGATGGCTGGCGCGCTCTACCCCGACACGCTCGACTGCGTGCACTGCGGCCTGTGCCTGCCCGACTGTCCCACCTCTCGGGAGACCGGCCGCGAGACCTCGTCGCCGCGCGGCCGCGTGTATCTGATGCGGGGCGTGGCGGAAGGGCAGATCGAGCTGGGCGACGTGGTCGCGGAGGAAGCGTTCCTGTGCCTCGGCTGCCGCGCCTGCGAGACGGCCTGCCCGTCCGGTGTCCGCTATGGGGCGCTTCTCGAGCAGACGCGCGCTCAAGTACAGGAGGCGGGGCTGCGCGTCGGGCGGAAGGCCCGCGTCGAGCGCCTGGCGCTGCGTCACCTGGTGCCGAAGCCGCGCCGGCTGCGCGCGCTGTTCGACCTGGTCGCGGTAGGACAGCGCCTGCACCTCGACCGGCCGCTCCTGGCGCTGCTGCCGCCCCGCCTGCGCGCGCTGGCGCCGCGCGTCCCGCCGCGTCGCGAGCGCCGCGCGTTGCCCTCCCTCGTGCCGGCACGTGGTGCGAAGCGCGGGCGCGTGGGCCTGCTCACCGGCTGCGTGATGCCCGAGCTCTTCGGCGCGACGAATGCAGCGACGGCCGCCGTGTTGGCGCACAACGGCTTCGAGGTGGTGGTGGTGCGGGGCCAGGGCTGCTGCGGCGCGTTGCAGGCCCACGCCGGCGACGCGCAGTTCGCCCACGACCTGTTGGAGGTCAACGTGGCTGCCTTCGGCGAGGAGACGCTCGACGCGGTGGTCGTCAACTCCGCGGGTTGCGGCGCCTTCGTGCGCGACTCGGGAACGCCGCTGGCCGACCTCGTGCGCGATCCGTGCGAGTGGCTCGACGCCCACGGAGCGCGCCCTTTCGAGCGCGAGCTGCCGCTGCGCGTCTGCTACGACGATCCGTGTCACCTGGTGCACGGCCAGGGTGTGCGCGACGCCCCGCGCCGGCTGCTCGAGGCGATTGGGGGGCTCGAGCTCGTGCCCCACGCGGACCCGACCTCATGCTGTGGCGCCGCGGGCACCTACAACCTGACTCAGGCCGAGATGTCTGCTGCCGTCCTGGCGCGCAAGATGGACGCGCTCGCTGCGGTCGATCCCGATGTGATCGTCAGCGGGAATCCCGGCTGCCTGATGCAGCTGCGCGCCGGCGCGGCCACGCGCGGGCTCCGCGCACAACTGCGCCACCCCGTAGATCTCCTCGCCGAGGCTTACGGTCTGACTGGGCGCTACTTGTAGAGGATGGCGTCGGGGGTGGGGCGCGGGGCGCGCATGCGGGGGAAGACCGCGACGGAGAGATCCGGCAGCGAGCCTTGGAGGACGATGTCGAAGGGCAGGATCGGCTCGCGGCCGCGCACCACGCCGTAGCGCTCGCGCAGGCCGAGGAAGGTGTAGGTGGAACGTGCGGACGCGCGCCGGTCGGGGTGGTCCGCCACGCCGAGGCGCGCGCGTTCGAAGAAGAGGTCGCGGCCCGCGTCCGGGCCGAGCACGTCCCCGGAATCTTCGGCGAAGTTGCTGACCGCGGTCTCGTGCAGAAGGGCGACCAGCCGGCCCAGACGCTCCTCGGACACGCGTTGGCGGCGCACGACCGGCGGCTTGCGCAGGCTGCCGCTCGCGCCCACGTAGTTGAACTCCAGGATGCGGCCGCCGGCGAGCACCACGCCCTCCGGGTGCAGCTCGCCGTTCTGGGTCTTTCCGTCGAGCAGCTCCGGCCGCAGCGCCAGGCCGTCGGGGCCCGCCACCTCCGGATTCTCCGTGAGGAAGCCGCGCGAGATGCGGATGCGCTGGGCGGTCGCCTTGCGCAGCTCGTCGCGCGCCAGGCCTGCGGCTTCGCGTCCGGCGTCGGTGCCGTGAAACTCGCGCGCCACGTGGCGCAACATCGAGAGGCGCACGTCGCCTCGCGTCTGACGTTGCGCGCTCGCCAGAGCCTGGAATGATGCGCGCAAGCGCAGGCCCAGCAGTCCGCCGCGGTCGTCTTCCTGGGTCGCGCCCTTGGCCACGTCCCACGCGGCCAGCCAGTTGCCCTGTCCGCCTTCCCACTGGCCGAGCCAATCCGCCACCTCGTCGGCGTGAGCGCCGTCGGGGTGTCGCGCCAGGTAGTTGCGCGCGTGCACCGCGGCGCCGCGCCCGAAGGGCTTCTTCTTCATCCAGGGGTATTGCAACAGCCGGTTCGGAAAGGTGGTGATCGCCTGGGCCATCGAAGGCAGATCAATCAGCCATTCGAGGGGGCGCGGCAGGTCGCGGGAGCGCGGACCCTTCGAGTAGGGGCCGAGAAAGACCCAGCCGAGCTTGGAGCCGATGTCGCTCGACTGTGCGGTGCGGAAGGCCGCGTACGGGTTCTGGCGCGGGTTCCGGAGCAGCGCGTTCGCGTGACGCGACATGTTCGACTCATCGGCGGGCGCCCGGGCGACCTCGTCGAGAATCTTCCAGCTCTGCACCTCGTGGCCGCCGGCGCCGCTTTCGTGGTACGCGAGCGCCAGCGCCCAGCGCGCTTCGTCGACCAGCGGACCGTCGGGGGCGGAACCCAGCAGCGATCGAGCAGCCGCCTCCAGGTCGGAATCCGGCAAGAGCAGCGCCACGGCGAGGTCGCGCGCCAGCGGTGTGTCTTCCGCGGCGACCTTTTCCGTGGAGACCTCCAGCGTCCGCGCACGGTCGGCGTGGAACGCGGAGAGCTCCACGGCGGCGCGCTCGCGGATTTCGATGGCGTCGCCGTCCTCGGGCCAGTAGCGCTCGGCGCGCACGGCGAGCAGGTAGGCCACGTCCCACCTCTTCAGGCGCATCGCGTGGCGAGCCAGGCGCAGGTCCTCGTCCCGACGTGTGCGATTCCAGCGCAGCTGGGTCTGCTCTGTCCGCCCCGCAATCTCGGCGGCGAGCGGCGATTCCGGGTTCTCGTCGAGGAAGCGCTTCCAATGCGCCAGAGCCTGGCGCTCGCGGAACTCGAGCTCCGGCTCCGCCCGCTCGGAGAGGGCCAGGTTGACGAGCGAGCGCGCCAGGCCGATGCCCGCGGCGATGGGCGTGTAGGCCGCCTTGGAGAGCGGGGCGACGATGGCGTTGAAGACCTCGGCGGCGTCCTTCACGAACGCCTCGCGCAGGCGCGCGTCGGCGAGGCGCAGCGGATCGTCGCGCACGTCGTCCTGAAGACGCTTCTCGAGGCCGCTGGGCAGATCGTCGCGCTCGAGCAGCGCCGCTGTGGCGACGCGGTAGGCGATGGGGTCGTCGAGGGTGGTGTTGACCAGATCGGCGGCCACCGGGACCAGGCCGGTGGGCAAGAGACCCTCCTCGGCGCGCGCCTTCTCCAACTCCTCGAGTCGCCCGAGCAGCGCCTGACTGCTCGAACGCGGCTCCACCAGCGCCGCCGCGGCGAGGTCGCGCGCCAGCAGGTCCGCCTCCTCCGGGATGCGCGCCCCTACGGGCGGCAGGGGCTGGAGCGCCGAGCCGCTCGGCATCGGTGCCGGCGTGGCGCAGGCTGCGAGCCACAGGCCCAGCACGCTCAGCGACGCAATCCGGCTAACGCGTGAAGCGATCACGATCCACTCGCAGGGTGAAGGCGAGGAAGGCCTCGAGACGCTGTCTGGCCTCGAGCTTCTCGGGCGTTCCGTCCTGGTTGGCCACGGCTTCGTAGAGGCGCGACGCACCTTCCACCAGCTCCTGGAAGGTCGGGGGATCGAAGCGCAGGCCCTCGGGCGGGTTGGCCTCCACGTAGTCCTGCGCCAGCTCCGCGTACAGGTCGCCGAGGGCGAGCATGTGGCGGTTGGCGAGCTTGCTCTCGCGGTGGCGCACCACGACGCGCTGCCGCTCCGCCAGAGCGCGCACGTCGCCGTCGGCGGAAAGGCGCCGCACGGCGTCGAACCAGCGCGAACGCGCCAGGTCCGCTCGCTCGATCTCCTCCTGCACGAGGTAAGCGTAGTGCGACTCGTCGCCCTCTTCCCCCAGGGCTTCCAATAGGGCCACGCGCTGCTCGAAGGCCTCGAGCACCTGCGACTCGTCCGTGGGGAGCGGCGGGTCGATGGCCTCGAGGTCCGGTGGTCGTGATGGATCGAATCCGATGCGCGCCGCCTCGTCCAGGGTGTCGCAGATGGAGGCGCTGCGCAGCGCCTCCATCTCCAGCGCGCGTCTGTGCCGGGCCGCGCTGCGATAGGCCTGGGCGGCCAGGTCGAAGGCGCGCAGGCGCTCCAGAGCACGGCCCTTGGCGAACGCGATGACCTCGTCCATGTAGCCCGCGCGCAGCGCATCCTTGTGGATCCACTCGAGATTCTCCAATCGGATCAGCGAGGCGCGGTAGACGTTGCGACCGGTGAAGTCCACCGCCGGCGGGAATCGGTAGGTGTCGTCGGGCACGTGGCGGCGCAGCACCGCCACCACCTCCAGCACCGACTCGGTGGGCTGGTAGTGCGGATCGGTCTGCCTGCCCCCGCACGCGAGCGAGAAGGTGAGCAACAGCGGGGGGATGACGGCGCGGAGGAGGTTCACAGGCGCGTCCCGGGAGTGGCCGGGAAAGGTAGGCCGAGAGGTCCTCCCGTCAATCCGTGCCGCGCCGGCGGCCGCCGACGACGACCAGGTTCAGCATCTTCTCGGTGGCGAGGACGGCCGCCGCCATCTGGTCCGAGTCCACCCCGAGGGTCTTGAACGAGCCCTGCTCGCTCTCCCAGGTGATCACCGTCTCGACGAGAGCCGCGGTGCGCCCCCCCGGCGGGATGCGCACGCGGTAGTCCTCCAGGCGCGGCACCGCGATGCGGAAGGTCTTCAGCGCCTTCTTGAGCGCGTTCATGAAGGCGTCATAACCGCCGTCTCCTTCGGCCTGGGCCTTGGCGATGCGACCCTGATAGGCGACCGCCACCTCCGCAGAAGGATGCTCGGTGGTCGAGACGTGGACCCGGTAGGACTCCACCCGCACTCGCTGCTCGGCGGGCGTCTGGAGCACGTCCGCGATGATGTAGGGCAGGTCCTCCGGCCCTACCGTGTGCTTCTTGTCGCCCAGCTCCACGATGCGCCGCAGCACCAGGTCCCGGTGGGCTTCGGGCAGATCGATACCCAGTTCCTTCAGGTTCTGGTTGAGCGACGCCTTCCCGGAGAGCTTGCCCAGCGCGTAGCGGCGGCGGCGCCCGAAGCGCTCCGGCGCCAGGCGGCTGTGGTAGAGCTGGCCCTTCACGTCGCCGTCGGCGTGAATGCCGGCGGTCTGGGTGAATACGTCGCGGCCAACGATGGGAGTGTTCCCCGGCATGTCCTTGCCGCTGAAGCTCTCCACCATGCTCGACACGGTGCCCAGGCGCGATTCGTCGACGCCGGTGTGGAAGTCGGTCTGGTCGTTCAGGGAAGCGACCACCTCGGCGAGTCGCGCGTTGCCCGCGCGCTCGCCCATGCCGTTGACGCTCGTGTGCACGCCGCGCGCCCCGGCTTCGATGGCGACCAGACAGTTGGCCGTGGCCAGTCCGTAGTCGTTGTGAGCGTGGAACTCGAAGTGCACGTCCGGCCAGGTCGCTGTCATCAGCCCCACGTAGCGCTGCACCTGGTGGGGCGAGAAGATACCGAGGGTGTCGGGCAGGTACATGCGCTGCACGCCCGCCTCGCGCAGGGTCTCAACCAGTGCAAAGACGTAGTCGAACGAGTTGCGCACGCCGTTCGACCAATCCTCGAGGTAGGCATTCACCTTCATGCGACGCTTGCGCGCGTAGCCCACGGTGGTCGCGACGCGTTCGCGATGGGTCTTGGGCGCGACGCCCAGCTGGCCCCGGCAGTGCGCCTCGGATCCCTTGGTGAGCAGGTTCAGCACCTTGCCCCGCGCCTTCGCGATCCAGTCCACGGAGGACGTTCCGTCGGCCAGGCCGAGGATCTCGATGCGCTCGACCCAGCCCTGCTTGCGCGCCCAGGTCGTGATACGCCGCGCGGCGGAAGCCTCGCCTTCGGAGACCTTCACCTGGGCGATCTCGATGCGGTCCACGTTCACCTCGGAGAGCAGCAGCCGGGCGAGCTGGAGCTTCTCCTCGGGCGTGTAGGCGATGTCGGGCGTCTGCTCCCCGTCGCGCAGGGTGGTGTCCATCACCTGGATGCGTCGGGTGTCGTCGCTGCTCATGGAATCGTCCCCAAAAACAAAGGCCGCGGGCATCTCACCCACGGCCTGCGGAATGGTGTGACGCGCTGGGCGTCAGCGTCCGGCAGACCGGGGCCCCCGGCCGATAATCGACCCGATCGCACTCTGGATCACGCGGGAATGGATCGTGAGGGAACCCGTGCCGGACATCACGTCGCAGCGTACCCGCTAGACTTTTCCCATGCAAGGCGGGGACTTCGAGGTGGAGCGCGACGCGTCGGGGGCACGTCTCGACGCTTTCCTGGCGCAGCGGCTGGGACTCTCGCGCGCCGAGACGCGCCGCCTGCTGGCGCGGGGCAAGGTGTCGGTGGACGGGCGACGCCAGGACGCAGGCGCCAAGGGGCTGAAGCTGACGTCGGGCGCGCGGGTGGCGGTGGAGGCGTTCGCTCCCCGCGCGGAGCAGCGCGTGGCGCCCGCTCGAGAGCCCGCCCTCGGGGTCCTGGCCGAGGGGCCGGGCTGGCTGGTCGTGGACAAGCCCGCCGGCATGCCCGTGCATCCCTACGAGGAAGACGAGAGGGGCACGGTGCTCAACTTCGTGGCGGCGCGACAGCCAGAAGTGCAGGGCGTGGGAGAGGGCGGCCTGCGCAGTGGCGTCGTGCACCGCCTCGACGTGGATACCTCCGGCGCTCTGCTGGTGGCGACGGAGGAACGCAGCTGGCGCCGCCTGCGCCGCGCCTTCCGCAACCACCGCGTCACCAAGCGCTACCGGGCGGTGGTGCTGGGTGCTCCTCCCGACGAGGGCCGTGCGGAGGTGGGTCTGCGCGTGGCGCGCCACCGGCCTGCGCGAGTGGAGGTGGTGGACGCCGAGCGCGCTTCGCGCAACGGCGACGTGCGCCTCGGGCGCCTTTCCTGGCAGATACGGGAGCGCTTCCCGGAGGCGAGCCTGCTGGAGATCGATCTGGAAACGGGCTTCCTGCACCAGGTGCGCGCCACCCTGGCGCACCTGGGCTGCCCGGTGTTGGGAGATCGCGACTACGGTCCGGGCGCCCGATCCGCCGACGCGGAGGATCCTTCGGCTGCCGCGCGCCAGCTGCTGCACGCGGCCGAGCTCGCCTTCGACGAGATTCGCGCCACGAGTCCGGACCCCCCGGACTTCGCAGCCGCGCTCGATCGCTTGCGCCGCCGCTAGCGCCGAAGGCGCGTGCAGTGCCGATAGCGGATACACTGCGCGCCGTGCGCGTCCTCGTCGTCGTCGCCTCGCAGACCGGTCGCACCCGCCGCATGGCGGACGCCTTCGCCGAGGGCGCTCGCGAGGCCGGCGCCGACGTCACGGTGCGGGCCGCCCAGGAGGCCGAGGAAGCCGACGTGCAGGCGTCCGACGTGCTCGCCGTGGGGAGCGGCGTCCACATGGCGGGGGTCGAAGCGAGCCTGCGCGGCTTCTTCGAGCGTCTCTCACCGGCTTGGCTGCGCGGCGACCTCGTGGGCAAGCTGGGCGCGGCGTTCGTGAGCGGTGGCGTCGGCGGGCGCGGTGGGGCGGAGCTGGCGCTGATCAACATATGGGCGCACTTCGCCGAGCAGGGCATGCTGACCGTGCCGATGCACAACCGGCTCGAAGGCTTCCGCGACGCCGGCTGCCACTGGGGCCCGCTCGCCTGGACCAGCCCGAGGCGCGGCGAAGCAGGCCCGACGCCCAAGCACCTGACCGCGGCCCGTGCCCACGGCGCCTGGGTAGTCCAATGCGCAACCCGTTGGGGCCTCGAGAAAGAGGCCCCCTAGTCAACGCTTGCGGGCGAGGGTCAGGCCGTCGGCCAGCGGGATCATTACGCGGTCGACTCGCTCGTCCGCAGCCACCTTGTCGTTGAAAGCGCGGATCGCTTCCCGGTTCGGGTCGTCCGGGTTGGGCTCCACGACCGAGCCGCTCCACAGTACGTTGTCCACGAGGATGACGCCGCCGGTCCGCAGGCGCGGCAGGATCTCCTCGTAGTAGTTCGCGTAGTTTCCCTTGTCGGCGTCGATGAAGGCCATGTCGAAGGTCTCTTCGCGCGGCAGCGCGCGCAGCGTCTCGAGCGCCGGCCCGATGCGCAGGTCGATGCGATCGGCCACGCCCGCCTTCTCCCAGAAGGGGCGCCCGATGGAGGTCCACTCATCGGATACGTCGCAGGCCAGCACCTGCCCGTCGTCGGGGAGGCCGCGGGCGATGCAGAGGGTGGAGTAGCCGGTGAAGGTGCCGACCTCGACGGCGCGTTGCGCGCCGATGAGGCGCGCCAGGAGCGTCATGAAGGCGCCCTGCTCGGGGGCGACCTGCATTCTGGAAATACCGCCCAGCTTGGTGGTCTCCTCGATCAGCTCGCGCTGCACAGCGTCGGGCGGCGTGCCGTGCTCCACCAGGTAGGAGTGGATCTCGGCGCCGAGTGCGAATGACTTGGGGGTGTCGGGCATCCGGCGAGTCTACCACTCCCCCTTCTCAGGCCGGAGAGTTAGACTCCCGCGACCAACCTTCGAGGAGACCCCCCATGGCCAACCGCAGCGTAACCATGCGCGGAAACCCGCTTACCCTGCTCGGTCCCGAGCTGACGGCGGGCGACGACGCACCGGACTTCCAGGTCATCGACACCAAGCTCCAGGACGTGAGCCTGGCGGACACCAAGGGCAAGACGCGCATCTTCAGCGTGATCCCGAGCCTCGACACTCCCGTCTGCGACCAGCAGACGCGACGCTTCAACGAGGAGGCGGCGGCGCTGGGCGACGACGTGTCGATCTACACCATCTCTGCCGATCTCCCGTTCGCGGCGGGTCGCTGGTGCGGGGCCGCGGGCGTGGACAAGGTGCAGTGCCTCTCCGACCACCGCGCCCTGTCCTTCGGCGATGCCTACGGCACCCACGTGAAGGAGCTGCGCCTCGACGCGCGGGCGATCTTCGTGGTGGATTCGCGCGACAAGCTGGTTCACGTGGAGTATGTGGGCGAGATCGCCGAGCACCCGGACTACGACGCCGCGCTCGAAGCAGCCCGGAAGGCCGCCGGGAAGTAACGCCGGGTGAAGGAGCTGCGCGGTCGCGTCGCGGTGGTGACCGGAGCCGCGGGCGGCATCGGCCGCGCCACCGCCCTGGCACTCGCGGCCGAGGGCATGCACGTGGTCGTGTCGGACCTGGACGCAGACGCCGTCGAGGCCGTGGCCGACGAAGTGCGGGCGGCCGGCTGCCGAGCGCTCGCCGTGGCGACCGACGTGTCCAAGCGCGACTCCGTTGAAGATCTGGCGAAACGCACCTGGGACGAGTTCGGCGCCTGTCACCTGCTGCACAACAACGCGGGTGTCATCGTGCTGGGTCCGTTGGAGGAACGCAGCGACCAGGACTGGGAATGGGTGATCCAGGTCAACCTGTGGGGTGTGATCCACGGCGTGCAGGCCTTCGTTCCACGCATGCTGAAGATGGGCGAGGGCGAGGCGCGCCACGTCGTCAACACGGCGTCGATCAGCGGGCTGATGGCCATGCCGATGGTGGGCGTCTACGCCACCACCAAGTACGCCGTCGTGGGACTCTCGGAGAGCTTGCGCGCCGACCTGGCACGCCACGGTATCGGCGTCTCGGTGCTGTGCCCCGGCGGCGTGCAGACCGGGATCCTCCAAGCCCACCGCAGCCGTCCCGAGTCGCTCGGCGGCGGCCAGGGGCGCGCCAAGGGAACGGTTCGTTCGGTCGCGGGCAACGCCCAGGCGGACGCCGAGGACATGATGGACCCGTCCGAGGTGGCACGGGCGCTGGTGGAGGGAGTGCGCGCCAACGACGCCTTCATCCTCACCCACCCGCGCTACGGCGAGTTCCTCGAAGGGCGGCACCGCGAGCTGATGGCTGCCGTGGAGAAGGCAAGGGCCCGCAGGAGCGGCTAGCAGCGCCTACTTTCGCTGCGCCTTCATCTGGAGCTGCATCGCCAGCGCCTTCTCATCCTCCGCCTCCTGGATCATGCCCTTCTGCTGGTAGATGATGGAGAGGCTGGTGTGGGCGAGCGCGTCGTCGGGCTCGAGCTCCACCAGGCGGCGCCCGGCCTCGAGGGCGCCGTCCAGATCGCCTTTGCGCTGGAGCGCCATGGTGAGACCGTTCCAGGCCAGCGCGTCGTCGGGCTCGGCCTGGCAGGCCCGCCGGTAGCAGGCGATGGCATCGTCGTAGCGCTCTGCTACGAAGTGCTGGAGGCCCTCCTGGTAGAGCGAACGGGCGTCGGCCATGGAGGCAGTATACTCGGCCCCCCGTGAAGATCCGAACCCTCGAACCCGGCGAGCGCGACCACGTGCTGGAACTGCTCGACCGCTGGGACCTGCCCGACGGCTGGCGTGGGCGCGACTTCTTCGCGCGCTACATGGACTTCGATCCTTCGTTCCGCGAAGAGAACTTCTGGGTCGCCGAAGAAGGCGGTCGCCTCGTGTCGTGCGTGCAGATCTTCCCGCGGCCGCTGCGGCTCGGCGAGGGCGTCGTCTCCCTCGGCGGAATAGGGAGCGTCTTCACCCACCCCGAGCACCGCGGCGGGGGTATCGCCAGCGCGGTGCTTGCCCGCGCCGAAGACGCCATGCGGGAGCGCGGCATGGCGCTCGGCCTGCTCTTCACGGGTCGCCTCACGTTCTACGCCCAGTTCGGCTGGGTGTCCTGGCCGATGGCGAACGCGCTCTACATCCGCGAGAGTGACGCGCCCGCGGCCAATGGCGCGGTGCGCGTCGAGCCTTTCGAACAGGCGGAACACCTCGACGCGGTGCGGGACCTGCACGCCGCCTACTCGGCAGCGCGTCCGGGCACGGTGATGCGCGACGCCGACACCTGGGAGGGCAGCCTGCGTCTGGCGGGCAATCCCGGTGAGGACTTCCGTGTGGCGCTCGCCGCCGACGTGCCCGTGGCCTACGCGCGCTTCATCGCGCTCGAGGGACATCCCATCCTCGCGGAGTTCGCCCGCGCGTCCGACGCCGCGGGCGCCGACGGGCTGGCAACCCTGCTGGTGGACGCCTTCGCGGAGCGCGGCGGCGCCTACGGGCCCGCGCCTGCGGACGGCGCGCTCGCGTCGGCACTGGCCGCGCGCGGCATCCGTGTGCAGCCCATGGGCGACCCCAACGCGATGCTGCGCTGCCTCGACGCCAAGTCACTGTGCGCCGCCGCCGGGTTGGCCACGCGGCTCGGCGAGAGCGACGAGGACCTGCTGGGAAGGGTCCTGCCGCCCGACCGCACGCTCTTCTGGCCGGCGGATCGTTTCTAGTGAGCCGACTGCGCAGGCTCCTGTTCTCCAACCTCTTCATCACGCTGGGGCTTCTGCTCGGTGTGATGCAGGTGGTGGTGGGCCACTGGGTGACCGTGGTGCTGGCCGGGCGCGCGGGGCCGGGCCCACTGCCGGGCCTGATGCTGGCCGCACTCCTGGTCGCGGCCAACGGCGCGGCGATTCCCGTGCTGCGCCGCGCGCACCGGCGCGGCGGCTGGGGTGGGCGCGTCTCGCGGGTGTACATGGCCGCGGGAATGGGCACGCTGCTGCTCGGGCTCGCCATCCTGTCGGCGTGGGCGGGCTTTCTGCCCGTGGCTGGCCTGCTCACGGCAC
This sequence comes from uncultured Desulfobacterales bacterium, assembly GCA_964194905.1. Taxonomy (GTDB): domain Bacteria; phylum Myxococcota_A; class UBA9160; order UBA9160; family JAFDET01; genus JAFDET01. The sequence goes on along the minus strand of CAXMOD010000119.1, from coordinate 22,741 downwards.
TCGGCATCAGCGGCGAGAGCGTATTCCAGACCTTCCGCCTGCTCACGGTCCCCGTGGTGGCCGCCCTCGCCTTCATGATCGTCTGGGGTTTCACGGGAGGACAGCGGCGGGTGGAGCACACCCAGGTGCGCATCCGCGTGGAGGATCTGCACGACGCCCACCGCGCCCTGCGCATCGTTCAGATCAGCGACCTCCACATCGGCAACGGTATGGAGGGCGAGAGGCTGCGCGGCATGATCGAGCGGGTGAACGCGCTCGAGCCCGACCTGGTCGCCCTCACCGGCGACCTCTTCGACTTCGACCCGCGCTTCGTCGACGAGGGTGCGCGCGGGCTCGCCGGGCTGCGTGCCCGCCTCGGCGTCTACGCCGTGCTCGGAAACCACGACACCTACACCGGCACGGAGCTCGTGGTGAAGGGCCTGGCGCGTCACGCGCGAAGCATCCGCCTGCTGCGAGACGAAATCGAGGCCGTGCCCGGTCTGGAGCCTCCCCTCTACATGGCGGGGATCGAGGACCCGGGGCGCGACTGGAGCGCGCGCGGCATGGAGCTGCCGGCGCTGAATGCGTTGGCCGCGCGGCGTCCCGCAGATGGACCCACCGTGCTGCTGGTGCACCGCCCGGAGCTCTTTCCCCAGGCCTCGCGCCTGGGCTTTCGCGTGGTGCTGGCGGGTCACACCCACGGAGGGCAGCTCGCGTTGCCGACCCCGGGCGGCCGCTTCAACCTGGCGCGAATCATGTTTCGGTTCCACCGCGGGCTCTACGAGCTGGGCGGCTCCACGCTCTACGTGAACCGCGGGCTGGGCGTCGCGGGTCCCGCGATCCGGTTCAACTGCGCTCGGGAGATCGCCACCATCGAGCTTGTAGACGAGCCTATTCAGCGCTCCTTGGACTCTTCGAGCGTTCGCCAGGCGCGCGCGAGCCACGGATGGACCAGGGCCTCGGGAGCCGCCGCCAGTGCGTCGCGGCGCAGCGCGACCACGCGGTAGCCGTGGGCCTCTAGCGCGGCGCGGCACGAGCGATCGTCGCCCTCGGAGAGGTGGCGCCGTTCGTAGACCAGGAGCTCCGGGCGCACACGCGACAGGTCGAGGCCCTCGATCACCTCGAAGTCGTGGCCTTCGGCGTCGATCACCAGGAGCTCGAGCCGCGTGACGTCGTGCTTGCGCAGGAGTGCGTCGAGCGTGAGGATCGGCACCGTCTCGGATGCGAGCCGTTCCCGCGCGTCGGGAATCAGCTCCTCGTGCTTCAGGATGTTTTCCACCGACAGGGAGCCGACCGTCTTGTAGAGCTCGGGTAGACGGTCGTCGCCCGCTCCCGCACGCAGGTAGTGAAACTCGTCGGTGCCGCACTCCCGGGAGAGCGCGGCCCGCTCGAAGACGAGCCCGGTGCATCCCGCGTAATTGACGACGAGCTGCTCGAAGAGATAGCCCACCGGCTCGACCAGGATTCCCGTCCAGCCGCTGCGCCGCACGAAGTAGTGGAGCGGGTCGCCGACCTCGCCGTCGCAAGCGCCCACCTGGACGAAGCGCACCGGCCGGCCGGTGTGGGCCAGCGCATGCAGGAGACGCTCGACCCCGTCGCGGTGGAAGCCCAGCGCGAGACGCGCGGGAGCGAGGCGTTCCGCGCGGGGCGAGCCGGCGGCCAGCCAGGGGCCGGCGCGCAGCCTCTTGAGACGGCGGCGCCCGCGCCGCGCGAGTCGCCGCCGTGCCCGTCGCAGTGGACGCCCGGCGCGCCAGATGAGGCTGCCGAGGCGCCCGGCCACGCTAGAGGCCGAGCTCGAGGACGTCGAAGGTGCGATGGCGGCGCAGGCCCACCTTCTCGTAGGCGCGGTAGGCCGTGCGGTTGGCAGGCGAGAGCATGAGCAGGGCGCTCTCGGCCTGGCCCTGGAACTGGCGGCGCAACGCCCACGCTACCAGCGCCGAGCCCACACCCTTGCCACGCTGTTCGAGGGCCACTCCGACGAAGGCGACCCACACGCGCTTCGGCCAGTGGGTCTCGATCTCTGCGAACGCCGCGATGCGCCCGTCGAGGCGCGCCACCGCGTGCACATGTCTCTCGTCGGCGATGGCGCTGTCCATCACCTTCTCGGTGCGTGCCTCGAACCCGCACGCCGCGTAGAGGGCGAGCACCTCGCCCGCGTCCTCGGCCTCGGCCCAGGCGAACTCCATGTTGGGCACCGGGCTCTTCGGCTCGGCGGGGGGTTCGTCGCAGCGCATCAGGAAGTGCTGGCGCACCGGCCGGAAGCCAAAGGCGGTGAGCAGCGAGTAGCCCGAGCGGTTGCGTGTGCCGATGCCCGCCACGATGAGCTGCACACCCAGGGTGCGGCCGTGAGCGATGGTGGCGCGCAGGAGCTCCCCGCCGACACCCCGGCCGCGCTCGGGGGTGTCGACCACCGGGCAGAGCAGTCCCGCGATGGCGGACCCCGGACGGCGCAGGAAGCCCGAGAGGCCGACCACCGTGCCGTCCTCCGCTTCGGCGACCCGGATGTGCTCCGACGGGTCGATCCCGTGGCGCTCGAACTCCGCAACGAGCTCGTCTTCGCTTTCCCACAGCGGGTTCAGGACGAAGTCCGCCTCGCCGTGCAGGCAGTCGGCGGAGATCCTCGCCAGCACGGGAGCGTCCTCAGGTCGGAAGGCGCGGACGGGCATCGGGGTTTCCTCCGGGTCGGGGCAGTATAGGAGTCCGCGCTCCGATTGGCGCCGTGGGGTCGGCGTCCCTCGGCTCGTTGGCGGCTGGCAGGGCCCTCCAATAGACTGTCGCGTCTCGGACCCGTCCGGACCCCCCGTGACGGTCACGAACAAGGAGCGAAGAGCCATGGGCTACAAGGGCAAGGCCGTCGTGTGCCGTCAGTGGAACCAGCCGGTGAGCGTCGAGGAGATCGAGGTCGACTCACCGGGTCCCAACCAGGTCACCATCAAGATGGAGGCGATCGGGGTCTGCCACTCCGACCTCTCCGCGACCAACGGCACCATGCCGATTCCTCCGCCCATCGTGCTCGGTCACGAGGCGTGCGGGCGCATCGTCGAGGTGGGCGAGGGCGTGCAAGGCTACGCCGAGGGCGACAAGATCATCCCCTGCTGGATCCCGATCTGCGGCCAGTGCCGGTTCTGCCAGGAAGGCCGTACGACCCTGTGCGACGACTGGATGAAGAGCTTCGTCGGTCCCAAGGACGGCACCATGCCGCGGCGCGACGCCGACGGCAAAACGCTCAACGCCTTCTCGGGCGTGGGCGTCATGGCCGAGTACTCCACCCTCCACGTGGACAACCTGATCAAGGTCGATCCCGACACGCCTCCGGACAAGGCCGCCCTGGTGGGCTGCGGCGTAATGACCGGCGTGGGCGCGGTCATCAACCGGGCCCACGTGAAGCCGGGCTCCTCGTGCGTGGTGATCGGTGCCGGCGGCGTCGGTCTCAACGTGATCCAGGGCTGCGCGCTGGCGGGTGCTGAGACCATCATCGCGGTGGACCTGGTGGACAAGAAGCTCGAGTACGCGCAGCAGTTCGGCGCGACCCACACCGTCAACCCCACCACCGACGGCGACGCCGTGGCCAAGGTGAAGGAGCTGACGGGCGGATTGGGGGCCGACTACGGCTTCGAGGTCATCGGCCTGGGCGAGACCATGCTCCAAACCTACATGTCCGTGCGCAAGGGCGGCACCGCGGTGATGATCGGCGTGCCCAAGTTCGACGCCACGGTCACTCTCCCCGCCGCCATGATGTGGATGGAGGAGAAGGCGATCCTCGGCTCGGCCTACGGCTCGGGCGCGCCCAAGACCGACATCCCGAAGCTGATCAAACTCTACCAGCGCGGCCGCCTCAAGCTGGACGAGCTGATCACCCAGACCTACTCCATCGATGACGCCGCGCGCGCCTTCGAGGACCTCGAAAAGGGTGTGAACGCCCGGGGTGTGATCATCCTGTAGTAGGCTTCCCTTCTGATGGAGGGGGCGCGCACGCGGCGGGGTCGTCCGAGACGGGGCGCCGTCATCGATCTCGGCAGCAATTCGCTGCGCCTGCAGATCGTTGAGCGGTCCGAATCCGGGGAGCCCGTGCTGCTCACCCGCGACCGGGTGCCCGTGCGCCTGGGCGCCGGCGCGTTCGGCGGGGGGATCATTCCGGAGGATGCGGTGGCCGCGGTCGAGCACGAGCTGCGCCGCTTCGCCGAGCTCTGCGACCAGTACGGGGTCCAGCAGATCCGCGCGGTGGCCACCGCGGCGCTGCGTGAGGCCCGCAACCGCGACGAGGTGGTGGCGCGGCTCAGCGCCGCCGCGCCGGCTCCCATCGAGGTGATCTCCGGCACCGAGGAGGCCTGGCTGCTGGCGCGCGCGGTGCAAGCGCGGATCGACACGTCGCGCGGACGCGCGCTGCTCGTCGATCTGGGCGGGGGCAGTGTGGAGCTGACGCTGGTGGCCGGCGCCCACCCGGAGGTTGCGGAATCGCACCCGCTCGGCGCGGTACGCCTCCTGCAGCAGGCGGAGCGGCAGGCCGGCGCCGACCACGGCCCCAAGTTCGTGCGCCTGCTGGAGGAGCACGCCGCCCGCTGCGATCACCGCATTGTCGACCGCCTCGCCGAGCAGCCGATCGAACGGCTGGTGGCGTGCGGGGGCAACGTGGAGGCGCTCGCCGACCTGGAGACGGAGCGCGGCGCGCGCCGGGCCGAGGGTGATGTCGAATGGATCTCCACCCAGGCGCTGGGGCGTTGGATCGAGGAGCTGGGCCCCCTCTCGAGCGCCGAGCGCGCGGCCCGCCACGGCCTGCTCCCGGACCGGGCCGACGTCATCGTTCCCGCGGCAGTGGTGTTGCGCCACCTGGCAAGGCTCGCCCGGGTGAAGCGCTTGTGGGTGCCACGGGTCGGCCTGCGCGACGGCCTCCAGCGCGACGTCATCGGTGACCCGGATAGCCCGGAGGCGCTGGCCGAACGACGTGAGACGGTGCTGGCCGCGGCCGCCGCCCTGGCGCGCCGGGCCCACTGCGACCTGGACCACGCCGAGTGCGTACGCCGCCATGCCACGGCGCTGTTCGATGCGACGGCTTCGCTGCACGGCCGCGACACCCGGGACCGCACCCTGCTCGAGGCGGCGGCGCTGCTCCACGACGCCGGTCGCTTCGTCTCACCCGACCGTCACCAGGAGCACAGCGCCTATCTCATCCGCGCGAGCGATCTCGTGGGCCTGCGCCCTGAGGAGCGCGAGCGCGTGGCGCTGGTGGCTCGCTACCACGCGGGCGAACACCCCGATGATGCCGATCCCGGTTACCGTGGGCTCGCCGCGGGTGAGCGCGCGCGTGTGTGCGTACTGGCCGCACTGCTTCGCCTCGCCGACGCCTTCGACCGTAGTCACAGCGGTGCGGTCGCCGACCTGAAGGTGCGCGTGGAGGGCGGTCCCGGTCGAGTGCGGATTGCAGTGCATCCGAGCCCCGGCGTGCAGCCCCCGGCCGTCGAACTCGATGCCGCGCGCGAGAAGGGCAGCCTCTTCGAGGAGGTCTTCGGCGTGCAGCTCGAGCTGGACGCCGACTAGGGCTGACCCCGGTAGCGGTAGACGCGCATCATCCCGCGCGGCTCGAAGCCCCAGAACTCCGCCACCGGGACGAAGAGTGTCTCGTCCGCGACCATCGCCATCATCGCGGGGAAGCGCGTCCGAGCCAGGGAGGGTCTTCCGTAGTTGACGAAGAGCGGTGTGCCCTCGGCGTCGGCGCGTTCCATCAGCTCGCGCAGGTCGTCCGGCTCGCCCACGAATCGGACGAGAGGGTCGTAGTAGAAGGGTATGCGCGCGAAGGAGGCCGTGGTGATGCGGGCATTCTCCTCGGAGAATGGATCGAGGTTCGGCCGCGTCAGCAGCACGGCGTCTCGGGTGTGCTGGATGGGGTTCGCGCGCAGCGATGCCCGCACGTCGTGGGTGAGCCAGGCGTAGCCGGTCAGGACCGCTGCGAGCCCGACGCCGGCGAGCGCGCGCTGCGCACGGGGCTCGGGTACCAGGAACCGGAGCGCTTCCACACCCAGTGAGAAGAGGATCACCGCCGAGGGGAGCGCGAAGATGACGTACCACTCGTAGGTCCTGGTTTCGGTGACGTGCGCATAGAGCAGCGTCAGCGGGGCCGGGATCACGAGCGCGCAGAGCAGGAGAACCCCGACCCCGCGCCGCGCCGCCAGGCGTCCCGCGCCCGCGACGACTGCTGCGAGAGTGCCCCACAGCGCGAGCTTGAAGAGGACGGGCGCGGCCGTCGCCACGTCTCGCAGCTCGGCGTAGTGCTCAGGCGCGTGTCGGAAGGACCACGCCGTTCCGACCCAGAGATGCGCAACGGTCTGGACGATGAAGCTGCGCGTCAACGGGTCGTCCTTGAAGTCGATGTGCCACATGAGCATGAGCAGGTTGGGACCCATCAGGATCCACCAGAGCGCGCCTGCGAGCAGCGATGTCACCGCGAAGCGTTGGAGCTGGACCCCACTCTGCGCCGCGCGCAGCAGCGCGACGCCGATCCCGAGGCCCAGCACCCCGAGGATGAGGGCGCCGCCCGGGTACACCCAGAGGAGCATCACCTGCGCGGCGCCCAGCGCGATCCAGTTCCGCCACGTGCCCCGGTGCAGCACAGCCAGCGTCGCCCACAGAACCAGAGGCAGGCACAGCAATAGCAGCGAGTAGCCGCGCGCCTCCGACGCGTAGCGCAGCTGCCAGGGGTGCAGTGCCAGCATGCCCGCCGCCAGGACGCCCGCACCCGCGAAACCCAGGCGCCAGAGGAAGAGCGCCGTGGCCGCGATCGCCGCCGTGCCGAAGACCCAGGCCGGGAAGCGTGCAGCCGCCTCGTTGGCGATGCGCAGCGGCGGGTCGGCCAGCGCTCGCCAGGTCGCCAGCGAGAGGCGTGACACCAGGCTGAAGGGCACGTGGTTGTTCGGTCGACTGAGGGTGTAGAGCCAGGTGTCGCGCCACTTGCGCTCACGGAAGGAGAGCTCTCCCCGCGCGTTGTAGACGTACTGCCCGTCCGCCGAGCGGCGCATCGTGTACTGCTCGTCGTCCCAGAAGGAGTAACCGAGGCGCGGCACGGTGGTGAAGCTTGCGAAGATCATCGCCCCGAGCGAGGCGAGGAGCACCAGGCGCCGCCCTCTCGCCGGCGGCGCCAGCGCGCTCTGTACGCCGACGTCGCGCGGCCCGAGCCAGCGCCGGGCGGTGGCCAGAAGGGTCGCCACCACCACGGCGTCGACGAGCGCGATCCACCAGCGATAGGTCGCGGCATAGTCCATGTTGAGCGGCTTCTGACCTTCGCGCAGGCGACTCGCTACACCGTCCTGCCAGGGGTTGTCCCCGAACAGCAGGTGCAGCACCAGGCCGAGGAGGACCGCGCCCAGCGCGACGCGCACCCTGCGGAGCCTCGGGTCCACCTAGGCCGCCTCGCCGCCGGTCACGCGCTGGCGGATCGCTTTCACCAGGCGCCCCACGTCGAAGCCGCGGCCGCGCGGGATCTGGAAATAGTGGCCGCCGTCGTCCTTCACCAGCAAGCGCACGCGCCGACCGCCCAGCAGATCCTCCAGCGACTCGTCTTCCGCCGGCTCGTGGTCGAGGGTGGCGAATACCCGGCGCCCCGCGATGGAGAGCAGCGCCACGTGGACCGGCTCCGGATCCTCCTGGCCGGTGACGTGAATGGTCGTCACTCCCTCCACCACGGCGCTCGCGCCGTGCAGGGTGCTTGCTTCGGCGTCACCCGGCTCGAAGCGCGGCTCGAACTGGAGCCGCGGCGGCGGCGCCACGGAACGCTGGCGCCGCGATCCCGTCGCCTCGAGGAGCGTCACGTAGACGTTGTTGCCCGGGCCGCCGATGGAATGGGCCAGACCGATCTTCGCGCCGCGTACCTGGGCGGCGGAGTTGGGAAAGCGCTGGGTGATCTGGAGGTAGGTTTCGGCGATCTGGAAGAGACCGGTCCCACCCACGGGATGGCCGCGCGCCTTGAGCCCCCCCGACAGGTTGGTCGGCAACGGACCGCCGACTCCTGTGACCGGGTGCTCGAGGGGATCGCCGGGCTCCTCGCGCAGTGAGCCCACTAGCGCCTCGATGGCGTCCTCCGGGTCGACGAGTCCGAGGTCGGCGAGGCCGATGGGAAGCAGGCTGTTGAAGGCGTCGTGGGCCTCCACCACCAGACCCTCGACGTCGCGCGGGTTGGCGATGCCGGCGCGCCAATAGGCGACCTGGGCGGCCTGGCGGGTGGCTTCCAGGCACGACAAGGAACCGCGGTCGAGGATGGAGGAGGTCTCCGTCGCCGAGCCCAGGCCCGCCACCCGCACTGCCTGTGGGCGTGAGGTGAGGATCAGCGCCGCGGCGCCGTCGCAGATGGGCGAGCAGTCCTTGCGCATCAGCGGGGTGGCGACGGGCAGGTTGCGCTCCGCGTCGAAGTAGGCGCTGCGTGGCTCGGGCCGCCCGTGGAATGCAGCCAGCGGATTCTCTGCGCCGAGCGCGTGGGCGCGGACCATGAGGCGCGAGAACACCTCGGGCACGCGCTCGCTCTTCACGCGTCGTTCCCGCAGCCAGGCCTGGGTGATCAGCGCGATCAGGGCGGGCATCGTGAAGCCGAAGCGGCGCTCCACCGGATCGACCGTCTTGGACATGACGGTGGTGGCTACCTCGGTGGTGACCGTCTTCATGCGTTCGCCGGCCACCACCAGCACGTTCTCGCACTCGCCGGAAGCGACCTTGTAGTACGCCTCGTGGAAGGCGGCGGCGCCGGACGACGATGCGGTCTCGCTGCGCACGGCGGGCACGCCCACCAATCCGAGCCGGTCGGCCACCTTCGCCGCGATGTTCGCGCGATTCTCGAATTCCTCGGTGCCCATGATGCCGATCTGGAGCGCGTCGAAGGCGCGCACCGGGGAGTCGCGGAACGCGCGCTGGCAGGCTTCGGCGAAGAGGTCGAACACCGTGGCGAAGATGCGGCCGGTGAGATCGACCTTGGTGAGGCCGACGCCCGCGACGTAGACCTCCTTGGGCATGGCGGCGCATGATAGCCTAGCGTCCCGCCGAGGCTCCTCCGCCGATGGAGCCGATGGAGTCCCCATGCGCGTGATCGTTCGCCTGCTCATCGTCGCGGTCCTGATCGCGGGAGTCTGGACCGTGTTCTTCCGCGAGTCCTCCCCCGAGATCGCGGCGGGTAGCGTCCTGCTCCTCGACGTGGAGGGCGAGTACTTCGAAGCCCCGGAGCCGCCCGTTTTGGCGCGCCTGCTCGGCGAGACGGGTACTCCGTTCCTGCGCCTCTACTCGAACCTGCGCAAGGCCGAGCGCGACCCGCGCATCTCGGCCGTGGTGTTGCGCATCGGTCCCGTGCAGATGGGCTGGGCCAAGGCCCAGGAGGTGCGCGCCTCGCTCGCCCGCCTGCGCGAGGCGGGCCGCAAGACCGTGGCCTACGTGGAAATCGAGCCCATCGCCGCCAACGTTCCCTACTACATCGCGAGTGCGGCCGATGAGGTCTGGGCGTCGCCCGGCACGCGCATCCCCTTCGTCGGCCTGGCCGCCGAGTACATGTACCTGGGTGGCCTGTTCGACAAGGTGGGCATCGACCTCGAGGTGGAGCGCGTCGGCCCCCACAAGACGGCTGCCGACATGCTGGCGGGTCGCGGCATGTCCGAGCCCGCTCGTGAGATGGCCGACTGGCTGCTCGACTCGATCGACTCCCAGTTCGTGAACGGCATCGCCGAATCCCGCCGACTCGATCCCGCCACCGTGCGCGCGCTCGTGGACCAGGCTCCCGCCGCGCCGGCCGATCTGAAGGAGGCCGGTCTGATCGACCACATCGGCTTCCTCTCGGACGTGATGAGCGCGCTGGGCGACCGCACGCTGGTGACAGAGGAGGAGTGGGCGGCGGTCGACCCCGCCGCGGTCGGCTTCGACCCGAAGGCGCGGGTGGCCCTGGTCTACGGAAGCGGCAACGTGGTCACGGGAGACGCGCAGCGCACCCGGCGGGGCGCGCCGGTGCTGGCGGGGCGCACGGTGGCGCGGGCCATCGACGAGGCCGCCGCGGACGACAGCATCCAGGCCATCCTCTTCCGGATCGACAGCCCCGGCGGTTCGGCGCTCGCCTCGGACGAGGTGTGGCACGCAACCCAGCTGGCACGCGAGAACAAGCCGGTGGTGGTGTCGTTCTCCGACGTGGCGGCGTCGGGTGGCTACTACGTGGCTTGCGGGGCCGACGCCATCGTGGCGCAGCCCGGCACCGTGACCGGCTCCATCGGCGTGTTGATGGTGCGCCCGGTGCTCGCCCGCCTCTACGAGAAGCTGGGCATCGCCACCGAGGTGCTGACCCGCGGCGACGGTGCGCGTCTATTCACGACGTCGGTGGCCCTCGACGACGTGCAGCGCAAACGCCTCGGCGAGGAGGTGGAGCGCACCTACCAGCTCTTCCTCGACCGCGTGGTCGCGGGCCGCGGTGTCGAGCGCGCCGCCCTGGACAAGGTGGCGCGCGGGCGCGTGTGGACGGGCGAGCAGGCGCTCGAGCACGGCCTGGTGGATGAACTCGGCGGCCTGCACGCAGCGGTGGCGCGCGTGCGCAAGGAACTGGACATGGACGCCGACGCGGATGTGGGGTTGGTGGTCTATCCACCGCCCCAGCCGTTGGCCACCCAGCTGGCCCAGATGCTCAGCGGCGCGATGGTGCGCGCCGCCGGTCCCGGCCTGCCGCTGCCGGGCCCCGTGCGCCAGACCCTGGCCTGGTTGGAGGCGCTTCCGGTGAACGCGCCGCTGCTCCTTCCGCCCATGGCGGTGGAGATCCGCTGATGAAGCTCGAGAAGGGGTTCGACGTCGCGTGCGAACGGGATCGCGCGGTGGAGTTGGTGGCGGAGGAGGAGACGTTGCTGGGCCTCTTCCCGGACAGCGAGACCGAGGTGATCGACCGCAAGGGCGATCGCGTGACCACCGCGTCGCACTACACCGCGTTGGGTCGAGAGGGCACGGCGACGTTCCACTTCGACTTCCTCATGGACGGCAACTTGCGCTTCGAGAAGGTGTGCGACGGCAACGTGTGGCGTGAGCTGCGCGGCGAGGTGACTTTCGACGAGAGAGGCGACGGCACGCGCATCGAGATCCGCATGGAGGGTCGCACCAGGCCGCTGGTGCCGGAGTTCACCATCAGGGGTCCGATGAAGGACCAGCTCGAGTCGATGGCTGCGGCGCTGCGAGAGCGGCTGGGACGGGCTTGAGCGAGGTCCGCGCCTCCGACGGACTACGGCTCGACGCAGAAGCGCACGGCACCGGCACGCCCGTGGTGCTCTCGTGCGGCTACGCGACGACCCGCGAGAACTTCCGACCGCAGGTCGCTCCGCTGGTCGAGGCCGGCTTCCGGGTGGTCCTGTGGGACTACCGGGGACACGGTCGCTCCGAGGCGCCAGCCGATCCGGACGGCTACTCGATCGAGCAGGTCGTGGACGATCTCGGCTGCGTGCTCGACGCGCTGGCGCCGGGCGAGCGCGCCGTGGTGGGGGGGCTTTCCCTGGGCGGCCTCGTATCGCTGCACTTTGCGCTGTCCCATCCCGAGCGAGTGCACGCCCTCGTGCTCCTCGACAGCGGCCCCGGCTTCAAGAAGCCCGAAGCGGCCGCGCGTTGGCAGGCGCAGGTGCAGCGCACCGGCGAGATCCTGCGCGCCAAGGGCATGGCGGCGCTCACCACCGGCAAGGCTGCGAGCACCTCGATCGGCCGCCGCCCCGAGCTGCCCGCGGCGCGGGCGGCCGCCGCCGCCATCGAGGCCCAGGATCCGGGGGCGGTGGCGGAGTTCGGTGTCCGGGTCGCCGGACCGGCGCCCCCGGTGATCGACCGGCTGGGTGAGATCTCCGTCCCTGCTCTCGTGCTGGTGGGCGCGGACGATGCCGCCTACCTGCGGGCCGGCGAGGTGATGGCGGCCCGCCTCCCCGCGGCCACCCATGTAGTGGTGGCGGGCGCCGGCCACATCGCCAACATCGAAGCAGAGGAGGCCTTCAATCAGGCCCTCCTGGCCTTTCTGAACGGGCTCCCGCCGCTCTAAGCGCTCGACACCGGCGCTCAAGTCGGGGCCCCGAGGGGACGCTGGGGCTACCGCAACCCATCGCGATTCCGGGGGTTTCATCCTTGATGGAGGCTCGCGCGCGCGCGCAGGAGGACGACGACGTCCGTTTGATGCTTGCCTTCCGCGACGGCGACGTCTCCGCTTTCGACGAGCTCTTCGGGCGTTGGACCGGGCGGGTCCTGCACTACCTGGAACGGATGGTTCGGGACGCGGCCTGCGCCGAGGAGCTGGCGCAAGAGGTGTTCGTGCGGGTGCATCGCGCGCGGGAGAGCTACCGGCCGGAGGCGAAGTTCTCCACCTGGCTCTACACGATCGCGACCCGCCTCGCGCTGAACGAGCTGCGCCGCCCCTACCGAAAGCGATTCCACGAGAGCCGCGACGACGACACGGGGGGCGCCGCCGCGCTGCTGGTGACCGACGAGCCCGGCCCCGACCGCGTGGCCGACGCGCGCCGCCTGGGCCGTGACGTGGAGGCGGCCTTGGCCGAGCTTCCCGAGCGCCAGCGCAGCGCGCTGTGGCTGGCGGCGGTGGAGGGGCTCTCGTACGCACAGGTTGCAGAGAGCCTCGACACGACCCCGAAGTCGGTCAAGGCGCTGGTGCATCGCGCGCGGGTCGCCCTGGCCCGGACCCTTGCGATGCCCGACGGATTGAGGCAAGCGGAAGAAGGGGAAGAGGAATGAGCGAACGCGATCCCCGCGACGAACGGCTGGACGAGGCGCTCTCGGCGTTGCTCGACGGCGAACCGAATGCTGCGACCGAGGCGCTGCGCGCGCGCGTGGCGCGCTCACCGGAGCTGCGTCGGCGCCTGGACGAGCTGGCCCGAGTGGACGAAATGTTGCGCGCGGTACCCGAGCCGGCGGTACCCGCCGACTTGCTGGCACGAGTGAGGGCGCAGGCGGAGGCCGAAGAATCCGGCCCACGTCCGGGAATCGGCGCGCCGCGTCCGCGACGCCGTTGGCTCGTGGTGGGCAGCGCTCTCGCCGCAGCGGCGGCCGGCGCCGCGCTGGCGCTCTACCTGGGGCCGGGCGTGGGTTCCGCGCCCGAGACGGTGCGCGCTCCACAGGTGGCACGCGTGCCCGAGTCGCCGGGGGTCGGGCCGCTCGCGCCGGTGCCTACCACGGAGCCGCCCGGCGATCATCTGGTCGGCCTGGGCGACACCAGCGCCGAGGAAATCCTGCTGGTCATGGAGCTCGAGACGCTGGAGGACCTGGAGATCCTCGAGCTGTTGGAGGAGCTGGAGAGCTGATGAAGCGAAGCCTTCTGCGCGCGTGGGCCGTCGTCGCGTTCCTGCTGCTCCTGGCAGGGACGGCTGCGCCCGTGCGCGCGCAAGGCGAGGATGCGCCGCGGCCGCCGGCGGGAATCGAGCTGCCGGAGCCGGGCAAGAACTGGCGCAGCTGGCTGCACGAGCTTCCGCCGGAGGACCGGCGGCGGGCGCGCGAGTGGCTGGGCTCGCTCTCCGAGGACGACAAGCGCCAGGCCCTGCGTCGCGAGCTGGCGCGCCTCCCCGCCGAGGAGCGCAAGGCGATGGCCGAACGCGTGGCGCGCTTCCGCCGGCTCCCGCCTGCCGAGCAGAAGGAGCTCCGCGATCGGATGCAGAGCTTCCGCGAGCGCCCTCCGAAAGATCGCGAGCGCATCCGCCGCAACGCCGAGCGTTGGCAAGCCATGTCGACCGAGCAGCGCGCGAACATCCGCGAGCGCTACCGGAACCTCACGCCGGACCAGCGCGCCGCGATGCGCCAGCAGCAACGCGCCCGCTAGAGCCCGAGGAGCGCGCGGTCGGTCAGGCCCTTGGCCTCGGCGTGACGCAGCAGGCCGTCGAAACCGCCGGAGAAGTTCCAGGCGCGCAGCCCGGCCTCGCGCATGCGCTCCGCCAGGTGCGCGCTCTTCAGCGCAAACTCGCAGACCAGCACGTAGGTGGGCTCGCGGTCGAAGGCGGGGTAGGAGGCCCGGGCGCGGTCGAAGTCCAGATGCAGCGCGTCGGGCCAGTGCCAGGCGTCGTAGGCCGCGCGCCCGCGCAGGTCGATCACGACGGCGTCGTCGGGCACCGTGTCCATCTCGAGCTCCGGGATCGCGATGCGCTCCACGTCGAGGGCGCGCAGGTCGAACACGGTCCGCTCCGCCACCGCGCGCTCCAACAGCGCGGGGTCGAGGGCCGCCTCCTGCTCGTTCACCACCGCCAGCGACGCGGCCGTAGCCGGCTTGCGCGGCACCATCGCGCAGTACTCGTCGACCACCGCTGAGAGCGGAGCGGTTCCGATGTGCGTCGCCCAGGCGATGATCTCGTCCTTGTTGCTCCCGACCAGGGGCCTCAGGATGGGCAGCTGCGCCGCGGGTGAGATGCTGGCGAGGTTGGTGAGTGTCTGGGACGAGACCTGGCCGACCGCATCGCCGGTGATGATCGCTTCGCCCCGAACCTCGCGTGCGACGGCCTCGGCGGCGCGCAGCATGCGCCGCTTCAGCAGCACCTGCCAGTAGCGCGTCTGCGTGCGCTCGCGCAGTTCCCGGGCCACGTCCTCGAAGTCCACGGCGTGGAGGCGCGGACGCGTGCCGTAGCTCCAGCGGTCGGCCAGCACCTTCATTACGCGCAGCACCCCGACCTGGTGGCTGGCGCCACCCAGGTTGCAGAACACCCAGTGCTGGGCGACGCCGCGGCGGGCCATCTTCCAGACCGCCACTGCGGAATCGAAGCCGCCCGACACCAGCGCCACGGCCCGACCCTCCACACCGAGCGGCAGCCCGGCCGGTCCCGTCAGGCGCTCGTCGAACAGGAAGCTCTCGTCCGCGTGCAGCTCGAACGACGCGGTCACCTCGGGGTTCGTCAGGTCCACACCTGCGGAGTCCGCGAGCAGTGCCGCGCCGAGCTCGCGCTCCAAGTGGCGGGGCGCGGTGGCGATGTGCTCGCGGTCGCCCACGCGGCGCGCGCGCACGGCGAAGCGGCGACCGCGCACGGCCGGAGCGAAGCGTTCCACGCCCGCGGCCACCAGGCCCTCCAGGTCGGTATTCGCCAGCCGCTCGGCGGGCGAGACGCTCGACACGCCGAAGACGCGGGTGGCTACAGCGCCGGCATCGGGGGACGCGGCGTCCACGTAGATGCGCGCGCGGGTCGACCGGACGTGGGCGGGGATGCCCTCGGACCCGAACGCGTCGCGCAGGTTGTCGCGCAGCCGGTGCACGAACTGCCCGCGCGTGTAGCGCGCCTTGGTGCTGAGCTCGCCGGAGAGGCGCACGAGGAAGGTGTGAGGGAAGGCGGGGTCCACGGGCGGAGGCTACCCCACGTTGGATGGCCAGCTACCCTGCACGGCCTCATGCCCGGTCTCCCGCCCCGTGTACCCCCCCGCCTACCCCCCCGTCTACCGGATGGCAGCGAACTTCAGGCCCTGGTGCTCGACCTCGACGACACCATCCTGGACAACCGCAGCGGAGTCTCCGCCGCGTGGGACCACATTGCCGTGGTGTTGGCGGAGGGTTGTCCGGCGCTCTCCGAAGGGACGGCGCGGGCGCAGATCGATCGCGTCACGGACTGGTTCTGGTCCGATGAGGAGCGGCACCGCAGCGGTCGCCTCGACCTGCTCGCGGCGCGGCGCGCGATCCTCGGGCGCGTGCTCGAGGGGCTGGGCCACGACGATCCCGCGCTCGTGGCCCACGCCGCCGTCGAGTATCAGAGGCACCGCGACTCGACACAACGCCTCGAGGCGGGTGCTCTCGAGGTGCTCGCAGAGCTGCGCCGGCGCTTCCCGTGCATGGTGCTCCTCACCAACGGCGCTTCGGAGCCACAGCGACGCAAGATGGAACGCTTTGGCCTGGCGCGCTTCTTCGACCACGTGCAGATCGAGGGCGAGGAGGGCGTGGGCAAGCCCGAGCGCGACGCCTACGCGCGCGCCCTCGGATGCGTCGACGCGGAGCCGCACGCTGCGCTCATGGTGGGCGACAGCTTCGAGATGGACGTGCTCGGCGCACTGGAGGCCGGGCTGCACGCCGCCTGGATCGACGTGCAAGGGACCGGGCCTCCCAGCGACGCGCCCCGCCCGTTCCACACCCTCCCCGACATCCACGCGCTGCTGGAGCTGCTCGACCCGATGGTCTAGGGCGAGCGGAAGGCGCGAAGCGGCACGATCGCAGCGAGCATGCCCAGCGCGCAGGCCGCAAAGAGGCAGCGGTAGACGAGCAGCGGATCGAGTCCGGCTGTGAGCAGGCGGTCGAGCAGCAGGCCTACCACGAGCGGCGTCGCGCCGCGCAGCAGGCTGTCGCACACGCGCGTCACCACCAGCGTTCGCGCCGGCGCGTCGGACGGAGCGAGCGCGAAGATGACGTGGGTGTCTGCGACGTCGAAGCCCGAGCTGAGGGCCCAGAGCGAGAAGAAGAGGGCCACGGCCAGTCCGAGACTCGACGCGTCGTTGGAGGAGACACCGAAGAAGCCCAGGAAGAGCAGCGCCTGACCCACGGCGGTCCAGCGGAAGACGGGCTCCGGTCCCACGGCGTCCACGATCCGCCCCCAGATCAAGAGCGATGCGAGTCCGCCGGCGAAGACCGCGACGGTCGTGAAGAGCACCTCTCCTTCGCTGAAGCCCACCACGCGACGCATCATCACGACCGCGAAGGTGAACACGACCACGCGCATGGAGCCGGCGATGGTGACGCCCGCCAGATAACGGCGCAGTCGTCGGTCGCGACGCAGCAGCGCCAGAGCCTGACGCACACGGATCGCCGAGCCGGTGCGCTCGCTGCGCTCCGGGAGCCGCGAGATCAGCAGCACCCGCGCCAGGCCCAGGCCGAACGCCACGCCGAAGAGCGGGGCGAAGCTTCCCGGGTTGTGCGCGAGCCAGCGCTGCGCGCCCAGGAAGTAGAAGATCAGGGTCAGGTGCCAGCCGGTGCGCAGCAGGCCGAAGAAGCGCCCGATGCGGGCGTCCTCCTGGTAGCCGTGCAGGAGCGGAAACCACACCGTCTCACAGATCGCAAAGCCGGCGGACGACACAGCGAAGGCGCCGAGCGCAAGGCTGACACCGAAGTCGCCGTGGAACCGGGCGAACCAGAGCAGCGGAGCCGTTCCGAGGAGCGCCACGAGCTGCCCGCCCACCAGGATGCGGCGCTTGGGGATGCGGCCGACCAGCCGCAGCGCGGGCAGCTGGATCAGGATGGCCAGGTAGACGAGGGCACGCTGCATGCCCACCACGCCCTCGCTCGCGCCGAGCGCGATGAGCGCCAGCGTCGGCACGTGGTCGCTCACGACCGTGCGATGCGTCATGCCGGCCGGATGGCTGGTGAAGGCGAGGATGCGTCCGCGTCTGCGATCGGCGGCGCGAAGGCGGCCATCGGCCGCCGAATCAGCCGAAGGGCGGCCATCAGCTTCAGGATCCGAATCGAATCGGGGCGGGACTTCGGATTCGGGAGTCATGGGAGCCCCGGCAGTGTGATAGAAATGGATCGGGGGTGCGACTCGATGGCGTACCGGATCCTCTGCGGCACGGTCGGAAGCCTCTGGATCGTGCTCGGCTTCGTCCTGATCGGGATGTTCTTCCGCTACCAGACCGCGGGCTTCACGCAGGGGGGGGCGGAGCTGGCCCTGCCCCTGGACCGCTGGGGCGTCTACATGGCGGCCATGGCGGGCTGCGCGATGGTGGGCTGGGGGGGAGGCCTCCTCGGCGCCGCTCGTCGACCGGGCACGAACCGCAGCGTCGGTACCTTCACCGCCCTCGCGCTGGTGCTGATGGCCTTCTACCGCATCGCGGCGTGGTCGATCGGCGACTACCCGGATGTGGCCACGGCGCTGCGCGTGGAGTCCGTGGTCTTCCTCCTGCTGGCCCTCGGGTTCGTGTGGCTCCGGCCGCGCGCAACGGCCGTGCCCGAGGCCGCGTGATGGGACGAATCCTGGCGACGCTCGGCATCCTCTTGCTCCTGGTCATCCCGCTGGCGGGAACGCGCCTGCCCGGCATGCAGTCGGGGGTCGAGTCCGGCCCGGTGCGTGCCGACGTTCTCGGCGCGGTCGGGCGCGTGGGTGATGCTCTTCCGGACTTCCAGGCGCTCGACCTGCAGGGGGTTCGCGTGCGGCTGTCGGATTTCCGCGGCCACCGCGTACTCCTGACCTTCGAGCGCAGCCTCGACTGGTGACCCTTCACGAAGACGCGGCTCGTGGAGCTGCGAAACGCCTTCGACGCGCTCGAGAAGATGGACGACGT
Source organism: uncultured Desulfobacterales bacterium (assembly GCA_964194905.1). Taxonomy (GTDB): domain Bacteria; phylum Myxococcota_A; class UBA9160; order UBA9160; family JAFDET01; genus JAFDET01. The sequence continues at coordinate 4,561 of CAXMOD010000119.1, read as the reverse complement.
GGTGATCCTCTACGTGGTCGCCGCCAATCAGATGGACCGCAAGGCGGAGCAGTTCATCGACTCCCATCGGCTGCGGGGCCGGGTGCGCTTCCTGGTGGATCCGGAGAGCCGGGCGATCGACCGGCTCGGGCTGCGGCGCCAGAACGCGGAGGCCATGGAGGCAGGAGTGCCGCATCCCGCGACCTACGTTCTGGACCGCGAGGGCATCGTGCGCTTCGTGGACGTGCGCGAGGACTTCCACCTTTGGCTGGATCCGCAGCTGCCCATCGACGCGCTGGCCGAGATCCGCTGAGGCGTTCGGGGGGCCGGCCGTGACCCTCGGCGGTCAGGCGCTGCTGGCGCTGCTGCCCATCGCGCTGGGCGGAGTGCTGTTGGTGGGCCTGCGCCTGCCGGCGCGCCTGGCCATGCCCGCGGTGTACGCGGTTGCTGTGGCGGTGGCGGTGAGCGCCTGGGGGATGAGCGGAGCACGCGTGGCCGCGGCCACGGTGCAGGGCCTCTTCATCGCAGGCGACATCCTGCTCATCATCTTCGCCGCGATCACGCTGCTGAAGGTGCTGGAACGTTCCGGTGCGGTCGCCGCGATCCAGACGGGCTTTGGCCGCGTATCGGACGACCCGCGGGTGCAGCTCGTGATCATCGCCTGGCTCTTCGGCTCCTTCATCGAGGGGGCGGCGGGATTCGGCACCCCGGCCGCGATCGCCGCGCCCCTGCTGGTCGCGCTCGGCTTTCCCGCACCCTGCGCCGTGATGCTGGGCATGATGATCCAGAGCACGGCCGTTACCTTCGGCGCCGCGGGCACACCCATCCTGGTGGGCGTGGCCGGCGGCCTCGACTGGGGCGCGATGGGCGCCGAGCTGGCCGCCGCCGGCCTGGACCGCGCCGGCTATCTGCGCCTCGTGGCGCGCGACGCCGCGCTGCTGCATGCGGTCGCCGGTACGCTGATGCCGACGGCCATGGTGATGATGATGACCCGGTTCTTCGGCGCGCGCGGCTCGTGGCGCGAGGGACTCTCGGTCTTCCCGTTCGCGCTGTTCGGCGGCCTCTCGTTCACCTTGCCCTACCTGGCGGCGGCGTTCTGGCTCGGTCCGGAGTTCCCCTCCCTGGTGGGCTCGCTGGTCGGCTTGCTCGTAGTCACCTTCGCCGCGCGGCGCCGCTGGCTGGCGCCGCGCGATCGCTGGCGCTTCGCGCCCCCCGAGCGCTGGCCCGCGGACTGGCACACCGACGTGGAGCCGCGCGAGCATCCGGGTCCGCGCCCACCCATGTGGCTGGCTTGGCTCCCCTACCTGCTGGTGGCAGTCGCGCTGCTCGCGACGCGCCTGCCGTCCCTACCGATCGGAGCCGCACTGCGCAGCGTGAAGCTCGCCTGGCCCGACATCTTCGGCACGGGCATCGCTGCGAGCTCTACGCCTCTCTACCTCCCGGCGGCGGTGCTCCTCGCCGTAGCGCTGGTGAGCGCACCCTTGCACCGCTTGCGGGCGCGCGAGCTGCGCGGCGCCGTCGCGGAAAGCGGGCGCATCCTGCTCGGCGCCGGCTTCGTGCTGGTCTTCACCGTCCCCATGGTGCGCGTCTACATCAACTCGGGCGACGCCGGCGCCGGCCTCGCCAGCATGCCGCTGGCGTTGGCGGAGTGGGTGGCGGCGAACGTGGGCGCCGTGTGGCCGCTCTTCGCCCCGGCCATCGGCGCACTGGGTGCGTTCATCGCGGGCAGCAACACGGTCTCGAACCTGATGTTCGGCGCCTTCCAGCACGGTGTCGCGGAGCGTCTTGCCCAGAGCACGGTGCTCGTGGTGGCGCTTCAATCGGTGGGTGCGGCGGCGGGCAACATGGTCGCCATCCACAACGTGGTGGCGGCGTCTGCGACCGTGGGTCTCCTGGGCCAGGAGGGCGTCACCCTGCGCAAGACGATCTTGCCCACCCTCTATTACCTCGCGGTCGTCGGTGCGCTGGGCCTCGCGGCCGTGGCGGCGAGCGCGCGCTAGAGGAGGCCTGCCGCGCGCAGGTGGTCGAGCTCGTTGAAGTTCTGGAGCGACCACACATTGCCGGCCTCGCCCAGCTCTCGCGCAATCGAGACGGAGTAGGCGCACAGCGCGCTCTCGTAGCGCAGCCACTCCCACGGCACGGGGCGCACGTCCAGCAGGTGCGTCAGCAGCACGGCGTTGGTGCCGCCGTGGGCGACGATGACGATGTGCGGCGCGGCGCCCTCGGGCAGGTGCCAGACGGTGAAGTCCTGCTTCTTCTCGGGCCGGATGCCGTGACGCCCGAGCACCTCGGTGATGCCGCGGGTGACGCGCGCGTGGAAGTCGGTGAAGGTCTCGCCGCCGGGCCAGCCCTCCCAGTGCTGCTCGAGAGGGCGGCGCGCGGCCTCGACGAAAGTCCGGTCCACCTGCTCCTGGCCCTGCCCTTCGAAATCGATGCCGATTTCCGCCAGGTCGTCGATGGTGATCGGCGTCACGCCGGAGGCCGCAGCCAGGGGCTCCGCGGTCTGCTGCGCACGGCTGAGGGGCGACACGTAGATCGCGTCGATCGGTTGGGCTGCGAGTGCCTTGGCTGCTACCTGCGCCTGGGTGTGGCCATACTCGGTGAGACCGGGGTCGTTCACGGTGGTTCCGCCGAAGGGGGCCCAGTCCGGCTCGCCGTGGCGCAGCAGGGTGATGCGGGGGCGGTGCCGACCGCGGTCCTGTTGCTCGCGTTGCGCCGACGGACCGGGCTTCGCGGCCATGCAAGAGTCCTCCGGGAAGGTGCGCCCGTCCGAAGTAACGGCGCCGAGCGATCTTACCAGCTGCCCTCGGGGAGGCGAGCCTTCAAGCCAGGCGCGCTCCCGGCCGATCCTCTCTGCATGTCCTCTCCGCTGGTGTCCCAGGCGCAGGAGCCCGTCGTCCCGTCCCGCTACCGCGCCCACCGCCTTGCCGATCCGCGCCCCACGGAGAAGGGCATCCTCTACCGCCGCGGGGAACGGCGCTTCCTGCTCGATTGGGCTCGCGTCGAGTGCGCGCTGGCTGCGGCCATCGGTCCCGTGGGACCGGACGAGCGCGTCTTCTTCGACCTCGCGGTGAAGGTCGAGGGTGCGGAGTGCGTCGTGTTCCGCGTGGAGACCGCGAGCGGCGCGGACGCGCGCGCCCTGGCGCGCGCGGTGCGCCTCTGCGTGGGCGCCGAGCGCTGTCACCCTTCCCTGGGCGAGTTCGGTCCTGAACGCCGCTACGCCGACGTGGGTACCTTCGAGGACGCCGCCCTCGAGTCGATCCGCTTCCGCTAGTGATTCCCGGCTGCCGTTCCCCCGGCGCCGGGCCTGCTACCCTGCCCGGCCATGGGCGGCCGCGTTCGCGTCGAGAAGGATGGGGGCCTGGGCTGGATCGTCTTCGATCAGCCCGAGCGCCGAAATGCCATCTCCGTGGAGATGTGGCGGCAGATCCCCGAGGCGGTGGACGCGCTGGGGGCCGACGACGCCGTGCGCGTCGTGATCCTGCGCGGCGAGGGCGACGTGGCCTTCGTCTCCGGCGCCGACATCTCCCAGTTCGAGGAGACCCGCATCGGCGACGCGTCGAAGGACTACGACGCCGGCAACGCGCGCGCCTTCATGGCTCTCGCCACCCTGGAGAAGCCGCTCATCGCGATGATCCACGGCTTCTGTGTGGGGGGAGGCTGCGCCCTCGCCCTCAACGCCGACCTGCGATACGCGGCCGACGACGCGGTCTTCGCGATCCCCGCGGCGAAGCTCGGCCTGGGCTACGCGATGCTCGGCATCAAGGCCTTGATCGACGTGGTGGGGCCGAGCCGGGCCAAGGAGATCTTCTTCACCGCGCGCCGTTTCGACGCCCAGGAGGCCTTCCAGATGGGCCTCGTGAACACGGTCGTGGCCAAGGCGGACCTGGAGGCGCACGTGCGCGACGTAGCGGAGGGCATCGCCGCCAACGCTCCGCTGACGCTGCGTGCGGTGAAGCGCTCGGTGATCGAGCTGGCCCGGGATCCCGACCAGCGCGACCACGCAGCGGCGGCCGAGCTGGTGCGGCGCTGCTTCGAGAGTGAGGACTACAAGGAGGGTATCCGCGCCTTCCTGGAGAAGCGTCGCCCTCGATTCCAGGGGCGCTGACGTGCGCCCCGCCCCGCTTGCCGGCGTGCGCGTCCTGGACCTGACGCGCTTCCTGGCCGGACCCTTCTGCACCATGCTCCTGGGCGACTACGGGGCCGACGTGGTCAAGGTGGAGCCGCTCCGCGAGCGCGAGTTCCGGGATCCCAGCGCGGCGCGCGATTCCTATTTCTTCCTGTCGAGCAACCGCAGCAAGCGCTCGCTCACGCTCGACCTCAAGAGCGAGGCCGGTCGAGAGCTCTTCTTGCGCATCCTGCCTCGCTTCGACGTGGTGGCGGAGAACTTCCGCCCGGGCGTGATGGAGGCGTTCGGCCTGGGAGCAGAGTCGCTGCGCGCGCGCCATCCGCGCTTGATCTACTGCGCCATCACGGGCTTCGGCCCCGACGGGCCGTACCGCGACCGGCCGGGCCTGGACCAGATCGCCCAGGGCATGAGCGGCTTCATGAGCGTGACGGGCACTCCCGGCGAGGGCCCCAC
>CAXMOD010000118.1:0-22937 GCA_964194905.1 uncultured Desulfobacterales bacterium | reverse complement strand
GGACCGGTTCCACGCGGGGCGGAAGGCCGCCTAGCGCCGGCGCCCGCGGCCCGCTGCGTTGCGCCGACCATTCCGCTGCTGCCCGCCGGCTCGAGCACCGCGTGCCCTGCCGCGCGGCGCGGGGCGATCCTCGATCTGCTCGCCGGGCCCGGGCGAGAAGCCCTCGACCTTTCGGCGCGGGATCGGTGCGCCGATCATGCGCTCGGTGGCGCGCACCCAGCCCCGGTCGTTGCCGGTGACGAAGGTGCAGGCCACGCCCTCGCGCTCGGACCGACCGGTGCGGCCGATGCGATGGGTGTAGGCCTCCGGCGTGGTAGGCACGTCGAAGTTGATGACGTAGGACACGTCGCTCACGTCGATGCCGCGCGCCGCAATGTCGGTCGCCACCAGGATGTCGAAGCGGCGCGTACGAAATCCGCGCATGGCCCGATCGCGCTGGGCCTGGGACATGTTCCCCTGGAGGCCGACGGCGCGGTGCCCGTCCTTGCCGAGCTGCTCGGCCAGGCGCCGGGCGCGGTGCTTGGTGCGTGTGAACACGATGGCCGACTCGCAGTCGTCGCCGCCGAGCAGGTGCTCGAGCAGGTCGCGCTTGCGGCCCTCCGAGACCAGAACCAGCGCGTGATCGACGGTGGAGGCCGGCGCGGTATCGGCCAGCTCCACCACGTGGGGAGTGGTCAGCAGATCGTCGGCCAGCCGGCGGATCTCCTTGGGCATGGTGGCCGAGAAGAGCAGGTTCTGACGGCGCCCCGGCAGCGCCTTGAGGATCCTGCGGATGTCCGGCAGGAAGCCCATGTCGAACATGTGATCGGCTTCGTCGAGCACGAGGGTCTCGACCTGGTCGAGGCGCAGCACGCCTTGGTTGAGCAGGTCGAGCACGCGGCCCGGGCAACCGACCACGATTTCCGGGCGCTGACGCAGCGCCTTGATCTGGTTGTGCATCGAGACGCCGCCGTAGATGGTGACCATCTTCAGCCGGGTGAACTTGGAGAGCAGACGGATCTCGGCCGCGATCTGGCTGGCGAGCTCCCGGGTGGGGGCGAGCACCAGTGCGCGAGGGCCCTGGCGGTTCCCCTCGAGGAGCCGGTCGAGCAGCGGCAGCGCGAAGGCAGCGGTCTTTCCGGTGCCGGTCTGGGCCAGGCCCAGCACGTCGCGGCCGTCGAGGCCGGCAGGAATGGTTTCGGCCTGGATCGGCCGGGGATTCTCGAAGCCGGCGGCGCGAACGCCGCGCAGGAGGGCTTCGTCGAGCCCGAACCGGTCGAATCCGGTCTGGGCCATGGGTACTGAAGCAGACATGAAAAGCTTGTTTCTCCGCCGTACGCGCACAGGCGGGGCCTGTACGGCACGGCCGTACGTTTCCGACCCACACAACAGCGAAGGGCAAGAGAAGATTGGCGGCGTGACTTCCTCGGGCCAGGAGGCGCGTTGAGGAGAGGTCCTGTTGTTCGCCGCGGTCGGGACGATGCCCGATTGCGCTTCTCAGGTAGCCCTTCTGCGCCACCCCTGCCACCCCCTGGCCAGGCGGGCCCTCAGGCGACCCCAGCGGGCACCTCAACCCGTGCCCAGGCGGCGGGGGGTTGGGTCCCGGGGCGACTACGGCTTGGGGTGCATCGCGGTGACACCGGCGTCACCCCAGACCCGGGCCGCGTCCCAGGTTCCGCGGGCGTGGAATCCGCAGAACTCCAGCCTCAGCAGGAAGGGGTCTGCAACGAACGTGCGCTCCAGGAAGCGCGCGTACTGCGCCACCAGGTGGACGAGCTTCTCGTCGCGCCCCGCGGAGCCGTCGCCGGGCTGGAACGGTTCGCCGAAGACCACGCTCACCTGTCCGGCCGGACCGGGCAGGCACAGAACGGGAAGGACAGGTGCGCCGCTGGCGACGGACAAGGACGCGAACCCGCGGGCGAACTGTTGGGTGCCGCCGAGGAACGGGAGCTCCACGTCCATCGCACCCTGGTCGCCGTCCGGCAGCATCAGGACGCAGGCGCCGGTGCGGAGAACCTTGCGGGCCTCCATCAAGGGTTTGAGCAGCATCTGGTCGCCGGGCTGGCGGACGATGAACCGAGCGGAGTCGGGCGCGAGGGTCGCGAAGTCTCGTGAGGCGATGAAGACGGTGTCGATGCCCAGCCGGGGAATCGCCACCGGGAGCATCGAGGCGGCGCCGTGATGGGCGGCTACGAGGATCACGCCGCGTCCCGTCTCGCGGGCCTTCTCCAGGTGCTCCAGGCCCTGCACCGAGACGTGGCGGCCGAAGGTTTCGTCCGAGCAGCTCGAGAGCGCGAGCAGACGCCAGATGGTGAAGTAGCTGGAGACCAGGAATCGCTCCAGATCGCCGGGGTCCGCGGTGTCCGCGACGTGGGCGAGGGGATGGCCGGGGTTCTCGCGCAGGAACCTGTCGATCTGCCTGCGGCGCAGCGCCGGGACCGACCACATCCGACTGAGCGCGCGCGAGCCGATGGCGTACGGCGTCACGACGGGGAAGCCCCTGGCGTGCAGGAAGCTCAGCAGCCGCTGCCGGGGCATCCGCCGGGCGCGGCGCAGGCTCTTGCGCGCAGTGCGATGGCTGCGCCGGAACCACTGCGCCACGTGCCCCGCGGTTCGGTAGACCCGAATGCGTGCCCGCCTCAGCCCGCCGACGAGCCTAGAGAGCGTCCCCACCGTAGAGCTCGCTCGGAAGTTCCTCTCGGATGTGGTAGCAGAAGCCCGGCCCCTCGAGCCGGTACTCGCGCCACAGCCAGGTGTCGTCGAGCCCCACGTCCTCGAGCACGAAGGTCGCTCGGATGCCCAACGTCTCGCAGATCTGCCCGAGCCCGATGTTGCGCTCGCGGATCAGCTTCAGGACCAGTTCGTTGCGCACCTCGATCCGCGTGCGCGCGCGGCAGGCCATCGCGCGACTGTCCCGGCACACCAGCTCGACGGCGCGCAGGAGCGTCGCGCCTTCTTCCGCGTCCTCCTCGCTCTGGCTGCCGACCTCGACGTCTACGGGCTCCCCGAAATACGCTGCGAGCGTCGTCTGGAGCGTTCCCGCGGTCGCCATGAGCATGCGGTGCAGCGGCTTCAGGCCGCGAAGCTTCTCCAGTGCCTCCTCGAGGTTCAGGATCTCAGCCATCGTTCAGCCCCCAGTCTGGTCCGCGATCAGCTTGGCGCGCACGATCTTGCCCGTGGCGCTCCTCGGGATCTCCTCCCGAAACTCGAGGACTCGCGGAATCTTGTACTGTGCGAGCTTCTCGCCGCAGAGCCGGACGATTTCGCGGCGCAACTCCACCGCCCCGTCCCCATCGAGTCGCCTGCCACGGGTCACCAGCACGGCTTTCACGGTCTCGGCCCCGCCGCGTGCGGGCACCGCCACCACGACCGCTTCTTCGACGTCGGGGTGAGAGACGATGCAGCGCTCGACCTCGCCCGGATCGACTTTTCCGCCGGGCGTGGAGACGAAGAGCTTGAGGCGCCCGGTGATGGTCAGGCGGCCGGCGTCGTCCAGGCGCCCGAGATCGCCGGTGTGGAAGCGGCCGTCGCGGAAGGCTTCGCGAGTCAGTTCCTCGCGCCCCTGGTAGCCGCGCGTGAGGGCAGGGCTCGCGAAGACGATCTCGCCCACGTCCCCGGTCGGGCAGGGAGCGCCGTGCTCGTCTACGACATCCAACTCCACGTTGCGGACCGGGCGGCCCACCGACTCGGCGGTCCCGGCTGCGTCGTCGTCCAGGTTGATCGTGACGGAACCTGCTTCGCTGCATCCGTAGAGCTGGCGAATCGGGCGGCCGAAGCACTTGTCGCAGGCCTCGAAGATCTCGCGGGTGAGCGGCGCACCCGCGGTGAAGCCGAGGCGCAAGGCCTCCAGATCCGCCGGGCCGCCCACGCGCGCCATCAACCGAAACATGAAAGGCACTCCGGGGAACACGGTCACGCCCAGCTGTCGAGTGCGTTCGAGGGCGGCGCGCGGCTCGAAGCGTTCTTCGATCGCCAGCGCCGCTCCGGAGGCCGCCGACGCGAGGACAGCGTTGCCGAGACCGTGGGCGTGGAAGAAGGGCGCCACGCCGAGGATCACGTCGTCGGGCTGCATGCCCACCGTGGCGGTGAAGTTCTCCGCCTCGTGGACCAGGTTGGCCTGGGTCCGGGCCAGGCGTTTGGCCGCACCGGTGGTTCCCGAGGAGAAGCCGTAGAGCGCGTCGGCGTCGGCGGAGACCGGCGTTTGCGAGGGGGGCGCGTCGCGCCGCTTGGCTGGGAGATCGAGGTCGCTCACCAGCACGCCCACCCCGCCGCCGCGGCGCTCGGCGAAAGCCGTGGCGACCGGGGCCTGGGCCTCGCCGGCGACGAACACCGGAACGGCGCAGCCCTCGAGCGCGGAGGTCACCTCGTCGGTCGTGAAGCCGGGGTTCAGCGGCACGGCGATGGTTCCCAGCGAGGTCGCCGCGAAGAAGCTGGCGACGAAGTCCGGGCCGTTGGGGAGCATCAGCGCCACGGCATCCCCTGTGCCCACGCCGCGCTCCCGGAAATCGGCGGCGCGCGCTCGCACCGCGGCCTCGAGCTCTTCCCAGGAATGCTGCGCCCCCCGCCACCACAGCGCGGTCCTGCTCCCGTGCCGGGCGGCGGTCGAGCTGAGCATTTCGTTCAACAAGTGGAACTCGCTCCCGCGGCGTCGGTGCGCCCTCGCACATAGCGCACGAGACCCGCAACGCTGCGAAAGTTGTCCTCGGTCACTTCCTCGACGTCGACCTCGAAACCGAACTGTTCCTCGATGCCGGTGACCAGCTCGAGAAGGGCGGCGCTGTCGAGGCCTACGTCCTCCTTGAGGTCGGCGTCGACGGCGATCTTCGAGGGATCGAGGCTGAGTTCCAGACACTCGACGATGAGGCGCCGGATGCGGTCTTCGAGGGTTTCCGTGTTCGACATCGTCTGCACTCTTCCTAGATCGGAATGTCCGTCAGATCCGCCTGCATCACGTGACCCGGGGTCGACTCGATCTTGCGGATGTCCTCGCGCAGCCGGTCGAGCACCGTGATCTCGTCGGGATTGTACACGTCGCCTTGAAGCAGGCGGGTCAACTCGGGCCGGTAGGCGTCCTTCCGGAGGTAGTGGGTGAAGAGGTTCTGGAGCTTGTAGTAGATCCGAATGAAGTCGTACCAGGTGCGAATCCCGGCGGAGAGGTTGGCTTCGTACTCAGCTCGGGCCTCCTCCTCGCTGCGCTCTCCGCGAAGCGCGGGGATCAGGGCATCGACGGCGAATTTGGCGCTGCGCAACGCGACGGACACTCCAGAGGAGAAGATCGGGTCCACGAAGCGCGCCGCGTCGCCGATCAGCACGAATCCGGGTCCACTGAGCTTGTCCATCGAGTAGCTGTAGTCGCCGTCAACGCGGAAGACGTCGGTCTGCGTGGCGTCGGCGAGACGGCGGGACAGCTCCGGTTGGGTCTGGATGTGCCTCTTGAAGTACGCGGCCGGATCGCGCCCGTCGCGCTTGAAGTCCGCGCGCTCGGTGACCACGCCGATCGAGCTCAGCTCGGGGCTGATCGGGATTTGCCAGCACCAGCCGCGGCGAGTTGGGAGAAAGTGGATGTGAATGTAGTTCGCGGTCTCCTGCCGACCTCGATCGACGCCCTTGAAGTACGAATAGACGGCGTACTGATCGAAGATCGGATCCTTCCTCTTCAGCCGGAAGCGCGATCCCAGGAACGTGCCGCGGCCCGACGCATCGATCACGAAGCGCGCGCGAATCTCCTGTACCTCGCCGTTGCGTCGCGCCTTGACGCCCGTGACGCGCTCTCCCTCGGTGAGGACCTCCGTGACCACCGTCTCCTCGGCGACGCAGGAGCCCAGCGAAGCCGCGTGGTCGAGCAGGATCTTGTCGAAGCGCGCGCGATCGACGTGGAAGGTGTAGTCGAGACCACCGAAGCGCGGGTCCGGCAGGATCGTGAGCTCGGTGATGTTGCGTCCGGACTTGGGCACCCAGACGGCACCGCGTTTGTGGACGAAGCCCTCCTGGTCCAGCTTGTCGAGGACGCCGATCTCGTTGAGGACGCGGTTGGTGGCCCCCACCAGCGACTCGCCGACGTGGTGGCGCGGGAAGCGCTCGCGCTCGAGGATCACATGATCGACCCCCGCCTTGGCGAGGTAGCTGCCCGCCGCCGATCCCGCGGGGCCGCCCCCCACGACGACGACGGTGGTTTCTTCCGGCAGACTCACGAGTTCCCCCCAGCGAAATCGCCCGAATTCTAGAGGATTGGGGCCCGGGGGGAAGTGCACCTAGAATTCCACACGCCCGCCCCAAAACCCCGAGGAGCCTCCCCATGAGCGATTCCCCCAGCCTGGCCGGCCGCACCGCGATCGTGACCGGCGCCTCCAGCGGCATCGGTCGCGCCATCGCCGAGCGGCTGGGCGCCGCCGGCGCCCACGTCTTCCTCTCCGGGCGCACGCGGGCTGCGATGGAGGCGTCCCAGAAGACCATCGAACAGGCCGGAGGGCAGGCCGCCGTGGTCGTGGCGGATGTGCGCGACGTGGCGCAGGTGCAAGGCCTGGTGGACACCGCCGTCCGCGAGAGCGGGCGCCTTGACATCATGGTGAACAACGCCGGTCTCTCGTATCCCGCTTCCATCGTCGAGGGCGATGCCGAGGAGTGGCGCGCCATGCTCGAGACCAACGTGCTGGCGCTGCTGGTGGGTTGTCAGGCCGCGGTGCGCGCGATGCGCGCGTGCGGGGCGGAGGGGCACATCGTCAACATCTCCTCGATCGCGGCGCAGCGGCGAGAGTCGGGTGTCTACGGCTCCACGAAGCACGCCGTGAACGCCATCTCGGCCACGTTGCGCGCAGAGCTGGAGGAGGACACGATTCGCGTGATCAACGTCATGCCCGGCGCGATCGCCACCAACTTCGCGCGCAACTTCGACCCCGCCTTCGTGGCCGGCTTCGTCAAGATGGCCGGGCTCGACATCGAGGTGAAACAGGGCGAGCGCCTGCCCGATGAGGTGTTCGAGAAGCTCTCGAGCCAGCTGAAGCAGCTCCTCGGCGATCCCGACGACGTGGCCAGCGCCGTGCTCTACGCCGTGAGCCAGCCCATCCATGTAAACCTGGCCGACATCGTGGTGCGTCCGGCGAAGCAGCTGGATCTCTGAGCCGAGGCTGCGCGCCCGAGGCTGGCCCCGCTTCGGGCCGCGCCGCGTCCGGTCGATACTCCGGGGATGGCCGGAACGGCGCACGGCGACGATCCGCTCCTCGAAGCGGAGCTGCGCAGTCTCGACCGCAGGCTGCGGGCGCTCCCCGAAGCGTCGATGCGTCGCCAGCGCCTGCTGGAGCGACTCGAGGAGGCGGCGCCCCGGGAGGCCTACGCGCTGGTCGCCGGCGTGCTGCGCCGGCCGGCGGCACCGGCCCCGCACCTGCTGAACCTGCGCGAGATCCTTCAGGACCTGCTGCGCGAGGGCGGGGTGGGCCGCGACCTCGACCCGACGCTGTGTCGGGCCCTCTACACCCAGGCGCTGGCCGCAGACGACGAGTTCACCATGCGCCTGTTCGGGACGACGGGAGCCGCGGCCCAGATGCGCGACGAGGCCTCCGCGCTGCCGCGCGACGTGGCGGAGATCCCGCTCGGCATGCGGCGCGCGCTGGCGCGCGGAGTGGATCTCGGGATGCTGGACCGGCTGCTCCTGGACGCCGACCCGGTGGTGATCGAGCATCTTCTGGCGAACCCGCGCATCACGGAGGAGCACGTGGTGCGGATCGCTGCCCGCCGGCCGATCCCGGCCGGCACGCTCGACTGCATCCAGCGCAGCCGGCGCTTCGGCCACCGCACGCGCGTGCGCACGGCCCTGGCGCGCAACCCCTACTGCCCCACACCGCTGGCCATCTCGCTGCTCGGGGTCCTGCCGCTCCAGGCCGTGCGCGACATGGCCCACGACGCCACGCTGCACCCCGACACGCGCCGCCACGCCGCGGCCGAGCTGGCGCGGCGACAGGGGGATTCCTAGCTGCCGCCGTCCTGCCTCCGCGTGCGCAGGCAGGGAAAGCTCGAAAGCCACTGGATTTACAGGGAATTTATGGACTCAAGCCCGGAAGCGGAGCGGCCGAAGCAGCCTTCAGGTCCCACCCCCTGTGAGGACATACGATGCAGCCGCAAGCCGCGACTCGAGCCGCCCGGCTCGACGCTTCCCTGGAGTTCCGGACCCTGATCCGGATCGTCCTGTCGTCCCCGATCATCGCGTTGATCCTTCTGCTGGCCGTCTCCGCGGCGGCGGAGGAGCCCGGCGAGGTGCCGGAACGCGCGGAACTCGAGGCGACCCAGGTCCTGCTCGTAGCGCCGCCCGCCGAACCGGCAGCGAGAATGCGCCTCTTCGGCTTCGACGTCTTCGCCATGACCGGCTCGCTGGTGGACGACCGCGCCCACAGCCGGTCCGGCTACGCGCTGCCGTGGGGGCGAGGTCCGCTCGAGCTCGGCGAGCGGGTGCTCGGCCTGGCCTGGGGCTGGCGCTTCTAGCCTTCCGCCAAATACGCATGCAGCAGACCCTCTCCTGGGTTGGGGCAGGGGGTTGCGCGGCTATGATGGCACCCCCGCCCTCGGCGGGCGGAGGTGCTCGAAATGCGTTGCAGGGGGTTTGCCGGCGCCGCGGCGGCGCTGGCTGTGGGTTTCGGCCTGGGGGCGTGCGCGGAGGAGGTGCCGGAGCCGGATCCGGTCGTGCGGCCCATCAAGATGCTGACGATCGGAGGCACCGCGGGCGGCACCCGCGAATACCCGGGGCGCTTGCGCGCGGGTCAGCAGGCCGACATGGCGTTCGAGGTCGCCGGCCGCATCGTCGAGTTCGTGCTCCGGGAGGGCGAGCGGGGGTCCCGGGGCACGGTGCTGGCGCGGCTGGACTCACGCGACTACGTGAACCTGCTCGACCAGGCCAAGGCCGCCGCGAATAACCGGCGCACGTACCTCAGCCGGATCGCCCAGGCGCACAAGACGGGTGCGGTCTCCGAGCAGGACCTGAACGACGCCGAGGCCCAGGTCGAGGTGGCCGACGCCGAGGTGAAGATCAAACAGAAGGGAGTGGACGACACCCTGCTGCGGGCGCCCTTCGACGGGGTCATGTCGCGAAAGCTGGTGGAGGACTTCGCCAACATTCAGGCGAAGCAGCCGGTCCTGATCTTCGAGGACCCCGCCCACATGGAGATCAAGGTCTCCGTCCCCGAGCGCGACCTGGCGGGGCGCAGCGGAGTCAAGGCGACTCCAGAGGAGATCACCAGGCGCACCCAGCCCAAGGTGATCGTGACTTCCTTGCCGGATCACGTGTTCCCGGCGCGCCTGAAGGAGCTGGCCACGACGGCGGATCCCACCACCCGCACGTTCGAGGCCACGTTCATATTCGAGCCCGAAGATCGCGTGATCGTACTTCCCGGCATGACCGCCAAGGTGGTCCTGGAGGTGAGCGGAGACGAGGCCGCCGCGGGCGACGTCCTCATCCCCGCGCGTGCCGCAGTGGCCGACGAGAGCGGCGAGGCCGCGGTCTGGATCGTGGCCGGAGACGGCACCGTCAGCATGCGATCGGTCACGCTCGGTGCGCTCCGTGGGGACGAGGTGCTCGTCAGCGCCGGCCTCTCCAACGGAGAGACCATCGCCGTCTCGGGGATCACGAAGCTGCGCCCGGGTGTGAAGGTGCGGCGCTGGGAGCGCGGGGCGTCCCAATGAATCTGGCCGCATGGGCCCTCGAGAACCGGGTCACCACGCTCGTCCTGACCGCGGTGATGCTCCTCGGTGGCATCCAGGCCTACGGAGGGCTGGCTCGTCTAGAGGACCCCGAGTTCACGATCAAGGATGGCCTCGTCAACACGCCCTATCCGGGCGCCACCGCCGCCGAGGTAGAGGAGGAGGTCAGCGACCGGATCGAGAAGGCGGTGCAGCAGCTGCCCCAGCTCGACTGGGTCGAGTCCACCTCGTACTGGGGGATGTCCCAGATCAAGGCGCACATCAAGGACGAGTACGACAAGTTCGCCTTGCCGCAGGTGTGGGACGAGCTGCGCCGCAAGGTCAAGGACGTGCAGGGCCAGCTGCCGCCGGGCGCGGGGCCGTCGGTGGTGAACGACGACTTCGGCGACGTGTGGGGCGTCTTCCTCGCCATCTACGGCGACGACTACACGGACGCCGAGCTGCGCGACGTAGCCAAGCTCTACCAGAAGGAGCTCCTGCTGGTGCAGGACGTGGCCAAGATCGACTTCTGGGGCGAGCGCAAGGAAGCGGTCTACGTGGAGCCGGACCGCTCGCGCATGTCGCAGCTCGGGATCAAGCCCGCGACCATGGTCCAGGCCCTCCGGGAGAAGAACATTGCGGCGGAGTCGGGCCGCGTCCAGGTGGGGCCCCAGTACATCTCCATCCAGCCGAGCGGCGAGATCGAAACGGTGGCGGACTTCGAGAGTCTCCTGCTCAGCGAAGAGGGCGCACCCGAGCAGCTCTACATCCGCGACGTGGCCACCGTGCGGCGCGGCTACGTGGACCCTCCCACCCAGCTGCTGCGCTACGACGGGCACCGGGCCATCGGCCTCGGCATCTCCACCCTGCAGGGCGGCAACGTCGTCGAGATGGGCGATGCGGTGGCGGCGAGGGCCGTCGAGCTGCTCGACCAGATCCCGCTCGGCGTGGAGGTGGGAGTCGTCTCCCTCCAGTCCGAGGCCACCACCATCGCCATCGACGCCTTCCTCATCAACCTCGTCGAGGCCGTGGCCATCGTGGTCGGCGTGCTCGTCTTCTTCATGGGACTGCGCAGCAGCCTCATCATCGGCTTCGTCCTGGCGGTCACCATCTGCGGGACCTTCATCTTCATGGGGCCGTGGGACGTGGCCCTGGAGCGCATCTCGCTGGGTGCGCTGGTCATCGCCCTGGGCATGCTGGTGGACAACGCCATCGTCGTCGTCGACGGAGTGATGACGAGGATGCAGCGCGGCATGACGCCAGACGCCGCGGGCATCGAGGTGGTGGGCCAGACGTCCACGCCTCTGCTCGGCGCTACGGCGGTGGCGGTGATGGCGTTCGGCGCCATCGGGCTCTCCAACGACGGCACCGGAGAGTACTGCCGCTCGCTCTTCAAGGTGGTGCTCATCTCGCTCTCGCTCTCGTGGGTGACGGCCGTCACCGTGACGCCCGTGCTGTGCGTGATGCTCCTGAAGCAGCCGGAGTCGGGCGGCGACGACGCGGTCGACGCCTACGGCGGCGCCTTCTACCAGCGCTACCGCGGTCTGCTGCGCGGCTGCATCCGTGCCCGCTGGGCGACGGTGGGCGTCGTGCTCGCGGCGTTCGCCTTGTCCATGTACGGGTTCCGCTACGTCGACAACAGCTTCTTCCCCGACTCGACCCGCCCCCAGTTCATGCTGGACATGTGGCTGCCCCAGGGCATGTACATCGGCAAGACCGCCGAGGAGGCGGGCCGGGTGGAGGAGTATCTGCTGGGCCTGGAGGGCGTGACCCACGTCTCGTCGCTGGTGGGCGCCGGGGGCATGCGTTTCCTGCTCACCTACGACCCCGAGAAGCCCAACACCTCCTACATCCAGTTCCTGGTGGACGTCGAGGAGTACAAGCAGATCGACGGTCTGGTGGAGCAGGTGGAGGCGCACCTCGAGAAGAACCACGAGAACGCGATGAGCTACGTGCGTCTCTTCCGGCTGGGCCCCGGCAGCGGCGGGCGCATCCAGGCCAAGTTCATGGGCACGGACCGCGACGCGCTGCGCAAGGCGGCCCTCGAGGCCCGCAACATCCTGATGGAGGACGGCGGGGCCAAGGGCATCCGCATGGACTGGCGCCAGCGCGTGAAGGTGGTCGTGCCGCACATCGCCGACGAGGAGGCCAACATCGCCGGCGTCACGCGGCCGGACATCGCCGAGATCCTGATGGGCGCTTTCCAGGGCAGCACCGTGGGTGTCTACCGCGAGCGCGACGAGCTGCTCCCGGTCAGCATCCGCCAGCCGGAGCCGGACCGCAGCGACGTCGCCAACATCCAGAATCTCTCCATCTGGAGTCCGGCCGCGGGACGCTACATCCCCCTGCGGCAGGTCGTCTCCGAGTTCGAGACCACCTTCGACGACGACATCATCTACCGCATGAACCGCAAGCGTGCGCTGACGGTGCACGCCGACCCCAGCAGCGGCCCGCCCAGCGTCCTGATGGGGCGGGTCCAGCAGAGGATCGAGGCCATCCCGCTGCCGCCCGGCCACACGCTCGAGTGGTGGGGCGAGTACCGCGACTCGGGCCGTGCCCAAGGGGCCATCGCCGCGAGCATTCCCCTCTTCCTGGGGGCCATGGTCCTGATCGTGATCGCGCTGTTCAACGACCTGCGCCAGCCGGCGGTGATCTGGGCGACCGTACCTCTGGCCCTGATCGGCATCACCTTGGGTTTGCTGCTCGCGAAGCAGCCCTTCGGCTTCATGGCACTGCTGGGCGCGATGAGCCTCTCGGGGATGATGATCAAGAACGCCATCGTGCTGATCGACGAGATCGAGCTCCAGAAGAAGACGAGCGACGTGTTGGACGCGATCGTCGAGGCGGCGGTGAGCCGGCTACGGCCCGTGTCCATGGCGGCGCTCACCACGGCGCTGGGGATGATCCCGCTGCTCCAGGACGCCTTCTTCATCGCCATGGCCGTGACGATCATCTTCGGTCTGATGATCGCCACGATCCTGACGATGGTCTTCGTGCCGGTGCTCTACACGATCTTCTTCCGGGTGCCGAGCCCCGAGTGAGCTCACCCAGGAGTGTGAAGAGGTTCACAGCATGGGCCGCCGTTTGCGGCGATGCTCTTCTCATGCTCAGGACCGTCGCCCTCGCCCTGCTCACACTCACGCTCTCCGCGTGCTGCACCAAGGCCGGGCCGGACCAGGACCCGCCCGCCAATCCCACGGGACCGGCGTTCACGGTGGTGGCCCTCGGTGATTCCTACGCTTCGGGTCAGGGCGCACCCAACGAGCGCTTCGAGTCGTGGAAGCCCTGGAGCCAGGATCGGCCCGTCTGGGAGCGGCGCCGCTGCAACCGCTCCAAGTACGCGCCCACCTCGCAGGTCGTGGAGCGCCTGCGCCAGACGGGCAAGACCGTGCGCCTGCACAACTACACCTGTTCCGGGGCGGACATCGAGAATGGCCTGCTCCAGGGCTACGCCGGGCAGGAACCCGAGCCGATCCCGCCGCTCCTGGACCCGCAGGTGAAAGCACTTGAGGACCGCGACGCGGAGCCGAACGGCGTACAGGCCGCGACCATCTCCATCGGCGGCAATGACATCTTCTTCGCGCGCATCATCGCCGCCTGCGTGGTCAGCAAGAAGTGCGAAGTCATCGATCCCGCCATCGACGCCGAGCTGGCGAAGCTCCCGGCCAAGTTCGCGACGCTGGACAGCCGGCTGGACGCGGTCTTTCCGGGCGAGCCCTGGCGAGTCCTGTTGATGGGCTATCCCAACCCCACCCAGGCGTCGGACGGCAGCCACTGCAACCGCCGGCCGCGCTGGGATGCGCTGAGGCGCATCGACGCCGGTGAGGCGGCCTGGGCCGAGGGTGTGGTGAAGAAGCTCAACCACCGCCTGTGCACCGCCGCCCACCTGCACGGCTGGACGTGGGTAAGCGGCCCCGCTGCCTACGAGAAGCACGGCTGGTGCGCGGGCGACAACTGGATCAACACGGCGGGAGATTCGTCGGGCAAGCAGCGAACCATCCTCGGCACGATGCACCCCAACCAGGCGGGGCATACGGCCAGTGCCGATGCGTTGGAAGCGGCCCTCACCGCTGTGTCCAACGGCGCGGTGCCGTCGTCGGCGGCGTGCATTGCGCCGTAGGAGCCACACCGTATGGTACGATCGATTCCACTCCCTCAGAGGAGTTGAGGAGGTGACTCCGTGAACAAGACCCGCTTCGTCCTGACTTCGGCTCTCGTGCTTCTCGGCTTCGGGTTGATGGCTCCCGAGTGCGACTGCGACAAGGATCAGTCCGGAAGCGAGCCGCAGAACGTGCTTCCGTCCGGAGCGGAGCCGCAGGGTGCCGGGGCGCTACCGCACGTCCGGTAGCCTGCGCCGGCTCCCATGAAGAGGTCGCCCTCGGGTCACCGGGCGATCCTCGCCGTCCTGTGTCCGTTATGGTTGGTCTGCTTCGCGCTCTTCGCCGTTGACGGAGTGCGAGGCGGCCCCGTCCAGACGCACCTGATCGTGGCGCCGCCGAGCGACGCAGACGCCTATCCGGTGGTGGAGCGTCTGCGTCCGGATCTCACCGAGCCCGCGGGCGCGGTCCGGGCGGGCGACACGCTGGTCCGCGTCGGAGACGTCGACCTGCGTGGCGCCATGCCGTGGTCCGTGCATGCGCACCTGTACGGAGCGATGGACGGCGCGCATCGGGTGGAGGTCACCTACGAACGCGACGGCCGCCGGGCCGTCTCCGCCGAAACGTTGGCGCCCTGGGGCAGGTTCTGGCGCGAGGCCGTCGTCAGCCTGGCCTTTGCGCTCACTGCGTTCCTGGTCGTGTTGCGGGCGCCCGAGTCTCGCCTGGTGCGCTCCTGGGCCCTGGCGACCCTGGTGTGGACACTCAGCCTGCTCGTGTTCCACGGCGCTGCCGTGGGCCAGACCTACTTCTACCTGGCCGTGCGCACGGTGACCGGGTGCCTGTGGGCGCCACTCATGGTGCAGACGGCCTACCACTTCCCGGAAGGGGCCTGGCCCCGAGACCTGCGCACGCCGCTCTGGCCCTGGGCCTTCGCGGTTCTCGGGCTCACGTGGACGAGCAAGTGGCTGGACGTGCCGTTCTCCATCGAGTTCGGCACGCGCGCGAACCCGGCGATCGGAAGTCTCGTCATCGCCGCCATCCTGGTGCTGGCGACCCGGAACTACAAGCGTGCCGGGGCGCTCGGTCGGCGCCAGGTACGCTGGGTGATGTTCGGCGCCTACCTGGGGATGGCGCCCGTGGTCGCCGGAAACATCGCCTCCATGCTGCGCCCCGAGCTCGCCGAGTGGTCCACCGCCAGCCAGGCCTCGCTGGTGGCGATCCCCATCGCCATCTTCATCGCGGTGACGCGCTCCAACATGCTCGACATCGACCGGCTCATCAGCGGGACCGCGTCCTACACCATCCTGCTGGTGCTGCTCGGTGCGGGCGCGCTCACCCTGGTGCCGTGGATGGCGGAGGAGGCTTCCCTGCGCGCCGGCATCGACCCGACCCTGGTGCAGGTCGGCGCCGGCGCCGTGCTGGCCCTGTGTGTGGTGCGTCTCGAGCCGTTGCTGCGACCGCGCTTGGAGCGTGCGTTCTTCGCCGAGCGCCATGCGCTGCAGGAAGGCATCGACCGCCTGGTGGGCGAGCTGAGCAACGCGCCGGACGCCACCGCGCTTGCGCGTCTGGTCGGCGAGCGCCTCGACGAGCTGCTGCGGCCCGCTTCTTGTGTCATCTACGCCCGCGGCGACGAAGCCTACGCGCCGGTCTTCACCCGCGGCAGCGCGCTCACGCCGCACTTCGACCTGGAGAGCCCGCTCCTCGCCGCGCTCACGGAGCGCACCTCGGCGGTGGACCTGGAGCGAGGCCGCGCGCTGGACGAGCGCGCCAGCGAGGAGGATCGGGCGGCTCTGGGAAGCCTCGCGGCGGCCGTCTTGCTGCCGGTGTCGCGCGAAGGCGAGCTGGCCGCCTTCGTGGTGCTGGGGCGCAAGGGCTCGGGAGACATCTACACACCCACGGACCTGGCACTGCTGGGCGTGGTCGGCGCGAGCGCGTCTGCGTTCGTCGCGCGCCTCGGCGCGGATGAGCTTCTCGCCGAGTCGCGCAGCCTGCAGGAGAAGCTGCGCCAGTACGTTCCGGCGTCCATCGCCGCACAGCTGGTGCAGGGCCGCGACCTCGAGGCGGGCGAGCGCGACGTGTCCGTGCTCTTCGCGGACCTGCGCGGCTACACCACGCTGGCGGAGGGGCGCCGCGCCGAGGAGATCTTCACGGCCGTGAGCCGCTACACCGAGACGGTGACGCGCGTCGTCGCTGCCCACGGCGGCACCGTGGTGGAGTTCAACGGCGACGGCATGATGGCGGTCTTCGGGGCGCCGGAATCGCTACTGGACAAGGAGCGTTGCGCCGTGGAGGCGGCGCGCGACATCGTGGGCGAGGTGGGCAACCTGCCGGGGCTTGACGCGGGCGGCGGACGGCTCGACGTGGGGGTCGGTGTGGCTACAGGGCCGGCCTACGTCGGCGCGATTCGCTCCGTCGATCGCTACATCTGGTCGGCCATCGGCAACACCACCAATCTCGCCGCGCGTCTCCAACTGCTCACCAAGGACTTCGACGCACCGATCGTGATCGACGAGGCGACCCGGGCCGGGGCGGCCGACGTCGCGCAGGGTTTCGAGCGCCAGCCGGAGACGCCGATCCGCGGATTGCGCGAGACGCGCGACCTGTTCTCGCTCTCGCGGGAGCGGCTGGCGGCGGCCTGAGGGGGGATTCGTGACCGGAATGACGCGGGCGGTCTTCGCCCTGACACTCGTCGGCGGCGTGGCGCTCTGGGCGGCGCCTTCTGCAGCGTGGGAGATCACGCAGCCCATCTGCATCGACGACGCGATCCTGGACCCGGAGGTCGTGAAGGACTTCCAGATCCCGCTGGGCTGTGAACTGATCGACTGCTGTCCGGGCTGCCCCGTCGACGCCCCGTTGGACTGGCGCGTGAGAGTGGACGGCAACGCGATAGCTTCCGCGCAGCTCGTCTTCGACGATGCCCGCCCGCGGGTCGAAGGCAACGCGCGTTCCCTGGAACGCGGCGCGCGCCTGGGCCTCGGCGAGACCCATCTCTACGGGCTGCCGCCGTCGCCGCGCGAGGGCCGCGCGCCCGCGGCCTCGCTCACGCTGACCCTCGTCCCCGGTGCTCTGGCGGCCCTGAAGGAACGGGCCGCGCGAGCCCGGGGGGTCGCTGAGGCGGAGGTGGCCCGGGTCGCTCTCGAACAGCTGCTCGGCGGCGTCGTGGTGAACGACTTCCTGCTCGAGCTGAAGCTCAGCTCGTGCCAGGCGCAGCCCGCTGGGATCTGCGACGAGGTCGCGCAGCAGAGCAACCAAGGGAACGATCGTTCGGTCATCCAGCTCGACGGGCGCCGACCCGACGGCTCGTGTTTCGACGACGCGCTCTTCCGGGCCACGGGCTCGGCCGACGCGGGGGACGTGCGCTCGCAGGGAAGCTGCGCGGAGGAGGTCGCCGTCTACTCGAAGGGCGACGCGATGACGCTCCTCGTCGACCCGGGCTTCGAGGACGCCTGCGGCGATGCGCCGAGCGCGAACCTGGGACCGCTCCTCGAGGCGCCGCTCAACATCTGGGTGGCGGGAGTCGGTGCGCCGTCGTTCTTCGGCGGCGGAGTGGACCTGACCGCGCTGTCGGGCATCCACGTCGCCAAGGCCATCCAGCTCTACGACGAGAACAAGACCGGCATCTCCTTTCAGGCCACCACCAGACCGCTTCCGGGCACCCTCGGCGGCATCGCTTCCCTGGCGCTCGCTTGCACCGGGATCTTCAACGTACCG
The DNA here is from genome assembly GCA_964194905.1 of uncultured Desulfobacterales bacterium. Lineage (GTDB taxonomy): Bacteria > Myxococcota_A > UBA9160 > UBA9160 > JAFDET01 > JAFDET01. The sequence continues at coordinate 5,487 of CAXMOD010000118.1, read as the reverse complement.
GGCGTCGACGCGATCCTGACTGCCCTGAAGGCGTCGCCCGCCTACGTGCAAGGCGAGTTCAACGTCTACTACCTCGACCTGGGGATCTTCAGCTTCACGGGTGCGAACTGCAGCGCGGATCGCAATGTGACCTTCATCAGCACGGCGGCCAGCGAGACCACGCTCGCCCACGAGTTCGGTCACGCCTTTGCGATGCACGGGAACCAGTCCACCGGCGGGCACACCAACGGCCACATGGGCTTCACGAAGGAGAACCTGATGTGGGTGAACGGCGGGGTGGCGCGGAGCCACGTTTCGCTCGGCCAGGCGTTTCGCATGAACGTGGACGCCGCGTCGATGCTGAACCTCAACAGCGTGCGCTCGGGCCCCCAGCGCAGCTGCCCTCTGCTCTCGAGCAGCCCGGACTGTCCGTCGCTGGCGCGCGACTGGGTGCGGCCGTGAGAAGGGAAGCGATGAAGACCACGGGCGCGTGGTTGGCGTGTCTCCTCCTGCTGGGCGTCGCGGGGTGCCGGGAGGAGTCGCGCAGCGACGCGCCCGTGCCGCCGCCCGAGCCGGTCGCGCGCGAGCAGGCTCGCACGCCCTCCGCCGGCCGCGAAGCCCCGCCGGACGCGCGCCGCGTGTTGGTGGCGTGGCTCGAGTGTGGCGAGTGCCGCGACGGGGAGTTCGAGGCTCTGCGCAAGCTGGGACCCGAGGCGTTCCCGCTCCTGGAGGGCGCGCTCGAGGCCGGTCCGGCGCCGGCGGCGCTGGCTGCGCGTCGACTCCAGCTGGAGCACAGCTACCGGAGCCTTCGCGAGTACGCCGGGGCCCGCGGCGGGATGAAGATGGACCTGGACGAAGGCCCGTACGTGGCGACCCAGCTGGGCAGCTACGTGGCTCTCTACCGCCTGCGGGCCGGCCAGGGCCTCCTGGCCCTGGAGGCCCCCGGGGCCCCCGACGCGGTTGAGCGAGCGCTCGGGAGCGACCTCCGCGACGACGCCAAGCGCGCGCTACGCGCGGCCCTGGAGGCCCCCGGCGCCCCCTGGCGCTAGCAGGCTGCCCCGGCTCCGAAGGCCAAGGGCGATCGCGAGCCTGAGCTCCATGCGTGGCCTGGCCGTCGCAATCCGGAGGCGGAACCCCTCGAGCTAGAAGGCGTTTTTCAAAAAAATGCCGTCCCGAGGCATTTTCCTGCCACGCGGGGGCAGCTGGCTACTACTTCCTTTGCGATGAGCATTCTCTGCGGATGGTGCGGCACGTATTCGGGGGCCCCCCGGCCCAACGCCTCGGCCCCTGTGAGCCACGGGCTCTGCCCCACCTGCCTCCAGCGCCAGCTGGCCGCCCTGCCGCCGCGCGACGTGGCCGCCGCCCCGCCCCTCGCCGCCCGTTAGAACCGCTCTCAGAAGCGGTCGGGGCGGGTGAGCGCATCGCTGCCGCCGTCTACGTACCAGACCGCGCCGTGTACGAAGCCGGCCTGCGGTCCCAGCAGGAAGGACACCACGCGGGCGATCTCCTGGGGCTCGGCCCAGCGGCCCAGCGGGACCGGGAAGGCGCGGATGGCGTTGCCGTCCGGCGTCTCGAGCGCAGTCTCCACCAGCGGCGTGCGTGTGGTGCCCGGTGCCACCGCGTTGAGCCGGACCCCCGCCTCGCCCCAGGTTCCCGCGCGTCGGCGCACGGCGCGCCCCACCGCGTTCTTGCTGCCGATGTAGCTGGCCTGCCCGCCGGCCTCCACGGCGAGCTCGCGCGCGCGCGGTTCGTCGTCCTCGAGCAGTGCCGCGACGAGTGGCCAATCGCCGATGCCGGGTGCGAGCTGCGCGCTGTTCGAACAGATCACCACGGCCGCGGGCGCACTGCCCCGTGACAGCGCCGGGAGCAGTCCGTCGAGCAACGCCACGGCGCCGAAGTAATTGAGCGCGGCGACCAGGGCCGGGTCTGCGGTGTGCCCGCCGATGCCCGCGCACAGGACGAGCCGGTCGAGCGTTCCGTCGCACTGTTCGACGACTGCCGCGACGGCCTCGGCGCGACCGGCGGGCGCAGAGAGGTCGGCGATGACCTCGGCGTCGCGCAGGTCGATCCCGAGTACCGTGTCGCCGACCGCCTCGAGTTCCGCGCGCACGGCGGCGCCGATACCCGTGGCGCATCCGCTGACCGCGACGCGTCCCATCCGGCTAGTACCGGTAGGCCGGGCGGCCGACTCGGTAGCCCCCGCCCCCAAATGTCCCGGGGAAGGAGTTTGAGTGAATCGTGCCGCCGTAGTAGCCGCCGCGGTTCACGCCCGCCGTCTTGCTCGGCGGCTCGTCGGACGCGCAGCCTAGAGCCGCGGCCAGCCAGGCCGCGACGACGACGAATGCCAAGGTGCTGCGCCGGGTCATCGCGTGGTCTCCTCGTCCTGCCCGTCCCAGCGCTGCACACCGAAGGGCGCACCAGTGGGATCGATCAGGATCGCCGCGTCCTCGTCCTGGAGGACCAGCCGCGCCCCAAGTGCCTGGGCGCGTTGCGCCGTCTCCGAGGGATCCTTCACGCGGACGTAGGCCAGCCATTGGGGCTTCACCTCGGGTGGTGCCTGGACGACGCCTCCGCGGGGAACGCCGTCGCGCTTCAGGACGCGGTAACGCTGGTCGTCCAAGCGGATCATGTCCTGCTGGTAGCCCACCAGGTCCACGTAGAAGCCGATCGCCTTCTGCGGATCCTGGGTCCAGAGTTCGCGCCACAGGAAGCGACCGTGCGGGGGCAGCGCGTCGGGCGGATCGCCACCGCTCGCGCGCACGAGCAACAGGGACGCTCCGATCGGATCCCGAACGAACGCGAGGCGACCCCTGTGCGGGGCGTCCACCGGCCCGGTCTCGACTTCACCGCCGCGTCGTTCCACCTCCGCGGCGGCCGCGTCCACGTCGACGACGGACAGGTTTCCGATCCAGGCGGAGCCCTCTACGGCAGGGCGCCTCGGGACCATTCCGGCCACCACCGCGTCCCCGTGCAGGACCTTCACGTAGTCGGCGGGATCGCCTGCGAACGTCCAGCCGAACAGCGGGCCGTAGAACGCCTGGGCGCGACCCACGTCCGTGGTGACCAGGTCCATCCAGACGAACTTGCCCGGGTGCACCTCGCCCGTCGGCTGTGCGCTGACGGCGGGTATCTCGGGAATCCGGCTCGTGGCGCAGGCCAGGGTCAGCAGTGCGAAGGCGGTCCCCGCGGCTCTCCAACAAGTCATGCGTCTTCTCCGGTTCACGTGTCCTGTCCGGTGGCGGGCAGGGGGTGGGTCAAGAGCACGTATTCCTCCACGGGGCGGCCCGCCTTGAGATGTTCCTGGATGATGCGTTCCAGGACCGCGGGCGTGCACGAGTGGTACCAGGTGCCGTCGGGATAGACGACTGCGATCGGCCCCTTTGCGCAGATCTGGAGGCAGTTGGCCTTGGTGCGGTAGACGCCCCCCTCGCCGACCAGCGCCTCCTCCTGCAGCCGGCGCTTCAGGTACTGCCAGGCCTCGAGGCTCTCCCCTTTTTGGCTGCACTTGGGCTCGCTCTGGTCGCAGCACAGGAAGATGTGGCGTCGGGTGTGGGAGACACCGAGTTCCGCGGCCTTGGCGCGCGCATTGCGCAGGATGATCTCGTCGCGGCCCGGCATGCTGGCGTAGGCTACCCGCCGGTTGGCTCCGCGGCGAGTCGGCCGGCCTGGCCGGCGGAAACGTGGCCGGCGCGGTGAAGCCAGTGGATCGTGTCGCGGAGGGTCTCGTCCGTGGGGCGGAAACGCACCGGAAGCTCGCGCTCGGTGTGCGACGCATCGCAGCCCGGCCAGAGGCTGCCCATGGCGGTGGCTTCGGCCGTGAGCGGGAAGCTGAAGTCGACTACGCGCTTGACCAGGTCGCCCACGTGGCCCAGGGCACGGAGCAAGCCGCCGGGTACCCGCGCCGTGCGTAGGCGGCGACCGGTGAGACGCTCGATGGCCTCGCCCAACTCCGCCCACGACTGCATGGGTGCGGTCGCCACCCAGCGCCCCGGTCCTTCGCCGCGCTCGAGGAGCGCCACGTGCAGGGCGGCCACGTCGCGCACGTCCACCAGCTGGAAGCCGCTCGACGTGATCATGAACAGCTGACGCAAGAACGTGTAGAGCGTATGGTTTCCCTCGGAGAGCCCCGGATCGTCGGGGCCCAGGACCGCGGTGGGGTAGGTGGAGTGGATCGGCGCGCCGGCCTCCTGAAGCTCGCGCAAGAAGCGCTCGGCGTCGGCCTTGGAGCGCGCGTAGGGGCTCCGGCCGCCCGGAATCGGCAGGTCCGGCGCCAGCGGAGGGCCGCCAGGCTCGAAGAACACGGAGGTGCTCGAGACATAGACGATGCGCTCGATGCCGGCCTGGTGCGCGCGGCCGACCACCTCGCGCATCCCGCCCACGTTGGTGGCGAACACCTCCTTGGCGCGCGACTTGCGCAGGTCCACGAGTCCAGCGGCATGCAGCACCGCATCGCAGCCCACGAGCGCCTCCGAGACCGTACGACCGTCCGTGACGTCGCCTTGAACCACGTCGGCGAAGACCAGGCCGTACGGTTCGAACGTGCGCTTTACCTTGGCGGGGTCGCGCGCCAGCACGCGCAGCGTGTGGCCCGCGGCGCACAGCGCCCGCGCGGAATGCGAGCCGACGAAGCCCGTCGCCCCCGTTACCAGAACCTTCATCGCATGGGAGACTGCAGGACGTCGGGGCCCGTGTCGAGCGCCGATACGGCCGAGCCGGCGGATCGGGGTGCTACCCTGCGGCCCGTTCGTCCTTTTTTCAGAAGGGGGGGGAATCCGTCCTGTCCGCTCGTCCGCCCACGGATCCGGTCGTCGTCTGCGGAGCCGATGAGGAGTACGCGATCGGTCTGGCCGTCACCGTGCATTCGGTGTTGCGCAACCTGGCACCCGAGCGGCGGCTGCGCCTGTACCTGATCGACGGTGGCCTGCGCTCCTGGACTCGCCGCCAGCTGCTGCGCTCCTGGGATGCGGCTCGCGTGGACGCCACGTTCCTGCGGCCCGATCTCGCCGAGATCCGGCGCTTGCCCGTCTCCCAGTACGTGAGCCACAGCACGTACCTGCGCCTGATCCTCCCCGAGGTCGTGCCGCGCGACGAGGAGCGCGCCATCTACCTGGACTCGGACCTGGTGGTGCAGCGCGATCTGGCAGAGCTGTGGGATCTGCCGCTGGACGGCGCCGTCGTGCTGGCCGCCCAGGACGTGGGGTTCCCCTACCTCGATGCGGCGAAGGCGCTGCCGAACTACGTCGCGTGCCAGCCCTACCTCACGGGGACCCGCCCCATCGCCAACTACGTCGAGCTGGGTCTGTCGCCGGAGGCTCCGTACTTCAACGGCGGTGTCATGTCGGTGGACCTGGCCACGTGGCGTGCCGAGGGGCTCACCGAAAAGATGCTGCGCTGCCTCGACGACCATCGGGAGCACGCGCTGCACTGGGACCAGTACGCCCTCAACGTGCTGCTGTCGGGACGCTGGGGACGCCTGGACCTGCGCTGGAACGCGGCGACCTCGCTGCG
>CAXMOD010000117.1:0-8244 GCA_964194905.1 uncultured Desulfobacterales bacterium | reverse complement strand
CTGGGCCCCTGCATCATCGCCTGCGCCCAGGGCGCCAAGGCCAGCACCGACGTGACCTACTGGCCCAAGGCGGTGCGCGCCGGCGTCGAACTGCGCGCCCGCTGCCGCGTGCGCGAGATCACCGTCGACGAGAGCGGCATGGCGGACGGGGTCATCTACTACGACGCCGAAGGTGTCGAGCGGCGTCAGCGCGCAGAGATCGTGGTGGTTGCGTGCAACGGTGTGGGAACGCCGCGCCTGCTCTTGAACTCGCGCTCCGCGCAGTTCCCCGACGGGCTCGCCAACCGCAGCGGGCTCGTCGGCAAGAACCTCATGTTCCACCCGTACGGCATGGCGACGGGCGTCTTCGACGAGCCTCTCGAGAGCTACAAGGGCCCCAACGGGTGCTGCTTCATCAGCCAGGAGTTCTACGAGACCGATCCGGCGCGCGACTTCGTGCGCGGCTACTCATTCGAGATCGTGCGCGGCATGGGACCGGTCTCGGCGGCGCTCTTTGGGATGTCGATGGCGCGAATTCCCTGGGGCGCGGACCACCACCGGGGCTTTGCGGAGCTCTTCGACCGCACCGCGGGCATGGTTTCGATCTGCGAGGACCTGCCCGAGGAGTGCAACACGGTGACCCTGGACCCGGAGCTCACCGATTCGGACGGGATTCCGGCGCCGAAGATCACCTACCGGCTCAGCGAGAACAGCCAGCGAATGCTGGAGCACAGCGTCGCACGCGGGCAGGAGGTGCTGGAGGCGGCCGGCGCCAAGGAGACCTTCGTGCAGGCGCCGCTCAGCGTGGCGGGCTGGCACCTGATGGGCACCACGCGCATGGGGACGGAGCCGGAGCGCTCGGTCGTGAATCCGTGGGGCCGTTGCCACGAAGTGAAGAACCTCTTCATCATCGATGGAAGCGTCTTCGTCACGGCTGCCGCGGTGAATCCCACCAATACGATCCAGGCGCTGGCGCTGCGCACCGCCGACCACATCAAGAAGAACCTCGAGACCCTGTTCGACTGACATGAGCGACGACGCACCCCGCACATCCTTCCCTCCCGACGCGGCACGCACCCTGACCGCGGTGCTCGACGAGCTGATCCCGCCGAGTGTCGACGGGCGCCTGCCGGGCGCGGGCGCCGTGGGACTCGTGGGGTACCTCGAGGACGTGTGTGTGCGCACGCCCGACCTGCGTCCCGCCCTCGACGAAGGCCTGGCCGCCCTGGCGGAGCTGGCCCGCGAGAACGACGCCGAGAGCCTTGCCGACATCCCTCAGCCCGAGCGCGCCGCGCTCCTCCGCGAGCTCACCGCGCGGGCGCCCGCGTTCCTGCCCGGCCTCATGTTCCACACCTACGCGGGCTACTACCAGCAGCCCGCGGTGCTGGAGGGGCTCGGCGTGCCGCCGCGGCCCCCCTTCCCGGAAGGCTACGACCTCGAGCCGGGCGATCTCGGCCTCCTCGACCCGGTGCGCGCACGCCCGCGCCTGTGGCGCGACGCCTAGCGTTCCCGCAGCTCCGGGGTGGGCTGCAGGTCTGCGGCTAGGACTGCATGCGCAGGCGGCGGTCGTTTCCGCTGCCGAGCTCCTTTACCGCCACGTCCACCAGGTGGCTGGGGAGCTTGAGCGCATCGCCGATCATGCGCAGGCTCTGGACTTCGGCGGGATGGATGTGTCCATCCACTGCGGCGATGACGCCGATCTCCTGCACCAACTTGAGGCACGCGCGCCGATCCATGTCGTCGGCGATTCCCTGGCCCAGGCCGAAGAGCTCGCGGCAGAAGTCCTCGTAGCCGACCTCGTTGGCAACAGCCTGGGCACGCTCCGCCAGGTCGCGGCCCACCAGCTCGGTGTACCAGTGGTACTCGACCGCGCCGATCTCGTCGTCCGAGGCAGCCAGCAGGTAGCCCGCCATGGCCAGGAAGCCCATCACCTGTTCGGGGTAGTCGAGGGTCTCGATATGCGTCGGGTCGGCGTCCATCAGGCCGAGCTGCTCGTGACACTCGCTGTCGGCGCCCTCCATCGAGAGGCGCCGTGAGCCCGCCGCCTCACCGAAGAGCTCGGCGAAGTAGTCCGACTCGGAGAACGCGTGGGCGCAGCGCACGCGGATCGGCAGCAGCGGGTGGGTCGCGTCGAGGCCTTCGCCGGCGATGCGGTGGCGGGTCCAATCCTCCATCTGGTCGTCGAAGTCCTCGCTCTCACCGAGGTACTTGCCCGAGAGCCCGGACATCAGCTTGAGGAAGGCGCGCGTGGCGAGACTCGGATCCTGGCAGCAGACGAGGCCGTAGCGGTCGGCGGAAATCTCGCCGGCGCGCATCCAGCGCAGCAGCTCGAGCGAATGGTCCCAGGAAAGGCGCTGCTCCGGGTCGGCGGGGTTGAGCAGCGCCGCGCCCGGCAGGCGATGGTGTCCGAGGATGCCGTGACCCAGCTCGTGACCGATCAGGAAGAGCAGCTCGCCGCGCGTGAACATCTCGACCGCGCACGAGGTGACCACCACGAGCAGCCCGGCGCCGTCGGGAAGCGGCATGCAGAACGCGTTGGCCACAGGCGCCGGCGTCACGTAGAGCTCGACCGCCTTCTCCAGCTTGAGCAGCTGCTTCACCACCTCGAGGAGCTTCGAGAGGTAGGGCGAGACGCTCGGCGTCACGCGCAGGCTGGCGGCCAGCTGCCGGCGCTTCTCGGCCATCAGCAGGTGGCCCGAACCCCCTTCGACCTGCTCGGCGGCGCTCTGGACCGTCGGTACGCTCAGCAGCTGTTGGAAGAGCTCGTGGTCTCGCGACAGACGGATCCAGCCGGCATCCGGTGCACGCACAGGCATGCGCAACTTCACGCTGGCTTCGCTCACGGGGCCTCCGGGGGGCGTTTTGGCCGTCCCTGACTCATCGGCGGGACGCCAGAGCGCCTTTTGTGCCCGGCCGCCGAGCCCTCAGCGCGTCAGTGAGCGGATGTAGACCGCCTCGGCGGAGTCGTAGGGGGTGCCGTCGGGGCGCAGCACGTCGTGGAACCAGGGCGACGGCTCGTCTTCGTAGGTCTTCACCCAGGAGTCCCAGGAGTATTCGGTCTGGATGCGTCCCGCGACGAAGCCCCAGCAGTACGCGCCCACCCCCTGCTCCTTCATCCAGCCGAGGTGCGGGTCGAAGGTGCTGCCGAGGGTGCGCGCCATGAACTCGGTACAGAGAAGCGGACGCTCGTAGCGCAGCAGGGTCTCCACGCGCTGCTGCAAGTCGGCGAGATCGCCGTAGCAGTGGAACGAAATCACGTCGGAGCTGTCCAGACTCAGGCGCTGGATCTCGGAGAGTTTCGCGGCGTCTCTCCAATCGCCGTACCAGACGCCCGTCGTCAGGGGCTGGGTCGGATCGACCTCCCGCGCCCAGGCAGAGGCCTTGCGCAGCAGCTCCAACGCGCGCTGCGCCTTGTCCGGGATCTCGAGCGCGCGGTACGGGAGGTTGGGGTTGTCGGGCTCGTTGAAGAGATCCCAGCCGTCGATGCGCGGATCGTCGCGGAAGCGATCGATCACATCCTTCACGTAGGGCTCGAGGGCGTCCTGGCGTGCTGGGTCTGCGAGCACCTCGGCCCCCGGACTCTGCACCCAGCTGGAGTTGTGCACACGGGGGCGCGGCTCGGGCTGCGGACCCGGCTGCGGGTGCGGGTGCCAGACGCCGTCGAAGAGCACCGGCAGCACGCCGATGCCGTGCCCGTCGGCCGCGGCGAGAAAAGTCTCGATCCGCTCCAGGAAGCCGCGCGGATCCTGCTTCCATGCCAGATCGTGCAGGAAGACCCGCAGGCTCGTGAGTCCCAGCTCGGCGGCGAAGCCCAGTTCTCTCTCCAGGGTCGGCAGGTCGAAAGTCTCCGCCTGCCACATCTCGAGCTCGTTCGCGGCGCTGCTCGGCGCGAAGTTGCAGCCCACGCGCCAACCGCGTTCGCCCTGCCAGGCCCGCGCACGCGCCGCATCCCAGACCGGCTGTGATCCGTCCCCCATCGGCCCTTCCCTCGTGTCGAGCGGATACGGTACGCGAGGTCCACGGGCTCGCCACGACGCAGCTGCGGTAAAGTCGAACGCCATGAGCGAAGACCTGGCGCGCGCGCCCTACCGCGACCCGCAGCTCGACCCGGCCAAGCGCAGCGACGACCTGCTCTCCCGCATGACCCTGCGCGAGAAGCTGGCGCAGCTGGGCTGCGTCTGGTCGACGCAGCTGGCCGAGGACGATGACTTCTCCGAGGCGGCAGCGGAGCGGCTGCTCGCCGACGGCACCGGTCACGTGACGCGCATCGGAGCCGCCACGGGCCTGCGACCGGCCGAGAGCGCACATTTCATGAATCGTATCCAGCGCTTCTGTGTGGAGCGCACGCGGCTCGGCATCCCGGCCCTGGTGCACGAGGAGAGCACGGGAGGCTTCTGCGCCCGCGACGCCACCCAGTTCCCCCAGGCGATCGGACTGGCCTCCACCTGGGATCCTGACGTCGTCGAGCGCGCCGCCGAGGTAATCCGTGAGCAGATGCTCGCCGTCGGTGCGCGCCAGACCCTCGCCCCCGTTCTCGACATCGCGCGCGACCCGCGCTGGGGCCGTGTGGAGGAGACCTACGGGGAAGATCCGTACCTGGCGTCGCGCATGGGCGTGGCCTACGTGCGCGGCATCCAGGGCGCCGACCTCGCGCGCGGCGTCGCCGCCACCGGCAAGCATTTCCTCGGCTACGGGCTCTCCGAGGGCGGCCACAACCACAAGCCCGCCCACATCGGCCCGCGCGAGCTGCGCGAGGTCTTTGCGCGGCCCTTCCTGGCGGTGATCCAGGAGGCGGATCTCGCCTCGATGATGAACGCCTACAACGAGATCGACGGCCTGCCTTGCGGCGGCTCGAAGGCGATCCTCGACGACCTCTTGCGGGGTGAGCTGGGCTTCGACGGGGTGGTGGTGGCGGACTACTTCACGACGCTCCTGCTGATCACGGCCCACCGCATCGCGGCAGACCAGGGGGAGGCCGCCGCGCGCGCCCTCGAGGCGGGCCTCGACATGGAGCTGCCCGCACTCCAGTGCTACGGCGAACCGCTGCGCGAGCGCGTCGAGTCCGGCGACGTGGACGTGGCGCTGGTGGATCGCGCGCTGCGCCGCGCGCTGTGCCTGAAATTCGCCCTCGGCCTGTTCGAGGAGCCCTACGTAGACGAGGACGCCGCTCCCACCGTCTACCAGACGCCCGCGCAGAGACAGCTGGCGCGCGAGGCGGCGCGTGCTTCGATGGTGCTTCTCAAGAACGAAGGCGAGCTGCTGCCGCTCTCCGCGGACCTTTCATGCGTCGCCGTGATCGGCCCGGCTGCAGACGACGAGCGGCTCCTGCTCGGCGACTACCACTACCCGGCCCACCTGGAGATCATCTATCGGCGCGAGGGTGCGGACCCCGGCATCCTGCCCGCGTCCGACAGCACGGCGTTCGCGCCGGGGCCGTACTACGTGCCCATGGTGACGCCCCTCGCCGGCATCCGGGAGGCCGTCGGCGCAGCTACGCGCGTGCTGCACGCGCGCGGCTGCGACGTGCAGGACCCGGACGACGCCGACCTCGAGGCCGCGGCGGCAGCTGCGCGCGACGCCGACGTGGCGATCGTATGCGTAGGAGGCCGCTCCGGGCTCGTCCCGTGGTGCACCAGCGGCGAGTTCCGCGACGCCGCCGATCTCTCGCTCACCGGTGCGCAGCAAGCGCTCGTGGACGCGGTCCTCGCGACGGGAACCCCGACGGTGGTGGTGCTCGTGAACGGGCGAGTGCTCGCAATCCCCGAAATCGCCGAGCGCGTCCCGGCCGTGCTGGAAGCGTGGCTCCCCGGCGAAGAGGGTGGACACGCCGTGGCCGACGTGCTCTTCGGCGTGCACAACCCCGCCGGTCGTCTGCCGGTGAGCCTGCCCCGCTCGGTGGGCCAGGTGCCGATCTACCACTACCGGCACTGGGAAGGCGCGATGGGCCCCTTCTCGGCGGACTACAGCGACCTCTCGGCGGAGCCGCTCTTCCCGTTCGGCCACGGCCTCAGCTACACGAGATTCGCCTACGGCCAGCTGGACGTGGAGACGCCGGCTGGGGACGGACCGGTGTGCATCACGGTCGAGGTCGGCAATGCGGGCGGCCCCGCCGGCGACGAGGTCGTGCAGCTCTACGTACAGGACCTGGTCGCGTCGGTGGCTCGGCCCATCTCGCAGCTCGTCGGATTCGCGCGCGTGCCGCTCGCCCCCGGCGAGACCCGCAGGGTGCGATTCGAGGTCCCCCAGGCGCAGCTCGCGTTCTACTCCGCCGAGATGCGCTTCGTGGTGGAGCCGGGTGCCTTCGAGGTGCGCGTCGGCGCGTCCTCGGCCGACATTCGCGCGAAGGCGCGCTTCGAGCTGGGCGGAAGCGTCCGCGAGCTCTCGGCGCGCGACGTTCCGCCCACCCGGGTCACGGTCCAGTGAGCGACGCCGAGGCAGGTAGCGGGCTGCGACCGCTGCACGGCTTCGCCCGGATCTTTGCCGTGGCGGGCTTCCCCCTCTCCCTGGTGCTCGCGTTCTGGCTGTTCTTCGTGTTGCTCCACGCGGGCGTCGATCCGGTGCTCGCCAGCGGACCGCCCATCGCGGCCCACTATGCGTTCCTGGCGTTGGCGGAGCGCTGGCTGCCGTGGCATCGCAGCTGGCTCCACTCCCAGAATGACCTGCGCACCGACATCGGGCTATTCCTCACCAACGGCGTGGTCGGCGGATTGTTCGGACCTGCCCTGCTGGTGGCGGCTACCGCGCTCGGCGTATGGATCTCCGGACGGTTTGGCACGGGCCTCTGGCCCGGGGGGTGGCCCCTGCTGGTGCAGCTTCCGCTCGCGCTGGTCGTGGCGGAATTCGTCGAATACTCGTTCCACCGCGCCATGCACGAGGTGCCGTGGCTGTGGCGCTTTCACGCTACGCACCACAGCGCACCCCGCCTCTACTGGCTCAACGCCGCACGCTTCCATCCCGTGGACATCTTCCTCGTGGGCATCGTCAAGATGGTGCCGCTGGCGCTCCTGGGCGCCACTGCGCCCATCCTGGCCATGGTGAACATCTTCTCCGGCGTGCACGGCGCGTACCAGCACTCAAACGTGCCGGTGCGTCTCGGCCCGTTGAACTGGATCTTCAGCATGACCGAACTCCATCGCTGGCATCACTCCCCGATCGTGGCGGAGGCGAACCACAACTACGGCGGCAACCTGATCGTGTGGGACGTGGTCTTCGGGACTCGCTGGCTTCCGACGGACCGCGACCCGCCGGAGCAGATCGGCATGGAGTCGCTGCCTCGCTTCCCGATGGGCTTCTGGGCGAACCTGGCGGCGCCCTTCCGCTGGCGCAAGGTGGTGGCCGAGTCGTCCGGCCCCGCGCCCACTCGCTGAGGGCTCTCTCCCTCAGCCCGACGCGCGCGCTTCCAGCGCCTCGCTCGGTGGCGCTACCTGGGCCCGTAGCGGGAACGCGAGCTGGGCGAGGAGACCCGCCGGCACCGGGCTCCGTTCGATGCCCATCTCGCCCAGCGGGCAGCGATCGGGGTGGCTGAAGGTGCCGAACAGAACGTCCCACACAGCGCTCGACCCGGAGTAGTTGGTGTCCTGGTAGCGGCGCTCATTGCTGTGATGGAGATTGTGGAGCTGCACCGTCGGGACGAAGTAATGGGCCCAGGACGGGAAGCGCTGGTGGATGTTCGAGTGCACCAGGTTGCCGTCGTAGACGATCCACAATCCGATCCAGACCATGATCTCCGGCGGCGCACCGATCAGCAGCAACGGCACCGGCTTGAGGAGCGCGTTGTAGAGCTCCTCTCCGATGTGCAGGCGTCCCGACTTGAGGATGTGCATCTGCGGAGTGTCGTGGTGGATGGAGTGGAACCACCAGAGCCGGTCGAAGGTGTGCAGGCTGCGGTGGATCCAGTAGTCCATGAAGGTCCACACCACGAGCCCGACGAAGAGCTGCGCCGCGAACGGCCAGGCGCCGGGCCAGAGCGTGCCCAGGCCCGCGAGCAGCCGCACCTCGGCCAGCTTGACGATCACGAACAGCGAGACCGCCCCGCCCAGCGGCCGCCCGATCGCCGAGAGCAGGATGCCGTGGCCGATGTCATTGATGGACTGGCGGTCGCGGAACACGTTCATCACGGGGTTGCGAGGCAGCACCTGCTCGAGCGCGAGGATCACGAAGAAGTTGATGACCACGAGCGCCATGCCGAGCGTCGCCGGGTCGTAACCGCGAGCCAGGCCCCACGCGGTCGCCGCCAGGAACCCGCCCATCAGGATGGGGAAGGTG
>CAXMOD010000116.1:0-5876 GCA_964194905.1 uncultured Desulfobacterales bacterium | reverse complement strand
GCGCCACGACGGCGGCGCCGACGAAGGCCCACCACGAGGACGCCGGGAAGCCCAGCAATGGGTCTCCGAGCACGCCCGCGTAGACGGCCAGCACGGCGCTCGCGCCGACGCCCACCGCGAGCAGGGCCGAGCGGGTCCCCGTGGTGTGGCGCACCGCCTTCATGAGGAGCAGGTAGCCGCCGTAGAAGAGCGCGGCGCAGAGCGCGAGCACGTCGCCGCGCAGAGGGTCCCCGCCGCTCGGGTCTGCGCCCCCCCAGTCTGTGCCCAGAAGCACCGCCGTTCCGCCGAGGGCGAGGGCGGCGCCGGCCGGGAAGCGCGCGCCGAGCCGCTCGCCGTGGAGAAACGCGACGAGACCCACGACGACCGGCGTGGTGTTCACGAGAAAGGTCGCGTTGGAGAGCGACGTGTGCACGATGGCGGTGTGCCAGAGCGCCAGGTCCGTTCCGAAGCACGCGCCGGCCAGCGGGGCGAGCCAGGCGGCGCGCCCCGCTGGCCACAGCCGCCGCCGCCGAGCCAGGAAATAGGCCGTCAGCAGCAGGGTCGACAGGGTCATGCGCCAGAAGGCGGTGGCGATCGGTGGGGCGGGCAGCGCCCAGCGCACGAACAGCGCGGCGAAGGAGATCCCGACGATGCCGAGCGCGAAGACCCCGGCCACGCGAACCCGCGAAGGCACGGGCTCCGTGGTACCTTCCGCGGTCCCGCCGGTCAACGCGTCGCGCGAGCCCCGACCGGAAGCGGGGAGCAGCGGCGGCTACCACAGCGAACGGAGCGGATCGATGGCGGCAGGCGACGCGCACGGCGCGGTAGTGGAGACGCGCGACGGCCGCGTGCAGGGCGTGAACGAGGACGGGGTCTTCTCGTTCCGCGGCATTCCCTACGCCGCTCCGCCCGTCGGCCCGCTGCGCTTCCGGCCGCCCCAGCCGGCCGAGCCCTGGGCAGGCACCCGTGACGCCAGCGACCCCGGTTCGCCGGCGCCCCAGGTGCCCTCCGCGATCGGCGCCGTCTTCGGTACGAGTGCCGACCGCCACGACGAGGACTGCCTCACCGTGAACGTGGTGACGCCCGGCCTCGACCCGGCACGGCGCCCGGTGCTCGTGTGGTTGCACGGCGGGAGCTTCACGACCGGCGCCGGGTCGCTGCCGGTCTACGACGGACGCCGCCTGGCGCGCCGCGGCGACGTCGTCGTGATCACGCTGAACTACCGCCTGGGCCTCCTAGGCTGGCTTCCCCTGCGCGCGTTTGCCGCCGAAGAGGGCGGCACCAAGGGAAACTTCGGCCTCCAGGACCAGATCGCCGCGCTGCACTGGGTGCGCGAGCACGCCGCACGTTTTGGCGGTGATCCGGACAACGTGACGCTCTTCGGGGAGTCGGCCGGAGCGATGAGCATCGGCGCGCTGCTCGGTACGCCGGCGGCGCGTGGCCTCTTCCGGCGCGCCATCCTGCAGAGCGGGGCGGCGCACAACGTGCACGACGCCGAGGCCGCCGACTTGCTCTGCGCCTGGGTGGCGAACCAGCTCGGCGTGCCTCACGACGATCCCGGGGCCCTGCGCCGCGTTCCCCTCGACGGACTGCTCGCGGTGCAGAAGAAGCTGCTGGAGACCTACTTGCCCGAGCTGCGCGGGCTCAAGTTCCAACCCAACGTGGATGGCCACGTGCTGCCTCGGTCGCCGCTCGAAGCCGTGGCCGCGGGCGCCGCGGCGGACGTGCCGCTGGTGGTCGGATCGAACCTCGACGAATACCGGCTCTGGAGCCTCACCGACCCGAAGGCCGCGCAGCTCGACGCCGACGCGCTCCTGCGCCGCTGCCGCCGCAACATCCCGGGCGAGCACCCCGACGAGGGCGCTCACGCCGAGCGGGTGGTGGCCACGTACCGCGCAGCGCGCGAGGGGCGTGCGTCCGTCGCGCCGCCCGACCTCTGGTACGCGATCGAGTCGGACCGGCTCTTCCGCGTGCCCGCCGTGCGCCTGCTGGAAGCCCAGGCTCCCCACGCGCGCGTGCACAGCTACCTGTTCACCTGGGCGTCGCCGGCCTTCGACGGGCGGCTCGGCTCGTGCCACGTGGTGGACGTGCCCTTCGTGTTCGGTGGCATCGATGTGGATCCCGTGCGCGGCTTGGTCGGCGGCGACGATCCCGACGCGTCGGCGCTGGCCGGGCGTGTGCAGGACGCCTGGCTCGGCTTCGCCCGCGGTCACGACGAGTGGCCCGCCTACGACCTCGAGCGGCGCCGAACCTGGCTCCTCGGGCGTGAATCGCGCGTCGAGGATGCGCCGCTCGATGCCGAGCGCGCCGTCTGGGACTCGGTGCTCTGATGCTCTGGGTGGTGCTGGCGCTGGTGGGGATCGCGGTGTGGCGCCTGGTGTGGGGCTACCCGCCGCACTCCCACGCTGCACTCACCCGTGCCGACGCCGCCTTCGTGGCGGGCGCCAGCGAGGCGATGTTCCCCGCCGGCGGCGAAATTCCCGAGTCCGGCGTGGACGCGGGCATCCCGCAGTACCTCGACACCTACGTGGCGACGGTGCCGCCGCGTCAGCGCGTGCTGATGCACGCGCTCTTCTTCCTGATGGAGCACGCCACCGTGTTCTTTCCCGCGCCGCCCCCGCGTGGCTGGCGGCGCTTCTCGGCGCTGTCGGCGGAGCAGCAGCGCGTCGTTCTCGAGGGTTGGCGCACCAGCTCGCTGGCGCCGCGCCGGCTCGTGTTCATGGCGCTGCGCTCGCTGCTCACCATGGGCTATTTCGCGTGCCCCTCGGTGATGCGCAGGCTCGATCTCCACCCTGCGGCGATCGACACTCCCGTGGTGGAGGCGGATCTCCTGTATCCGCCGGTGGGCCGTCCGCGTAGCGAAGTGCGCTACGGGCCGGGCGATCTCACCCACGAACGGCCGGGGCCCCTCGGTCCGGACGCGCCGGTGCACCCGGACTACCGCGGAGACGCGGGATGAGCGTGGATCTGCGCCAGGCCGGCGACTCCGCGGGCGAGATCCACGTCTTCGCCGACTACGACCGCGACTTCAACCTGACCGCCGACGCGGTGGTGGTGGGCTCGGGCCCGTGCGGCGCGGTGGCGGCCTACGAGCTGGCGAAGGCGGGCAAGGACGTGGTGCTCCTCGAAGAGGGCCCGCCGATCATCCCCGACGAGTTCGCGCTGGACGGGGCGCTCTCGATGACGCGGCTCATGCGCGATGCGGGGCTGCGCACCACCCGCGGCACGGTCATGCCCACCATGCAGGCCATCTGCCTGGGGGGCGGCTCGCTCGTCAACTCGGCCATGTGCATCCGACCCCCGGACTTCATCTTCGAGCACTGGTGCGGCGACTACGAGCTGGGCGTGACGAGCGGGGGCGACCTGAAGCCCCACTTCGACGCGGTGGGCGACTTCCTCGGCATCGTCCCGACGCCGGCCGACGTGCTCGGACCGCGCAACGAGCTCTTCGCGCGCGGCTGCGACGCCCTGGGCTACCAGAGCGAGCCGACCCCGCGCAACGTGCGCGGCTGCGTAGGGAGCGGCGAGTGCTTCACGGCGTGCCGTGCGCGCGCCAAGCAGTCCATGGACATCAGCTACGTGCCGGCCGCGATGAAGCTTGGGGCGCGTGTGCTGACATCGGTGCAGGTGCAGCGGGTTCTCACGCGCGGTGCCCGGGCGGTGGGTGTGGAAGGGCAGGTGGTGGCGCCCTTCAGCGGTGCGCGAAGTCACCGTTTCCGCGTGGAAGCCCGCGAAGTGGTGCTGGCCGCAGGCGTGGTGGCCACGCCCGTGCTGCTGAAGCGCAGCGGGAATCTCGCCAACGAGTCCGGCCAGGTGGGGGAGAACCTCCAGTTCCACCCGGGCGTGTCGGTCATGGGGATCTTCCCCGAGCGTACGCACCCGCGCTTCGGCGCCACCCAGGGCTACCACTCGCTCCAGTTCCTGGCCGAAGGCTTCAAGATGGAGGTGCTGTGGGCGCCGCCCGGCGTGACCGCAGTGCGCCTGCCGGGCATGGGCCTCGACTTCAAGAAGCGCCTGGCGTGGATCCCGTACGCAGCGGTCTTCGACGCCATCATCAGCACGAAGGAGTCGACCGGACGGGTGAAAGCGCGCCGCAGAAGCCTCGACCCGGTGCTCCAATACCGCTTGCATCCCGCCGACGCGCGCACGCTGCAACACGCCACCCACGAGCTGGTGAAGATCTTCTTCGCAGCCGGTGCTCACACGGTGCTGCCCGGGGTGACCGGGATTTCCGACGAGATGACCTCCCTCGAGCAGGCGCAGGTCCTGGCGACTGCCGAGCTGCGACCCGGTCAGTTCACGGTGGCCAGCACCCACGTCTTCAGCGCCACGCGCATGCACGGCGACCCGCGCCGCGGGGTCGTGGACGAGACCGGCCGCACCCACGGCATGGACGGCCTCTCCATCGTGGACACCGGAATCTTCCCCAGGTCGCCGGGCGTCAACCCGATGTTCACCGGCATGGCGCTCGCGCACCGCGCCGCAGGGGCCATCGCCGAGCGGCTCTAGATCCGTGCGCTGCGTCACATCCACCGGCAGGGTGGGTAGGCAAGTGCCCGGATTCCCAGGGGCTCCCGGCTGTTCAAGGTGCAGGTCCAACCGACCGATACGAGGACCCGAGGGGAGCGTATGGGTCGGCTTCGCATCGTCCTGGTGTCCGCCGCGCTGGTCGCCGGCTTCGCGCTGGCGGGACCTGTGCGCGCAGACGAAGTGACCGAGGACCTGCCGTGGTGGGCGCAGCCCGACTACGAGGAGCAGGCCGCGGACATCGCGGCGGCGATCGACGTGGAGCCCGAGGCCACGCTTCCCGAACCGGCCGAAGCGCCCGTCGATCCCGGCTGGTGGGCCGGTGGTCCCGACGCGGTTCTGGTGCTCGCGGGAGGCGAGACCCCGAGCGAGGAGCCCGAGGAAGATTCCGGTTCCAGCAGCGACGCGACGTCCGACGAGGACGACGGCGGTCGCAACCCGCTCTTCAACCGCGCCGACGGCCACCGCGCGGGCGAGGATCCCGGCGGGACGGGTGGCGGCGGGGGCTCGGACCCGACCCTCGAGGAGGAGCGCGACGACAAGGGCACCAACGAGTGCCGGCGTCTCCCCACACAGATCGCGCGCTACAAGAAGCAGCTGGAGAACGCCGGAAGCCAGATCAGCGCGTCGGGGCGTGCGGCGCTCGAAGCCCAGATCCATCGACTCGAACAGCGCCAGCAGGTTCGCTGTCCCGAGTCGATTCCGCCGAGCACGTTCCAGCAGACCGTCGCGGTGAGCGTGCGTCTCCTGGCGAAAGCGGCGCGCATCGCCGCCCAGGTCGCCCGCTACATGTACGGCTCGCCTTTCTAGCCTAGACTCGCCTCCTTCCTGAGGAGGCCCCCCGTGAAGTTCTACGAGAGCCAGGGCGCGCCCAACCCGCGCCGCGTGAAGATCTTCCTTGCCGAGAAGGGCATCGACGTGCCCAGCGTCGACGTGTCGCTCGCCAAGGGTGAGAACCGCAGCGACGAGTACACGGCCAGGAACCCGTTCGGTCAGGTCCCGCTCCTCGAGCTGGACGACGGCACCTGCATCGCCGAATCCGTCGCCATCTGCCGCTACTTCGAGGAGACGCACCCCGAACCGCCGCTGTTCGGCACTGACGCCGCCGACCGCGCGCTGGTGGAGATGTGGAACCGGCGCGCGGAACACGCGCTGTTCCTCAACTACGCCTACTTCTTCCAGAACACGCACCACTTCTTCAAGGGCCGCATGCCGCAGGTGCCGGAATACGGGGAGGTGGCGAAGAACCGCCTGCCCAAGGTGTGGGAGATCCTCGACCGGGAGCTGGCCGAGAGCGAGTTCCTGGCCGGCGATCGCTACACCATCGCCGACATCACGGCCCAGTGCGGCTTCGACTTCTTCGGCCGCGT
>CAXMOD010000115.1:0-1730 GCA_964194905.1 uncultured Desulfobacterales bacterium | reverse complement strand
CCGAAGGCCTTCGCCAGGCGCGCCGTCTCCGCGTCGTCTACACAGGCCCGCACCTGGGGAAGGTTTGCGCGGTGGAGGCTGCCCGTGTGCAGGTCGATGCCGTGAGTCGAGTCGCTCACGATCTCGTTCATGAAGAGATGGGCGAGACGGGCGGTGAGCGAGCCCGACGCGGATCCCGGGAAGGCCCGGTTCAGGTCGCGGCGGTCCGGCAGATTGCGGGTCTGGGCGATGAGGCCGTAGATGTTGACGATGGGGACGGCCACCAGGGTTCCCCGCAGTCGCCGCAGCGCCCGCTGGCGCAACAGGCGGCGGATGATCTCCACGCCGTTGATTTCGTCCCCGTGCACCGCCGCGCACACGAACAGGCGCGGGCCGGGCTCGCGGCCGTTCACCACGTGGGTGGGCAGGAAGACCTCGGCCTGGGTGTAGCGGCGTGCCAGGGGGATGCGCAGCGAGTGCTGCTCGCCGGCTCCAATCTCGACGCCGGCGATTTTCAGGGGCGCGCGGACCATGGGTGAGGAGAGGGATACCGCCTGGGCCACTCCGCAGCCAGTCACCACTGACGCGCGAATGCTGGATCAGGCCTAGGCGACCTCGAAGGACGTGGTTCCGTCGGCGTCCACCCACGCGCGTGCTACGAGGCGTCCGTGCGGCGACTCCTCCCAGGGCCAGCGCGGCACGGCGTAGAACTCCACGCGCAGCACCGGGGTACCGGCGCGCTCCACCCGGTCGATGCGTGCGAAGCCCAACGACGCGAGTGCGAAGGGGCGTCGCGCCGTGGTCGGCGAGATCTCGCGCACGTCGCTGCCCCCGCCGGAAACGACGTGGAGGGGCGGGGCGGGTGTCTCCATCTGCAGGAACTGCAGGTTGTGCTCGTGCCCGGACAAGAAGAGGTGCACCGGCACCCCGGCCTCGCGCAGCACGATATGCAGGTCGCGCGTGAACGTCGGCAGGTAGTTGTTGCCGGGATCGGCCATCGGGTAGTGGGCCGCCAGGATGCGAAAGGGCCCGCGCGTGCGCCTCAGTGTGAGAAGCAGGTCCTGAGGAACGCCGTCGTCCCAGCGCACCGAGTCGAAGATCACGAGGCTGACGCCTCCGGGGAGCTCCCAGGCATGGACGAAGCGGCGCGGCATTCGCCAGTCGGAGAGATAGGTCGGAAGCACCTCCCGCTGCAGCGCAGGGCTCTCCGGGAAGCCGTAGTCGTGGTTGCCGAGCACCGCGTAGAAGGGCACGGGTTCGGGGCCGGGACGCTCTGCGGCGATCCCGAGTTGCTCGGCCCCGTAGCGCGTGAGCCCCAACAGCGAGCCGAACGGCTCGACGAGGTTCTGGCGCAGCCGGGTGTGCAGGTTCTCCGCAGAGAGGCCGTTCGGATAGAACTGGTCGCCCAGCAGGACCACGCCAGCGGCAGGCCGGGCTCGGCTCTGCTCCCGCATCCCGCCGGCCACGCGCGCCAGCGGCGACCAGCTTCCCCAGGTGCGCACCTGCTTGCCCGTGTCGCCCACCGCGAACAGCGAGAGGACGGGTGCGCCCGCCTCGGCCGGAAGCTGGGCGGCGGCCCGCGCGCGGGCGCGGGGGGTGCCGACTCCCAGCGCGGCGGTCCCGAGCCAGGCTCCGGCGGCCAGGAAACGGCGGCGCGTCCAGTGTCCCGAGGATCCTCCACCCATCGGAGGAGGGATAGCGAACCCGCCCCTGCGGTTCCGCTTGCGGCCCGGGAAGTCCGGCGGGATGCT
>CAXMOD010000114.1:0-24273 GCA_964194905.1 uncultured Desulfobacterales bacterium | reverse complement strand
GCGTCGCGGCGTCGCGTAAGCTACCCCCCTCCGCATGCACTCGAAGCCGGCGCGACGCGGGTCCAGTCTGTTGCGCTCAGTTCCCCTGTGGACCACAGCGATTCTCGCCGCCGCCTTCGTCATCGCGAGCGAAGAGCCCGTGGCGCCCGGAACGCTTCCGTCTCTCGCCCTCTCCCTCCTTCTTTCCCTCGGACTCTGGACCGTGCTGCTCGGGAGCGTGCGGATCCTCCAGCACATGAGCCGCTGGAGCCTGCTCGTGACGCTGCCGGTCCTCTTTGGGGTGCTCGCGGCGAGTGCGATCCAGACGGGCCACCACCTCCTCTACGGTGGCTTCCTCGATCGCACCCGCCTGGGTCTGGCGCTGACCAACTGGGAAGTGGTCTCGGTCGAGATCGGCCGCTTCTTGCAATCCCTGGGCTGGCTTCTTCCGACGGGGGCTGCGCTGCTCGCGCTGGCCGTGGTTCTGACCATGGAACGCAGCCGGGCCGCCTGGCTGAGACCCCTACGTGGGTCCGGGGGGCTTCACGCCGCTGCCGCGGCCAGCTTCGGGCTGTGGCTCGTGTGGTGGCCCTTCCAGGTCGGGTCGCCGCCGTCGCTACCCGACCTCGCGGGCGTTCGGCTGATCGACAACCTGCGCCAGCACGGCCGCTGGGGCCTCCTGCGAGGGGACGCGACGAAGCGCCGCATGCCGAGCCCGGTGGGCTGGCTGCTGACCCGCGAAGGAGTGCGAACCCCGCCCTCCCCGGACGCGACAGAGGCCGCGCGTCCGAACGTGCTCTTCATCTTGCTGGAGTCGGTGCGCGCGGATCATCTCACGCCCTACGGCTATCCCCGCGCGACGACGCCCCATCTCGACGCTTTTGCGCAGCGCCCGGACGTGAGCCTCTTCCCGTGGGCCTTCTCCAACGCGACCTTCAGCTACTTCTCGATGCTCTCGCTGACCTCCGGCCTCGACCTGCGGCGGGATGCGGCGCAATTCGTCACGGCTCCGCTCATCTGGGACCACCTGAAGGTGCGCGGCTACCAGACCTTCCTGATCACCTTCTCGCTGGGCTACCCGACCTACCGCCTGGATCGATTCCTGAACACGCCGGGGCTGGATCTCTACCGGGACCTGGGACGCGAACGCATCGACGCAGGGCTTCGAGAGCACCCGCCGGACACGCTCATCGGAAGGCTGCGGCGCGCGCTGACCGGCGAGTGGAACTTCGACGAGTCGCTGGCGGGGCGCGACGACCGGCTGACCCTGGACGCGCTGCGGGAAGCGCTGATATCGCGGCGTCGCGAAACGCCCTTCTTCGCGCTGTGGGAGCTGGAGTGCACCCACTACCGCTACTGCTACGGCGAGGACTTCCGCCGCTTCGAGCCGGCGAGCCCGTATCAGTTCAGCCGCGCCGACCCTACGCCGCTGGTGAACGAGTACGACAACGCCCTGGCCTACGTAGACCACCAGATCCAGGGAGCGTTTTCGCTCCTGGAGGAGGAGGGCATCGCCGACGAGACCGTGGTGCTGATCGCCTCGGACCACGGGGAGGCCTTCTTCGAGAACGGCACCGTCTTCCACGGCTTCGGGCTCCACCCCGAGCAGACCCACATCCCGTTCTTGATACGCATCCCCGAGGCGCTGCGCGACCGCTACCCGGCCGGGGCACTCGAGGCGCTCGAGCGAAACCGCACCAACCCGGTGCAGCTGGCCGATCTGCTCCCGACGATCGTGGCGCTCGCGGACTTCGACACGACACCCGCCGACCCGACGCAATTCTCCGGTGCCAACCTGCTGGCCGCCCTTCCCGAGCGGGAGATCTACGTGACGAACTACCCGCCCTGGCGCCGCGACGCCGGGCGCTGGCGCCCCCACGCCCGCGTGACCGGCGATCGCACTCTCTTCGTGGCGAGTCACCCCAATGCGACCGAGGAGCGCTTCCCCATCTCCGACGTCGGTCCCGACTAGACCGGATCGGGTTCGCCCAGCACGTCGAGCAGCGCGTCGAGGTTCTCGCGCACACGATCGGGCTTCACGCCGACGGTCGGCGCGTAGAGCAGCGGCAGGTCCGTGAGGCCCTCCCACTGGGCCAACCGGTCACGCGCCTCGTCGGGCGTGCAAGCCACGGCGATCTCCTCCACCAGTTCATCGGGCACAGCGTCGGCCAACGCCCCGAAGTCACCCCTGCGGAAGGCGGCACGACAGGCCTCGCCCACTTCCCGCCAGCCGTGCAGGTCGAGGATCGAGTGGTAGAGCGCCGTGGTGTAGTAGAAACCGATCTGGCTCTTGGCGTCGCGCACGGCGATCTCGCGGTCGTCGGCGATGGACGTGATGACGTAGGGCGCCAGCTCGCAGGCGCCCTCGGAGCGTCCTTCCGCGGCTTCCGCGGCACGCAGGCCCGGCAACGTCACCTCCCGGTGCCATCGCCGCGTGGCGATGGGGTGGCCCACCAGGCCGTCGGCGGCGCGGCCGCAGGCCGCGATCATGCCGCGGTTCACCGCCGCCACCCAGATGGGAATCGGACCCTGCGCCGGAGGGTGCCCGTAGAGCGGGACGCGCAGGTTCCAGTGCTCGCCCTCCCAGGTGAAGCCGACTCCCTCGTGCTCGTGGATCGCCGCGCGCAGCAGCCGCACCAGCTCCTGCATGCGCGGGGCCGGCGCCGAGAAGGGCACGTCGTACCAGTCCTCGTTCATGCGCCGCGTCGCGCTGCCCAGGCCCAGGATGACGCGCCCGCCGGAGAGGTCGTCGAGGTCCAGCGCCGCGCTGGCGTGCAGCAGCGGCGTGCGCGTGAAGGCATTGGCGATGCCCGTGCCGAGCCGCACGCGGCTCGTCGCCTGGGCGATTGCGCCCAGCGGCACGTAGCCGTGGCGGTTGAAGAATTCGATCGAGAGCACCACGTCGACGCCGGCCGCCTCGGCCCGCACGGCCAGCTCCACATCGGCCCGGGCAGAGCCCCCGGTCAGGATCAGTCCTCGTTGCACGTTCTCCTCCAGGTCTTCATGCCGGCGTCGGCGAACGACTTGCATGCTAGCCCGGGCTCGGGGGGCCGCAGCGACCGCGCCCCCGCACGACTTTCTCGGCCCCCTTCGGCGGCGTGACCGCATCCGTCACGGTGTCATCCCATCCTGCGTGGTGCCCGGGTCACCCCCCGCCCGGGACCAACTCCCGGCCCACGGGGCCGGAAAGACTCAGAGATGCAAAGACGCAAAGACGCAAAGACGCAAAGAAAGATGGAGTTTCGCGATGAACACCCCCCAACGCACCCTGTCACGCTGTCTCGTCTGCGGCTTCACCGAGGTCCGCACCGACGAGGTGATCGACCGCGGCGTCGTGCTCCTCGCCGAGTGCCAGCGCTGCCGACACCGCTGGACGAAGCGGGTGGACGAGCTTCCGTCGACGCCGTTGCGCGCGTTGCGCACGGCCGCGGAGGACTCTCACGCGGCGTGATACCGTCCGGGCGTGCGGCTCGTCCTCTATACGGGAAAGGGTGGCGTCGGCAAGACGACCACCGCAGCCGCCAGCGCCGTGTGCGCGGCGCGCCGAGGCCTGCGCACCCTGGTCGCCTCGACGGACAGCGCCCACAGCCTGGGCGACGTCCTCGAGGAACGCCTCGGCCCCGAGCCGCGCGAGATCGCCGCAAACCTCATGGCCGTGGAGATCGATGCGCGCGCCGAGGTGGAGCGCCACTGGGGCCGCATCCGCGACTACCTGGTGTCGCTGTTCCGCTACCAGGGCATCGAGGACATCGTGGCGGAGGAGCTGGCGCTGCTCCCCGGCGCGGAGGAGGTCACGACCCTGCTCGGCGCGGAGGGCTGGCTGCGCTCGGGAGACTACGACCTGGTGGTGCTCGACTGCGCGCCGACCGGCGCCACGCTGCGCCTGGTCACCCTGCCGGACGTAGCCCACAGCGCTCTGCGCATCCTGCTGCGGGTGCAGGGCGCGCTCGCCGCCGTGGTGACTCCAATCGCTCGCCAGGTGGTGCCCCTGCCCCTCCCCGACCGGCACGTGTTCCGCGACGTGGACCGCCTGCTCTACAAGCGCCTGCGCCGGCTGCGCCGGCGCCTGTTGGACCCGCAGACCAGCGTGCGCCTGGTGGTGACGCCGGAGCGGATGGTCATCGACGAGACGCGCCGCGCCTGGACCGAGCTCTCGCTCTTCGAACTGAGCTGCGACGCGGTGGTGATGAACCGGCTGCTCCCGGACGCCGCGGTGTCCGAGGACTTCTTCGCCGACTGGGGGCGCCTGCAGGGCGAGCGCCTGCGTGAGGTGGAGGAGCTCTTCGCACCGCTGCCGGTGCTGTCGGCGCCGCTCCAGGACGACGAAGTGACCGGCCTGGCGCGGCTGGCCGCCCACGGCGAGGAGCTGTTCGGCCCGCGCGCGCCGGATGCGGTCTTGTCTCCGCCGCGACGCGTGACGTTCGAGCGGGAGGCCGGCGACTACATTGTGCGAATCCCGCTTCCAGAGGCCGATCCGGCCGCCCTCGACGTCGTCAAGGTGGACGACGAGCTGGTGGTGCGGGCCGGCCCGCTGCGCCGCAACCTGGCCCTGCCCCGCCGCATGGCGCCTCTGGCACTGCTCGAGGCGCGCCTCGACGAAGGCCTGCTGTGTGTGCGGCTCGGTCAGCACGACGGCGCGGAGGCGCCGCGCTGATGCGCGTCCTGCTCCTCACCGGCAAGGGCGGCGTGGGCAAGACGAGCCTGGCCGCAGCAACTGCACTGGCCGCCGCCGAGCACGGCCACCGGGTCTTCCTGCTCTCGACCGACTCGGCCCACAGCCTGAGCGATGCGTTCGGGCGCCCCATCGGACCGAGCCCGCTCGAGGTGGCGCCCGGCGTCGTGGCGCAGGAGGTCGGTGTCCTCGACGAGCTGGACCGCGCCTGGTCGGAGATCCAGGAGTGGCTGCGCGAGCTGCTGCGCGAGGAGACCGCCGAGGTGGTGGCCGAAGAGCTGCTGGTGTTTCCGGGCATGGAGGAGCTGGTGTCGCTGCGCGCGGTGCGCGAGGTCGAGGTCACCGGCGACTTCGACCTGTGCGTCGTGGACTGCGCACCGACCGGCGACACGCTGCGCATGCTGCGTTTCCCCGACGCGCTGCGCCTGTTCATGGAGAACTTCTGGGAGATGAAGCGGCGGGGCGTGCGCGCGCTGCGACCCATCGTCAACCGCGTCATTCCCGGAAAGCTGATCCCCGAGGAGGAGTTCTTCGACGCGTTCGAGCGCCTCTACCGCGAGGTGGAGGACGTGCGCCAGATCCTGATGGACGGCGACCGCACCTCGGCGAGGCTGGTCGTGAACCCGGCGCGCGTGGTGGTCGAGGAAACGCGGCGCTCCTTCGCCTACCTGTCACTCTACGGCGTGGCCACGGATGCCGTGCTCGTCAACCGCGTGCTGCCCGCCGATGCGGCGGGCGGCTACTTCGCGCGCTGGGCGGAGCGCCAGGACGAGGAGATGCGCGAGATCGAAGCGTCCTTTCCGGTTCCGATCTTCCAGGCGCCCCTGCAGCCCCACGAGGTGCTCGGGCCCGACGCGCTGGCCGAACTCGGCCGCGGCCTCTACGGCGAGCGCGATCCCGCCACGGTCTTCACTCGCGCGCGCCCCATCCGTCTGCGCAAGCGCGGCGTCCGTCCGCTCCTCGAGATCGATCTGCCGGGCGCCTCGAAGGAGGAGCTGAGCGTCGGCGTACACGGCGAGCGCCTGCTGGTGCGGGTGCGCGACGCGGAACGCGTTGTGACGCTCCCCGCTTCGCTGGCCGGCCGCCCCGTAGTGTCCGCACGGCTGGAGGACGGCGTCCTCGAGATCGTTTTCGGACCGTGAGCGGTGCGCCGCCGACCATGCGCGCCCGACGCATCGTCTCGCTGGTGCCGAGCCTGACGGAGGCCCTCTTCGAGCTGGGCCTGGGCGAGCGCGTCGTCGGGGTCACCGACTGGTGCGTGCACCCGGCCGACGCCGTGGCGACGCTTCCGAAGGTGGGCGGCACCAAGGACACCGACGTCGCCGCCGTGTGCGCGCTGGCGCCCGACCTGGTGCTGGCCAACCACGAGGAGAACACGCGGCGCACCGTCGATAAGCTGCGCGCCGCGGGCCTCGCCGTATGGGTGACGTATCCGCGCACCGTGCACGAGGGCGCGGCGCTGCTCGCGCAACTCGCCGACTTGGGCGCCGACCCGCACACGCGGGAGCGGGTCGTCGCCCCGGTGCAAGCGGCGCTGGAGGAGGCCAACGCCGCGCTCGGAGGCCGCGGCGTGTGCGTCTTCTGCCCCATCTGGCGGGACCCGTGGATGACGGTGGGTGCCGACACGTACATCCACGACTTGCTCGAGCTGTGCGGCGGGCGGAACCCGTTCGCCGCGCACGGCGATCGGCGCTACCCGCGCATCGAGCTCGAGGACGTGGTCGCGGCCGCGCCGGAGGTGGTGCTGCTCCCGGACGAGCCCTACCGCTTCACCGCGGCGGATGCCGAAGAGCTGGCCGCCCTACCGATTCCCGCGGCGCGCGACGGCCGCATCCATCTCGTCGACGGCACCCTGGTGTCGTGGTACGGTCCGCGCATCGCCCGGGCGATCCGACGAGTGCGCTCCCTCCTCGCACATATCCCTTCTGCCGACTTGCCCTCCTCGCCCGGGAAGCGCGGAACAGGGAACAGGAGAGAGTGAGCATGCGACGCTTGATCGTCCCGATTCTCCTCGCCACCGCCATCGGGCTGACGGCGAATCCTGCAGACGCCAAACGGGTGGTGGACGTGCGGGTCGGCGCACACCCCGGATACACGCGTGTGGTGCTGCAGCTCGACGCGGCCAGCGACTACCGCATACGCCGGCAGCAGATCCCGTCGCCCACCGGCGCGGTGACCGAGCTGGCCGTGGAGATCGACGACGCGACCGGCGCCTTCGCCCTCGGCGGTCGCCGGGGCATCGTCGAGTCGGTGCGCGTGAAGCCTCAGGGCTCGAAAGCCGTGGCCCTGATCCGACTCAGCGTGTCGAGCCCGCGTGTGGCCGACATGACCTTGAAGAATCCGGACCGCATCGTGATCGACGTGCGCCCCCCGGCCAAGCAGGCCAAGGCGGCCCCGCCGCCTCCTCCTCCGCCTCCTCCTCCTCCTCCGCCGCCTCCTCCGCCTCCGCCGCCCGCACCCAAGATGCAGGCTGCGCCGCCGCCGCCCGCCAGCGTCCCGGCAGCGCGTGAGGAACCGGACGATGAGCCCGCTGCCGACGAGGACGAAGACGACTCGGCTGCCGACGACGAGAAGGCCGCCGCAAAACCGCCTCGGCCCCCTCCGACCCGGACGCAGCCTGCGCCGCCCGGGCGGGTGCCCGACGCCTCGGGGCGAGGCATCGGATTCATGCCCATCGCCGCCGTGGTCGCTGTCCTGCTGCTGGCGTGGCTCTTCCTGCGGCGGCGCAGCCAGAGCTACGTGGGGGAGCCCTCGGACACCCTCCCCGACTTCCCGCCGGTGGATTCATCGGCCGAAGGCACCGTGTCGGAGAACGATCTGGCGCTCCCGGACGCGGGCGCCGCGGTCGAGGACGCCGAAGAGGACGAGGACCTCCCTGCCGAGCCGGGTCAGCCCGTCGCGCCGAGCCCGGGCGTAACCGTGCCTCCGCCGCCGGAGCCGACGCCCGCCTCGGCAGAGCCTGCCCAGGAGGCCTTCCCCGGCCTGGCCGCGGCACCGGCGCCCGGCGGCGAGGGCGGCATCGAGCGATCGCTCCAGGAGATCGAGCGACGCCTGAGACACATCGAGACGCGCCTCGAGGAGGTGGCCGACTCGCGCGAGCGCTCGGACCGGCAGCTCGCGGCCCACACCGAGGAGCTGCGGGTACAGCGCTCGGCGATCGCCCGGGCCCAGCGC
Organism: uncultured Desulfobacterales bacterium; assembly: GCA_964194905.1. Lineage (GTDB taxonomy): Bacteria > Myxococcota_A > UBA9160 > UBA9160 > JAFDET01 > JAFDET01. The sequence goes on along the minus strand of CAXMOD010000114.1, from coordinate 16,448 downwards.
GTGCTGCGGAACCTGACCCGTCCCGACGAACCCGCGGAGCCGGCGCCCAGGGGCCCAGGCGACGGATCCTGAGGCCAGGCGACGGAAATAGGCCCCGGGATGGAGAAAAAGCTACCGGCACCGAGGGTTTATCCGTAGTCGGAGCGCTTCCCCGAATCGTCCCGGACCCCTAGAGTGGTGCGCGCTCCAGGGGACGGGAAGAAGACGCTCGATCAGGTACACCCCCCAGGCTCTGTGCGGGGATTCCACAGCGGGAGATACGATGGAGAGGACGATCGTTCTGGCCGACGACCACCGGCTTGTTCGGGAGGGGTTGCGACGCCTTCTGGAGGAGCGCGGCGATCTGCGCGTGGTCGGGGAAGCCACGACGGGGTACGAGGCGGTCGAAATGGCCGCAGAGAAGTCCCCGGACGTGGTGCTGATGGACATCTCGATGCCGGGGCTCTCGGGCATCGACGCCACCCGGCGCATCTGCCGGAACGGAAGCAGCAGCAAGGTGCTGATCCTGTCCATGCACGACAACCGCGCTTACGTGGAAGAGGTGCTCCGCGCCGGCGCCGCCGGCTACGTGCTGAAGGACTCTGCCTCGAGCGACCTTCTCCAGGCCATCGACGCAGTGTGCGGGGGCGACTCGTTCCTCTCGCCGACGATCACCCAGCAGGTGGTCGACGCCATCGCGCGTCCCGCCGACCGGCCCGAAGCTGCACTCGCCACGCTAACCGACCGGGAGCGTGAGGTGCTGACGCTGATCGCCGAGGGTCTCTCGAGCAAGCAGATCGCCAAGGAGCTGGGTGTGTCGCTCAAGACCATCGAGTCGCACCGCGCCAACCTGATGGACAAGCTCGACATCCACAAGGTGTCGGGCCTGGTGCGCTTCGCGATCCGCTCGGGCCTGGTGACCGCCTAGCCCGCGGGCGAAGGCGCGCTCGTCAGCTCGGACTCCGCAACCAGCAGCGCGCCCAGCGCGGCGCCGTAGGCACCGTCGTCGAGGAAGGTGCAGGTGCGCCCGAAGCGCCCGGCGATGTCCCCAATCGCCTCGCGAAGCACTGGATTGCCGCGCAGCGTTCCGCCGCCCACCACGATGCGATCCACGCCGGCGGCTCCGGCCAGTCCGCCCGCGATCAGCGCCACGTTCTCGCCGACCATCCACACGAGCGCCCTGGCGAGGTCCTCGTGGCGTGCCCGCCCTGCGCCCGAGGCAAGCCGCGCGAACGCGGACGCCGTGAGCTCCGCTGCGAGCGGGGGCGTCTCGCCGCCCGGGTAGACGTCGGCCACCGAGAGGTCCACTCGCCAGCGGTCGCCCTTCTGGGCGAGGGCGCACAGCTCCGCGAAATCCGCGCAGCCCATGAGCTGCTGACCCAGCCCGAGAAGGGTGCCGCCGCCGAGAGCGGTGCCCCCGATGCGCACCACCCGGCCGGAATCCGAGAGCATCACGGAGGTGCCGGTGCCCACCGAGACGAGCAGGTAGCGGTCGGGCTCAGCCTGGTTGCCCAGCAACGCGGCGGCTCCGCGTGCCCAGGCGTCGAACTCCCCGATCCGGGCGGTGTCCAACGAAAGGCGGCCACAGAGCGCGGCCGCCCCCCCGCCGGTGACGCCGACCCGCCGGGGGTCCGCGGCCTGGATGGCCTCCAGGAGGGGCTCGGGGGCGGTGGAGGGGAAGAAGCGGTATTCGAGCCCGCCGCCGTCGCCGCGGAGGGCGAGCTTGGCCAGCGTGGCGCCCACGTCCACACCGGCGACCCGGGCGTTGACTCTGGCAGCGACTCGGGCGTCCATTTCGGCGGCGACCACGGCAGGGGTTGATCGATGGCCTTCGCGACGCAAGGCTCGGTGGCGATGTATACCGCGTTCTTTGGGCTGAGGGAGAAGCCGTTCGCTCTCAGCCCCGACCCCAAGTATCTCTTCCTGTCGGGGGCGCACCGGGAGGCCCTCGCGCACCTGCTGTACGGGATCGACCAGGGCGAGGGCTTCATCGCCGTGACCGGCGAGGTTGGAACCGGCAAGACGACCTTGTGCCGCACCCTGCTGAAGCGCCTCGGCCCGACTACGGAGGTTGCCTACGTCCTGAACCCCACCCTCTCCCCCCTCGAGCTCCTCGAGGCCGTGAACGCGGAGCTGGGCCTGCCGGTGGCGAACCGCTCCCAACGCGAGCTGCACGAGCAGATCAATGACTTCGTACTGGCGCGGCGCCGCGAACGCCGCCGGGTGCTGCTCATCATCGACGAGGCCCAGGACCTGGCAGACGAGACCTTGGAGCAGGTACGGCTGCTTTCAAACCTGGAGACCGACACCCAGAAGCTGCTCCAGATCATCCTCATAGGGCAGCCGGAACTCGATGCGAAGCTCGACTCTGCGGAGCATCGCCAGCTCCGCCAGCGCATCACGGTCTACTGGCGGCTGGGGCCGCTGACGGCCGCCGAGACCCGCGAGTACGTCAACCACCGGCTGCGCATAGCAGCCGGCACGGATCGCCCGCTCTTCAACGCTGCGGCGCTGAGCGAGATCCACCGCCGTTCGGAGGGCGTGCCGCGTCTCGCCAACGTATTGTGCGACCGCGCGCTGCTGGCAGCGTACGCCGATGAAGTCGGCCAGATCGACCGCAGCCGAGTGCGACGCGCCTGGCGCGAGCTGCGCGGCGAGAGCGAGGAGCGCCGCGCCCGCCTGTTCGCACGGGGCACGCGATGAGCACCATCCTGAAGGCGCTGCGCCGCCTGGAGAATGAGCAGTCGGGCGCCCCGACGAGCGCGCCGCCGCCGGAGTCACCGCGCCCCGCGCCGGACCGGCCGCGGCGGCGCACGCTGTGGCTGGCGCTCGCGATCGGCGGCGCGCTCGGCTTCGGTGGCGCCGCCGCGTGGACCTTCTTCGGCCCGTCGCCCGCGCCTGGCCCGCCACCGACGGAGCTCGCGTCGAACCCGACCCCCGTTCCTCCGCGCCCTGCACCCGTGCTCGAGCCCGACCCGCAGCCGCGGACGGCGCCCGCCCAGCCTGTGGCACGCGCCGCACCCCCGCCGGCCGCACCCAAGGCTCCCCTCCAACGTGCACCCCGCGCCGCACCTCCGCCGCCCGCGCGAAAGGCGCCGCCGCAGCCCGCTGCAACCAAGGCCCTCGCAGCGCCCGCCGCCGAGCCCGCCGCACGGCCCAGCGCAAAGTCGCTCGCGAAGCCGGCGCCGCCCGCTCCGCAGCCTCCGGCGCCGACAGATGAGCAGCCGCAGGTGGCGAAGCTGGCGATGCCCCGCGTGGTCGTAACCGGCACCCAGTGGCACCCCGACAAGGCGCGCCGCAGCGCGAGCGTGGAGCTGGAGGGGCGTGACGCACCGCTCGTGCTGCGCATCGGCGACGCGGTGGGCCCCATGGTCGTCACGCGCATCGACCCCTCGGGCGTGGTCTTCCGGATGGGCGACGTGGAGGTCCGCCGTCGCGTCGGCGAACGCTGAGCTCCCGTCCCCGTTGCCGACCGGAGCGCCGTTGCCGACCGGAGCGCCGTTGTTGAGTGGGGCGCGGGCTAGCGCAGCGTGATCGACCCGTTGGAGGTGCGCAGCTTGATGACGGCGCCGCCCTGACCGAGCCGGCCGCGCAGGCGCCCATCGGTGGACCGCGTCGCGTCGTCCAGCTCGATCTCGTTGCGGATCACACCGTTGTCCACGCGCACGTCCACGTCCGCGTCGGCGTCCTGCGGGATATCGAGCACGATGCGCCCGTTGCTGGTCGCAAGGAGCACGCCTTCGGAACCGAGCTCGTCCAGCGCAGCGCGGATCAGCCCGTTGGACGTGGAGGCGTCCACGTCGCCCCGGTGCTCGGTGATCTCGACCTTGCCGTTGCTGGAACGCGCCATCAGACGGCCACAGATACCGACACAGATGACCTTGTTGTTGGTGGTGGCGGCGTGCACGTCGCCGGTTACGTCTTCGACCGAGACGGCGCCGTTGCTGGATCGCGCAGCCACGTCGGCGCGCATGCCCGAGATGCTCACCTTTCCGTTCACGGATTCGCAGGCGAGGCGCAGGTCGCGCGGGACGCGCAGCTCCAGGTTCACGTGGCCATGGCGATTCCAGCGCCTGGGGATCTCGACCTCCAGGAAGAGCCCGTCGGGCTGCTCTTCACGGCGCAGCTGGATGGACTCGAGCAGGCGGGTGGCTTCGTCCTCCGACTCCGCCCGGGCGCGCTTGGCCACCTCCACCACGATGTCGTCGCGGTCCTCGCCCTCCACCTCGACGCGACCGTTGGGGTTGCGCACGCGCAGGCCGCCGCCTTCTGGCGCCTTGAAGCGCAGTGCATCCACCCGCTCCGACATCTCGCTCCACGGGATGCCCGACAGGAGGCTGCGCAGGAAGCCTCCCCAGCGCCCACTCTCGTCTTCCTCGTCTGATCGCCAGTCTCGCGTCACGCCGATTTCTCCCGGGCGCGCACCCAGTGGAGCAGCCGGTGGAGCAGCGGCCCGCCCGGTCCGGGCAGGGTCACTGTCGCCAACGACGTCAGGTCCGTTGGGTCGGGGTTCACCTCGATCAGCACGCCGCCGGATCGCACCACCTCCACAGGGAAGCCCGCCGCGGGGTAGACGGTGGCCGACGTGCCGGCCACGAGCATGCAGTCGGCGCGCTCCACTTCTTCGAAGCAGCGCTGCAACACGTCGGGGGGGATCGGCTCGCCGAAGGAAACCGTGTCGCCCTTCACCACCGCAGCGCAGTCGGGACAGGTGGGCGGGAGATGCTCCGGGTCGATCGCGAAGCCGTCGCGAGGGAAGCGCCGGTTGCACTCGATGCAGCGCAGCAACGTGTAGTTGCCGTGGATCTCCGCCAGCGCGCGCGATCCCGCCTGGCGGTGGAGGTCGTCGATGTTCTGGGTGATCAGGCAGTGGAGATGGCCGAGGCGCTCCAGCTCCGCCAGGGCCCGGTGGCCCGGGTTCGGCTTGGCCTGCGCGAGGGTCTCGCGCAGCGCGCGCGCCCAGGGCTCCTTGGGATCGAGCTGCCGGCGCCACGACTCGGCGGGGTCGGCCAGGAAGCGCTGATAGCCGTCGAGCGGCGGCTCCCCGTACCGGGTCCACAGGCCGCCCTTGCCCCGGAAGGGCGGGATCCCGCTCTCCACCGAGAGGCCAGCGCCCGTCAGCGCCACCACATGGCGCGCCCCCGCGAGCAGCTCCGCCGCACGACGGATCTCTCCGTCGATGGGGCCGGTCAACTCGAAGACGGGGGTGTCGTCGGTCATGGGTTCCTTAGTGCAAGGTCCGGTCGTCGTGGTCGTGACGGCGCTGGTTCCGCCCTTCCGTCTCTTCGCGGCGCACCGCCTTGAGGCGCCGGCGCATGCGCCAGCGGTGGAGCCGGTAGCGGAGCTGGTTCCAGGAAGGCAGCAGGCCGGTGTGCCCTTCGCGCCGCAGGTAGATCCACGCCACCAGCACCCCACCCAGGTGGGCCACGTGGCTCACGGTCCCGGATCGGTCGCCGATCAGCGTCATGAAGAACATGATCGGGATGATCCAGATGGCGCGGAACGCGACCGGCGGAAAGATGAGCATGATGGTGCGGTCGGGCCACGTCAGCGAGTACGCCAGCACCACCCCGTACACTGCGCCCGAGGCGCCCACCGTCGGGATGGTGAGGGGCACGCTCCCCTGGCTGGCGATGAACAGGTACGGGAGCGTCACGATCAACAGCCCCGCGCCGACGCCGCACATCAGGTAGAAACGCAGAAAGCGCCTCGCCCCCCAGACCATCGCGATCGGCGAGCCGAACATCCACAGCACGAACATGTTCATCACGACGTGCCAGATGCTGTGGGACGAGTGCAGCCACATGTAGGTGAAGGGCTGCCACAGGTAGCCGTGCTGCCAGAAGAGCGCGGGCGTGGCCCCGAACAGAACCGTCATCGTGCCCGCGCCGAGCATGAGCGTCGCCACGAACATGGCGAGGTTCGCAATCAGGAGTTGCTTGATGATCGGGGGGGTGACCGGCGGGCCGAAGCCCATGCCACCCGGATTCCCGCGTCCGTACACCGCTGCCTCCAAATCTTCGAGAATGCTTCGAAGAATGCTCGGCTCGGCGGGAAGGGCGCGCGGATCCCGCTAGTGGCCGATCACCTTACGAACTCAAGGGTTTCGGGTCAACGCAATCCTACCGTGGCACCACATTCGCGCTCGCGACATGACGCGTCGCGTCAGGAACCGCGTCAGGAATCCGGGTGGGTGTGCGTCACAGACGGCCGAGGCGGTGGGCCGCGTGAAGCAGCGCGAGCGCGCTCTTGGCGTCGGAGAGCTCTCCGCTCCAGACCATCTCCAGCGCCTCGGCGAAGGGCATCTCCACCACCTCGAGCACCTCGTCCTCTTCGAGGCGCTGGGGCACGGACTCGAGTTCGTACGCCGCGAACAGATGGATGCGCTCGTCGGTGAAGCCCGGCGTCGTCCAGATGGCGCCCAGGCGCTCGAGGCGCCCGGCGCGCAGCCCCGCCTCCTCCTCGAGCTCGCGGGCGGCGCACACCTCCGGCGCCTCCCCGTCGAGCTTGCCGGCCGGCACCTCCCAGATGGATCCGTCGACCGCGTGCCGGAACTGGTGGATCAGAACCACCCGGTCCGGCGAGACGAAGGGCACCACCGCCGCAGCGCCGGGGTGACGAACGACCTCGAGCTCGACATGGGTACCGCCGGGCAGCTCCACCTCGTCCACGTCCAGCTTCACCACCCGCCCGTCGTATACGCGTCGCCCCGGCACGCGCGCAGGGTATCTTCAGCCGCCATGGCGCGCAGTCCTCTAGAGCAGGCGATCGTGATCGCCGCCGATCCGGTGCTGTCCGGCGCGCTGCTGGGCCCCGCCGAGGGCGAGCCCCGCGCGGCAGCGGTGATCGCCCCTCCGCACCCTCTGTACGGCGGAAGCATGGAGAATCCGGTCGTGAGCGAGCTCGCCTACGCCTGCTGCCAGGCGGGCGTGACGTCGCTGCGCTTCGACTGGCGCGGAGTCGGCGGCAGCGCCGGCACGGCCAGCGGGGATACCGCCGATGCCGATGCCGACTACGCCGCGGCGCTGGCAGAGATCAGAGCGACCGTGAACGCGCCGGTCCTGGCCTGCGGCTACTCGTTCGGCGCCGCCGCTGCCGCGCGCGCGGCGACGGGCGACCCGCGCGTACGCCGGTTGGTGCTCGTGGCGCCACCGCCGGCGCTGGCGGACGCCGAGGCGCTGGGCGCGTTCCGAGGGCCGACCCTGGTGCTGGTCGGCGAGCGCGATCCGCTGGCGCCACCGGACGCCGTGGACCGCATGCTCGCCGAGGATGCGGAGCTGGTGGTGATCCCGGAAGCCGACCACTTCTTCGGCGCCGGACTCGCGGCGCTGGGCCGCGCCATGCGGGACTGGCTCTCCCGCCAGGCGGAGCGCTAGCGCGCGAAGCGCAGGCGGAAGCAGGCGCCCCCGCCCGGCGCCTCCACCACGTCGAGGCGGCCGCCGGCCCGTTCCACGAGACCGCGCGAGATGGCCAGGCCGAGCCCGCCGGGACGCCCCGGCTTCGTCGAAAAGAAGGGCTGGAAGATGCGCTCGCGGTCGACAGCTGCGACACCGGCGCCGCGATCCTCGACGCGCACCTCGACGACGCCCTCCAGCGTGGCCGCGGCCAGCCGCACCCGGAACGCGTCCGGCGGGTCGGTCGCGAGCGGCGTGGCGTCGAGGGCGTTCAGCGCGAGGTTGAGCACAACCTGGCGCAGCGCCTCCTCGGGCATCGGAACGCGCAGCTCGTCGGGCGCATCGACCACCAGCGCAGCGCCCCGCTCCATGGCGCGGTGCTCCAGCAGGTCCGCCACCGTGCGCAGCGCCGGGCCCACCGCGGCGCCGTCTGCGGGGGCCTGGCCCTCCGCGGGCGCCGGTCGCGCCTGGGCCAACACCGCATCGAGCAGCGCCTCGATGCGGCGCACCTCGTCGGTCACCACGCCCAGGAAGCGCACGCGGAAGTCCGGATCATCCAGGCGATCGGGCAGCAGCTGGAGAAAGGTCTTCACCGAAACCAGCGGGTTCCGCACCTCGTGGGCGATCTCGGCCACCAGGTCGCCGAGTGCGGCGAGCCGGCTGAGCCGCTGGAGGTCGGCGTCCAGACGCGCCAGCCGGGCGGCCGCGGCCGCCGCCGAGACCTGCCCGTCGAGGCGCCGTGCAGTGGCGTCGAGCGCCGCGAGGGTGCGCGGACGCACGGCGCCCGGCGGATCGGCGTCCCCAGCCAGCACCAGCAGAGCGTGGGCCTCGTCGGCCACCCGTCCCAGCGCGACGGCGGCTCCGAAGCCCTGCGCCGCGGCCTCGAGCTCGACACCGGATGCGGCCGCACGGGCCAGGTCCACGGCATGGGCGCGATCGGCCAGCACGTCGAGGAGCGCCGCGTCGGGCACCGCCGCCAGCGGTCCCGCTGCAGCGGCCACTCGAACGTTGCCGGCCGGCGCGCGCACCAGCGCAGCCACCACCCGCGCACCGCCGGCATCGCGCAGACGCTCCACGGCGCGGGCCAGGATCAAGTCCAGCTCGCCGGCGCCTGCCGGGGCGCCGGCGGGGGCGCCGGCGGAAGACCGAGGCTGCGCGCCGCGCGGCTGCGTCGTGAACTCACCCACCGGCGCCGTTGCTACCCTGCCCGACCGCACCCTGTCAACACGGACCCTGAATCGCACCATGCAATCCCCGCTCCCGCTCGATCTGGCCGGCGTCCTCTTCGATCTAGACGGCGTCCTGGTGGATTCGCGCGTGGCGATCGCGCGCTCCATGAACCACGCCCTCGACGCGTGCGGGCTCGAAACCTGGGCTGAACAAAGGCTTCACCCGTTCATCGGTCCTCCCCTGCACGACGCGTTCGGCGCAGTGATCGACGCCCAGGACGGGAACCCGGCCCTCGTGGACACCTGCGTAGCCCGCTACCGCGAGCGCTACCGCGACGCGTGCCTCACCGAGACGCTGCCGATGGAGGGCGTGGCGGAGCTCCTCCGCACGCTGCGGCCGGACCTGCGGCGCGGGGTGGCCACCTCAAAGCCCGACGCGTTCGCGATCCCGATCCTCGAGACCCTGGGCCTGCGCCACCTGTTCGGCCCCGTGGTCGGCCCGTCGCTGGCCGCGCGCTCCGAGCCGAAGCGCGAGACCGTCGCGCGCGCGCTGACGGCGCTTGCTGCCACGGGTGCCGTCGCCATGGTCGGCGACCGCAGCCACGACGTCGTGGCCGGGCAAGCCCACGGTCTGGTGACCGTCGGCGTGCTCTGGGGCATCGGCGACCGCGCGGAGCTCGAGGAGGCCGGCGCCGACCACGTGGTGGAGACGCCCGCCCAGCTGGCGCGACTGCTCGGCTGCCCCTCTTCCTAGGACGCGCCTAGAACGCGTCGAGGCGAAGCAGGCGGTCGCTCTCGCGCGCGGTGGTGGAGCGCTCGGCCGTCTCGGTGGGCGCGGTCCCCTCGCGGTAGGACTGGAAGTAGCTGTCCTTGCTTCCCGCGCCCGCCAGCAGACCCGTCTTGCGGTCCACGCGTGCGAAGACGATGCCTTCCGGCACGAGGAAGTCGTTCTTCGGGCGATCGGCCAGCGCGGAGCGCATGAAGTCGACCCAGATCGGCAGCGCGGCCCTGCCGCCGGTCTCGCCCTTTCCCAGCACGCGGCGCTCGTCGTAGCCGACCCACACACCCGCCGCGAGATCCGGCGAGAAGCCGACGAACCAGGCGTCGCCCTGCTCGTTGGTGGTGCCGGTCTTGCCTCCGAGGGCACGGCGCAGAACGCGCGCCTGTTTGCCCGTGCCCTCCGGATCGACCACCACGCCGCGCAGCATGTCGGTTGCGAGGAAGGCGTCGCGCTCCGAGAGCACGTGGCCCGGCGCCAGCGGCTCCTCCTCGTCCTCACCGTTCTCCGCCAGTCCTTCCGATGCGGCGACCACAGGCGGCGCCGGCTCGGGCGGCTCGAGCGGCTCGAGCTCCAGATCGCCGTTGGTGTCGGGCACCTGGGCCTCGGCCGCGGAGGCGGGGATGTTCCCGAGCGGTACCCGCTCCAGCAGCACCTGGCCTTCCGCGTCGAGCACGCGGTTCATGAAGCGCGGCACCACGACGCGACCGCCCGCGGGAAAGACCGCGTACGCCCGCACCAGCTCCAGCAACGACACCCCGCTGGCACCGAGAGCGAGCGAGAGATTGCGTTCGAGGGGCGACTCGATCCCCACGGCGCGTGTGAAGGCCATGACCCCGTCCAGATCGAGGCCATCCAGCAGGTGGATCGTCGCGTTGTTGACCGAACGCGAGAGCGCCTCGCGCAGGGTCAGCTCCCCGAGGAAGCGCCCCTTGTAGTTGCCGGGTCGCCAGACGAATCCCGACTCGGGGTCCTCGTACACGAGCGGCCGGTCCACCACGATGCTGGTGGGCGTTTGGCCCTCCATCAGCGCGGCCGCATAGATGATCGGCTTGAACGCCGAGCCGGGCTGGCGTGTCGCCTGGGTTACCCGGTTGAACTCGCTGCGGGCGAAATCGTAGCCACCCACCAGAGCGAGTACGTCGCCGGTCTCGATCTCGAACGCGAGCAGAGCGCCCTCCACCGCCGGCTCCTGGTGCAGCAGCACGCGCGGAATCCGGGTGGGCGCGTCGTCCGGGTCCGGCTCGGGGCGCACGAAGCGCGTCACGTCACCCACCTGGAAGACTCGCTCGATGGAGCGCACCGGAACGGGGTAGCGGGCCGGGTTGGGCGTGCGCGCCCAGCGCACGTCGCGCAAGCGCACCTCTCCCTCCAGGCCCGGCGCGAAGGCGACCCGCGCCACGTCGTTCTCGGTGTCCACCTCCGTCACGACCGCGAGCAGCGGAAGCTCGGCGGGAACTTCGGCCGGGGTCTCTTCCACGACCGGGAAGCCGTTCTCCGCCGCCAGCGACGGCAGCGCGTCGGCGATCGCTTCGGGCAGGATGCGACGCACCGCACCGCGGTAGCCCTGGCGATGATCGAGCCGCTCCAGACCGCTGCGCAGCGCATCCACGCCCGCGTGTTGCATGTCGAGGTCGAGCGTCGTCTCGATCACGAGACCCTCGCGGCGCACGCGCTCGCCGCCGAGCACCTCGAACAGGTGGCGGCGTACCTCCTCCACGAACCACGATGCCACCTCGAAGTCCTGCGCCTCGGGCGGTTCGTGCAGCTCCGGCGGCGACGCCAGAACCTCTTCGTAGGCGGCCTCGTGCAGGTAACCCTCCTCGAGCATGCGCCGCAGCACGTAGCGACGCCGGCGCTCGGCGGCGTCAGGGTTGCGGTAGGGCGAGAACGCCGAGGGCGCCTGGGGCAGCCCGGCGAGGAGGGCGGACTGCGAGACGTCGAGCTCGCTGGCCGCAATGCCGAAGTACGAGCGAGCCGCTTCGCCCACGCCGTAGGCGCCGTGCCCGAAGTAGATCTGGTTCAGGTAGAGGTAGAGGATCTCCTGCTTGCTGAAGCGCTGCTCGATGCGCCGGGCCAGGAGCATGTCCTTCACCTTGCGCGTCATGCGGCGCTCGGGCGAGAGCAGCAGGGTCTTGGCCACCTGCTGTGTGATGGTGCTGCCGCCCTGGCGGATCTCGCCGCCCGCCTGCAGGTTGGCCCAGGCGGCGCGCAGGATGCCTCGGTAGTCCAGGCCGGAGTGCTCGAAGAACGCGTCGTCCTCCGACGCGACGAAGGCCTGGATCACGTGAGCGGGCAGATCCTCGAGACTCACCATGTAGCGGCGTTCGTCGTAGAACTCGCCGATCAGCCGGCCCTGACGATCCAGCACCCGGCTCGCCAGGAGCGGCCGGTAGTCCGCCAGGCTGTGGAGATCCGGCAGATCACGGAAGAGCAGGACGTAGAACGCGATCCAGCCCGCGATCCCTACCACCACAGCGAGACCGCCGAGGACGAGGAGGATGAGAGTGGAGCGCGAACGAAGGGCCATCGGGTGACGCTCCTGGGGCTTGGGGACCGTAGCCGACGCCGCGTCGCCTGCGCTACCGAATCCAGCATGACTTCCTCCCCGCGCCACCTCGCCTTCGTGATGGACCCCATCGAGTCCGTGGACATCGACGCGGACACCACCTTCGCCCTCATGTTGGAGGCACAGGAGCGGGGCCACCGCATCTACACCGCCGATCAGGCGGACCTGGGAATCGAGCGCGGGAGCGTCACCGCCAGGGTGTGCGAGGTGACCCTCAGCCGGGAGCGCGGCGACCACGTCCGCCGCGGGGAGCTCCGAGAGGTGACGCTCGACGAGACCATGGACGCCGTTTTCCAGCGCAAGGACCCGCCCGTGGATGACGCCTACATCCGGGCCACCCAGCTCCTGACCCTGTGCCGCCGCGCCACGGTGCTCAACCGACCGGGATCCGTCATCGCCTCCAACGAGAAGCTCTACACCCTCCAGTTCCCCGAGCTGATGCCGGACACACGGGTGACCCGCGACATGGCGGAACTGCGGGCCTTCCTCGAGGTCGTCGGGGGCGCCATGGTGGTGAAGCCGCTGGAAGGCCGGGGGGGCGAGGGGATCTTCCTGGCCCGTCGGGGCGACCCGAACCTGGGCTCGATCCTCGAGCAGGCCACGGGGTTCGGGTCCCACTGGACCCTGGCCCAGCGCTTCCTGCCCGACGTCGAGAAGGGCGACAAGCGCATCCTGCTCCTCGAGGGCGAGGTGCTCGGTGCTCTCAACCGGGTCCCGGCCCGGGACGAGGTGCGCGCCAACCTCCACGTAGGAGGGAGAGCGGTCGCGGCGGAGATCGACGATGCCGACCGCCGCATCGTGGAGCGGATCGCCCCCCGCCTGCGGGAGGACGGCTTCTTCTTCGTGGGGATCGATGTGATCGGCGGTCACCTGACGGAGATCAACGTCACCAGCCCGACGGGGATCCAGGAAGCCTCGCGCCTGTCCGGCGAGAACTTGTCGGCGCGGGTGATCGACGCCCTCGAGAGCCTCCTCGGGGGCTGAGGAGCCTCCGACGGGCCACCGACGGGGCCCCGACGAGCCACCGACGAGGCCTCCGACGGGCCACCGACGGAGCCTCCGACGGGCCCCCGACGGAGCCCCGATGGGCCACCGACGAGGCCCCGACGGGCCACCGACGAGGCCTCCGACGGGCCACCGACGGAGCCTCCGTGGGGCCTCCGACGGGGGGCGCAGCCCCACCGACGGCAAAAAAGGTTTGACAGCCCCGGAAAGCGGAGGGATTCTAACGGCGTCTCCGTCGGAGTAACCCTCCCTCCCCTCGACGGGGTCTCCTCTCAAACCCAACGTGAAGGAGACGACCATCATGGCAACCGTCGTCGCAAAGACGGGCGTGCGCCGCGAGAAGGGGTGGCTCTACTACCTCGACAAGCGGGGCAACGTGAGCCGCGCGCGAATGGCGCGCGGTGGAGGCCGCAAGCCGAAGGGCAAGCCGCAGGTTGTGACCAAGGCCGGGGTGAAGCGGGAGGACGGGTTCCTCTACTTCATCGACAAGAAGGGCCACGTGGCCCGCGTGAAGATGGCCCGCGCAGGCGGGCGCAAGCGCAAGGCCGCGCGCAAGAAGCCGGCACGGCGCAAGACCGCGCGGCGGAAGACGACGCGGAAGAAGGCGCGCAAGAAGCCGGCACGCAGGAAGACCGCGCGCAAGAAGACCGCCCGACGCAAGCCCGCTCGCAAGAAGGCTCGCAAGAAGACTGCGCGGAAGAAGACGGCGCGCAGGAAGCCCGCTCGCAAGAAGGCGCGCAAGAAGGCGCGTAAGAAGACGGCCCGGCGCAAGCCCGCTCGCCGCAAGACGGCCCGGCGCAAGAAGGCCTAGTCAGGCGGGGTCCGCAGCCGGCGGGCGCGCTCTGCGCCCGCCGGCTTTGCCCGCGCGGAGCCCCATGACCTACCCTCCGCTCCGGTGAGCGATCCCGACGACACGCGAGCCGGGATCGAGGGTGCCCGGCCGGGACCGGATGCGACGTCCCGGTACACGATCCTCCTCGTAGACGATGAGGAGGCCATCCTCGAGTCCCTGGAGATGACCCTCGAGGACGACTACCGGGTCCTCAAGGCATCCACGGGTGAGGAGGGCCTGACCGTCCTCGAGCGCGAGGACGTGGCGCTCATCATCGCCGACCAGGTGATGCCCGGCATGACCGGCGTGGAGTTCCTGGAGCGGGCCATCGAGTGCAACCCGCGCGCGGTGCGCATGATGCTGACGGGCTACGCCGACATCACATCTCTGGTGCGCGCCATCAACTCCGGCGGCATCTACCGCTACATCCCCAAGCCCTGGGAACCCTCGGAGCTGCGCCTCAACGTCAAGCGCGCCCTCGAGACCTGGGAGCTCTCGCACGAGAACACCCAGCTGGCGGCGGCGCTGGAGGAGGCGAACCGGCGGCTCCGCGACGAGAACCTCTACCTGCGCCGTGCGGTGGAGCGGCGCTACTCCTTCGATCAGTTGCTGGGCGCGAGCGCGGCCATGGAGCGGGTCTTCGATTTGATGGAAAAGGTGGCGCAAACCGACGCCACAGTGCTCATCAGCGGCGAGACCGGTACCGGCAAGGACCTGGCGGCCCGCGCGATCCACTACGCGGGCTCGCGCGCCCGCAACCGCTTCCTCGCACAGAACTGCGGCGCCTTGCCGGAAACCCTGCTGGAGAGCGAGCTCTTCGGCCACAAACGGGGGGCCTTTACGGGCGCTCACGCCGACAAGAAGGGCCTTTTCGAGGTGTGCGACGGCGGCACCATCTTCCTCGACGAGGTGGGCGAGATGACTCCGGGCATGCAGGTGCGCCTGCTGCGCGTGCTCCAGGACGCGGAGATTCGACCGCTGGGTAGCGCCGACTCCCGCAAGGTGGATGTGCGCATCATGGCGGCCACCAACCGTGACCTGCTCAAGGAGGTGGAGGAGGGCCGTTTTCGCGAGGACTTGTACTACCGACTGCGCGTGGTCGAGCTCGAGCTTCCGCCGCTGCGCGAACGCCGCGACGACATCCCGATGCTGGCGCAACACTTTCTGGACATCGCCAACGAGCGCATGAGTCGCAAGATCAAGGGCTTCACCCACGCGGCGATGGAACGCTTCATCCGCCACGGCTGGTCGGGAAACGTGCGCGAGCTGGAGAACGAGATCGAGCGCGCTGTGGCGCTGTCGGGCGAGCGCGACACGATCTCGGCAGACATGCTTTCGGACCACATTCGCGGAAGCGACACCGACTCGGCCCCGGTCGCCGCCGTGGGCCCCGACTGGAACCTGAATCGCGCCGTGGACGACATCAAGCGCCAGATGATCCTGGCATCCCTGCGCGAGACCGGCAGCAAGAGCCAGGCCGCCCAGCGCCTGGGCATCCCGCGCCAGTCACTCCAGAAGATGATGAAGCGGCTCGGACTCCGCGACGAGGACGTCTAGAGCACCCCCTAACCGCGGCATTCGCGCTCGCTGATCGCTCGCGCTCGCGGGCTTCGCTCGCCTACGGCTCGCTGCGCGCGAACGCCCTAAGGGGCGTTCGCTTGCACGACGCTCAGAGCTGCTTCCAGGTTTTGAGCCACTCCCAGGCTGTGGAGACGATGGTGTCGGTGTCCGAGTGGCGGGGCGCCCAGCCCAGTTCGCTGCGGAAGCGGCTGGCGTCGGCGACCAGGACCGGCGGGTCGCCGGGGCGGCGCCCGGCCTCGCGCACCGGCACGGCCTTGCCGGTAATGCGGCCCACCGCCTCGAGCACCTGGCGGTTGGAGAGGCCTTTGCCCGTGGCCAGGTTCCAGGCCCCACTGGGACCGCCCCCGAGCAATGACTCGATCGAGCGCACGTGCCCCTCCGCCAGATCGGTCACGTGGACGTAGTCGCGGACGCAGGTGCCGTCGGGCGTGTCGTAGTCGGTCCCGAAGAGCTTCAGCTCCGGGCGCAGCCCGGCCACCGCCTCCAGGGCAGCCGGGATGAGGTGCGTCTCGGGGTCGTGGCACTCACCGATGCCGCCCTCCGGATCCGCCCCGCAGGCGTTGAAGTAGCGCAGCGCCGACCAGTGCAGGCCGTGCGCCCGCTCCACGTCGGCGAGGATGCGCTCGACCATCATCTTGGAGGCGCCATAGGGGTTGATCGGCGCAAATGGCGCGGTCTCGGGGATCGGCTGTTCCTTCGGAGTGCCGTAGACCGCCGCCGTGGAGGAGAGCACGAAGGCCCGCGCGCCGTAGCGAATCGCGTTCTCCACCAGGCCGGCCGCCGCCGAGACGTTGTTTCGGTAGTAGCGCAGGGGGTCGGCCACCGACTCGGGCACCGAGAGGAAGGCCGCAAAGTGCAGCACACCGTCGAACGGGCCGTAGTCGCCGAAGACGTGGGCCAGCGCGTCGGCGTCGCCCACGTCACGCTCCACCAGGGGAGCGCCGACCACGGCGGTGGGCGTGCTGCCGCCCGCGCGCAGGTCGTCCATCACGACGGCGGTGTGCCCTGCGCGCAGCAACGCGCGCAAGGTGTGACTGCCGATGTAGCCGGCTCCACCGGTCACGAGCAGATGTGCCACGGATCCTCCGCTTTTCTGACCCTTTTCCATCGGGGCGGTACGACGCTGGTGGTATTGTGACGG
>CAXMOD010000113.1:0-3879 GCA_964194905.1 uncultured Desulfobacterales bacterium | reverse complement strand
TAAAGAGGGGCTCGACCTCGCGGAGGTGGAGATCCTTGCGGTACTGGCGCGACGCGGCGAGCCGTGGCCCGTCGCCCGGGTAGCGCGTGTCGAGCAGATCCGGGTGATCTTCGCTGAAGCGGCGGGTCATCATGCGCGTGTGGCGTGCGCCGCTGACCTGGAAGAGCTGCTCCCAGCCCGTCGCCACGACCCGGCGTGCGTAGGCGATCGGGTGACTCGTCAGGTATTGGAGGACGATCTCGGTCGCCTCGTCCACGTACGCCTCGGGGCCACCGAGCTGCACGTGGAGGGGACTCTGCTCGCTGTGCATGTACCAGGTGAAAGGCCCCGTCTCCGACCGATCGGGCCGCCCCCGCGCGGTGCAGACCTCCCACTCGGTGCAGCCCTCGAGCATCTCGTCCAGATCGCCGTTGACGAAGAGGTAGGAGAAGACCGCGACCATGCTGTAGGCGTTCGGGCGGGCCTTGCCCCAGACGACGGCATTGTTGACCACGAGAGCGACGAAGGCCACGCCTATCGCGGCGGCGAGCAGCCCCGGAGCGGCTCCTTCGGCAAACGGGCGACGCCCGAAGACCCGAACCCCGAAGACGATCGCGACCCCGGCGCCCCCCACCAGTCCGAGCAGCACGAACGCCGCCGGATGGGCGACGGCGGCGAAAGCGACGACGGCCGTCATTGCCGCGTCGGTCAGGCGTGCGCGCTCACCGACGGCGAGCACGCTCGCCGCAACCACGCCGAGCCCGAACCACAGATCGGTCATCACGGCGCTGGCGAACAAGCCGAGCGAGCTGCTCAGCGCGAGCAGCGCGACGGCGACCGCGGCCGAGACGAGGCCGGCACCGCACACGCGGCGGAAGAAGGCATGCAGCACGTAGAGCGAGAGGAGCGCCTGGGTCAGCACGACGAGCCACAGCGTGGAGCCGAGAAAGGGCCGCAGGAAGTAGCCGTAGAACTGCGAGCTGATCCAGTAGGGAGCGCCGGCGGCCTCGTCCATGTAGCGCCACGAGTCCACCATCAGGAGCGGGAAGCGGTTGAAGAGCGCGGGCAGGAGCAGGGCGGCGCCAGCGCCGACGCAGGCGAGCAGGGCGAGGACACGAAGGCGGCGGGATCCGATCGGGTCGGGAATGTCCGGCTCCTGAGGACGTCGGGGCGACGTGGAGCCTCAAGTTCGCCGAAAGCGAAATCGCTGGCAATCCGCGGCCCCTGGGAGCCATCGCTCGCTCGGCTCCGGCTACGCGTTCACGGCCGCAGCGCTTCCGGGCGGACTCCGTGGTGGCGGTCGAACTCCTCTGCCGCCTTCTCGTCTTCGAGCTGCAGCGCCTCGGCATCCACGTCGGCGAAGCCAAGGATGCCCATCTTGGCGTAGGCGTCCCTGATGCGCGGACCCCACAGGCCGATCGCCTTGATGTTGGGGACGATGCGCGTGAAGAGAAACGAGCGGAACTCCTCCATCCAGGCGGAGTTGTCGGTGTGGTGGATGCACTCCTCCACCGGGAGACCGAGGGTCTCCCAGACTTCCTCGGCCAGGAAACGGTCGCGCATCAGGTAGCAAGCCTCCACCACGAACTCCTCGCGCTCGTCGCGCTCCTTCTCCGTGAGCTGCGGGTAGAAGTCGCGCAGCGCCAGGCGACCGAAGGCCACGTGGCGCGCCTCGTCCTGCATCACGTAGGCATTCACCGAGGCGGCCAGCGGATTCTGCGCGCCGTCGCGGATGAGCTGGAACGCCGCCAGGGCCAGGCCCTCGATGAGGATCTGCATGCCCAGGTAGGTCATGTCCCAGCGCGAATCGCGCAGGGTCTGGTCCAGCAAGGTGCGCAGCTGCGGGTTGATCGGGTAGGCGAGCTCGAACTTCTCGTGGAGGAGCCGGCAGTAGGCCTCCACATGGCGCGCCTCGTCCACCACCTGGGTGGCCGCGTAGAACTTGGCGTCCATCTGCGGCACCTGCTGCACGATCTTGGCCGTGCAGATGAGGGCGCCCTGCTCGCCGTGCAGGAACTGGGAGAGCTGCCACGACTGGTAGTGGCGGCGCACGTCCGCTTTCTCCTGCTTCGTCATCTTCGCGAAGCCGTCCCAACCGAAGATCGGAATCGACTCGTCCGGTAGCCCTTCCGGATTCTCGGGGTCGAGGTCCTGCGACCAGTCGATGCGGTCTTCCGCATTCCACTGGAGCTTCTTCCCCTTGCGGTAGAGGTTGAGCAGCTTGCTGCGCCCGTCGTCGTACTCCCAGAGGAAGTCGGTCTCGAAGGAAGCCGGGACCTTCCAGTTCGTCTCGCTGGGCATCGCGTAGCGGTCGTGAGTGCTCATGGTGGCGCGCGCTCCTCGTTACTGATAGAAATGTTAATAACTTCAATGAGACAGGGTTGTCAACTTGAAAGATTCGCGAGCAATGTCAGAGACATACGGGCTCGGGAGGGCGCGGCGACTGCCGCCGGAGGAGCGCCGGGCGCAGCTTCTGGAGTGCGCGCTGCCCGTCTTCGCCCGCCGTGGGCTAGGCGCGGCGCGCCACGCCGAGGTGGCTGCCGAAGCCGGCGTCTCCGTGCCGACGGTATTCGTCTACTTCCCCACCCGCACCGCGCTGGTGGACGCGGTGCTGGACGAAGTCGGTCGCTTCTACACCGGGATCGCGGAGAGCGTGCACGACTCGAGCGCGCCGGCGCCCGCCGTGCTCCAGGCGCACATCGACGCGTTCGCTGCGTCCATCGACGCGAAGCCCGACCACGCCCGCGTGTGGCTCTCGTGGAGCAGCGCAGTGCGCGACGACGTGTGGCCCCGCTATCAGCTCATGGAGGATGCGGTGGTGGCGATCATCGCCGGTACGCTCTCCCGAGGGCAGCGGGAAGGCAGCATCTCGCGCGACGTCAATCCGGACGACGGCGCTCGCATCGCCGTCGGTGCCGGCCACATGATCGCCCAGATGAAGCTCTCGGGCCGCCCGCAGGCCGAGATGGAGCGCTTCCGGGGCGCCGTGGTGCGCTCCCTGGCCGGCGGGCTCGCACATGCTCCGCTCGGGTAGAATCCGCCCCGATGAGCGAAGCCAACCGCGCGCAGATCGAGTACTGGAACGAGATCGCGGGTCCCAAGTGGGTGCAGCTCGCGGATCGGGTTGAGCCGCAGATCGCCCCGCTCGGACTCGCCGCCATGGAGGCCCTGTCGGTGGCGCGGGGCGAGCGCGTACTCGACGTGGGCTGCGGCTGCGGCCAGTCCACGCTCCAGCTCGGCGAGCGCGTCGGCACCGACGGCGCGGTATTGGGCGCGGACATCTCGGGGCCCATGCTCGACGAGGCGCGCCGCCGCGCGTGCGCGGTCGGTGTGTCGCACGTGCGCCTCCAGCAGGCGGACGCCCAGGTCCACGCGTTCGAGCCCGGCTCTTTCGACGTAGCGTTCTCGCGCTTCGGCGTGATGTTCTTCGAGGATCCCGTCGCGGCCTTCGCCAACGTGCTGCGCGCGCTGCGCCCGGGCGGACGCCTCGGTTTCGTGTGCTGGCAGGAGCTGGCCCGCAATGCCTGGATGTTGCGCCCGGTGGCCGCCGTCGCGGCGCTGATCGAGCTTCCCGCGCGACCCGACCCGCACGCTCCGGGCCCGTTCGCATTTGCAGACGTGGAGCGCGTGCGCGGTACCCTGGAAAAGGCCGGCTTCGAGGACGTGGCGGCTGAGTCGCTCGAGCGCGATCTGCTGGTGGGCGGCGGCGCATCGCTCGAAGAGACCGTGGAGTTCCTGCTCCAGATGGGCCCCGCCGGCGCCGCGCTGCGCGAGGCCGGCGAAGACGTGCGCAGCCGCGCGGCTGCGGCGGTGAAGGAGACCGTTGCGCCGTTCGTCACGCCGGACGGCGTGCGGATGCCGTCCGCCTCGTGGCGGATCACGGCACGCCGCGGGGCCTAG